>CAYMGG010000077.1:0-17222 GCA_964389915.1 uncultured Planctomycetaceae bacterium
CCAGACTCACCCGGTCCGGAACGTTCGTCGGCCATCAAAAACCGGAGTTGATATAATTGCCCATTGTTGGCACGAGCCGTACTTGGCGCGAGTCGGGGGGAGATTTTTTGAAAGGAGCGGGTGAACTTTTGACCCTAAAGTTCATCCAGGTGCAGCCGGCGCGGAAATTGATACCCCGAGGCTAGAACGTCGCCGGTCGCCGCAAGGGCAGCTTGATGAGGAAGGCCGCGCCGCCTTCGGCGGTGGGCAGGGACGAGATCTCTCCCCCGTGGTCGCGCAGGATGGCCCGCACGATCGAAAGGCCCAGGCCCGTGCCCCGGCCGGGGGTTTTGGTGGTGAAGAAGGGCTCGAAGATCCGCTCGCGCAAGAATTCGGGAATACCCGGGCCGTTGTCCTTGAACTCCAGTTGCAGCCAGCCCTCGTCCGACCAGCCCGTGACCGTGATGCGGTTCTGGGGCCGGCCGAACATGGCGTCGGCGGCATTGACCAGAAGGTTGACGAATACCTGCACGATCAATTGCGCGTCGCCTGGTATGGTCGGCAGGTCGGCCGGCAAGTTGAGGTTGACCTTGACTTCGTATTTTAGCCGGTTGGCGGCCAGTTCCATCGCCTGGCGCAGGCAGTCGCTGACGTCCACCGTATCACGTTTATGCGGTTCGTCGTGGCGGGCGTAATCGCCGATGCCCGAGGCCAGGCGGGTGATACGGTCCACGGCTCCCAGGGCGTTGTCGATCGCCCCGGTGGTCTCGGCGATCTCCATCTCCAGCCGGGTGTCGCCGCGCGCCAGCGACTGCTGCCGCAGCAGGGGGGCGAACTTTTTCCACAACAGCTGGATGATCTCCAGATTGCCGCGCACGCAGCCGGCCGGCGCTTTGATCTCGTGGACCGCGCCCGCCGCCAAGGCCCCCAAAGTGGCCAGACGATCGGTATGACTAAGTTCGCCCAAAGCTACTTCGTCTCCCCAATCGGACGCGCGCGCGCCCGATTCGAATGATTGGGCCAGCATGGCCGGCCAAGCCCCGCCTGGAATTTCGGCCGAGCCATTAATCTCTGTCATCTGATAACTCATGGTACCTCGTTTTCACCCGCAGGCGCGATCGCTCAACTTATTTCGGAGCGACCTCTATGATGATAGAGAGCAGAGATAATTTTGCAACATAATATTTATATTCCTTACATATACTTTACCAAATTCGCATTTAACCTGCTCTGCGCAATGGCGTTCCAGCTTTGTTCAAATCTGATTAGCATACGCTGCGGGAGTGGAAAAAATTACAGAAAGCGCCGGTTTGTTTGCATTTTTCGGCCGGGCGAAATCAGCCGGCGGTCCGTTCCGCCAGGGGACGGGCGCGGCGGCGGGAGGAGGGGGCGGTCGGCAGCTCGCTTAGCGCGCCGGGCTTGCCGGTCTTTTCGTTCCAGAGCATGACCTGATTGCGGCCGCTCTCTTTGGCGTGATAGAGGGCTGCGTCGGCCCGGGCGATCAGGTCTTCGCCGCGCTCCACGCCGGCGGCGAACTGGGCCACGCCCAGGCTGGAGGTGACCTTGATCGACACGCCCTTGTCGGAGGTGTGCGGGCAGGCTTCGATGGCCGCGCGCAGGCGTTCGGCCAGGCCGGCCGCGCCGGCCAGGTCGCCCTCGGGCAGGATGACGGCCATCTCCTCGCCGCCATAGCGGCAGGCGAAGTCGCAGGCTCGCACCCCTTTGCGCAGCACGGTGGCCACCGCCTTGAGCACGATGTCGCCGGTCAGGTGGCCGTGGGTGTCGTTCACCTTCTTGAAATGATCGATGTCCAGCAGGATCAGGGTCAGCGGCGTGCCGTGGCGCAGGGCCGACCGGAGGTGGTTCTCCAGCTGGTCGAGCATGTAGCGCTTGTTGAAGAGGCCGGTCAGGGCGTCCTTGATCGCCTGCTCGTAGAGGCGTTCGGCCCGGATGGCCCGGGCGATATGCTGGGCCGAGTCATCCAGCAGGCGGGTGCGCTCGTGCAGGGCCGAATCTTCCAGTCCCGCGCCCGTCTCGCCGCGGGCGAAACGGACCTTGACCGCGCCCAGGGTCTCGCCGTCGTGGATCAACGGGCGGGTCTGCTCGACCAGCTTGGCCCGGCCGTCGTAGCGCAGGGCCGGCCGGGCGGAATCGAGTTCCGAGGCGTCCACGCCCGCGAAATCGACCCGGGCCAGCTCCTCCTCCATCAGCCGTTCAATCTTCTCCAGCGGCGGGGGCGACTGCGGGTCGACGTGCCCCAGGGTCAGCCGGGCCTCGCCGATCTCCCGGCCGCCCAGGACCAGGGTGCCGCCCACGGTCAGGCGCGCCCCTTTGGGCGTCAGGGAGAGGCGCTGGGCGAGCAGGCGTTCGCCGCTCACCCGGCGGCGCGCGCCCTGCATCTTCTCGGCCAGTTCGGCCGCCCCCTCCTCGCCGAACCAGAGGAGCAGCTCCGCGGTCCGCCCCAGGCGGTAATGGGCCCGCGGGCGTAGCGGTTCGCCCGGCTTGGGCAGCAGGAAGACGGTCAGGTCGCGCACGCCGGCCAGGTCATGGACCACGCCGGCCAGATCGGTGAGAAAGTCGGCTAGGCCCGAGTGGCTGCTGGCCGCCAGCGAGATCTCCCGGTGGGCGCAGAGGGACTCGACCCGCTGGCGCAGGGCGGCGCGTTCCTGTTCGAGCGCGGCCAGGTGCTGGCGCTGGTTCTCCTCGTTCTCGGTCAGCCAGCGTTCGAGCCCGGCCACGCGCTCGCGCCGCTCCCGCCCCAGAAAACGGAGATATTGCAGGGCCAATACGGCCAGAGCCGAGCCGGCCGCCAGCGGCGCGGCCGCCTCCCGGACCCGGGCTTGCTCGGGTCGGAAGGCCAGATCGCCCGCCGCCAGCAGGGTGACCAGCGCCAGTACGAGCAGCCCGCCGTTGATCAGGATGTCGCCGAACGCGCGCATGCGCGGTCCTTCCCAAACGGGGCGGCCAGGAACGCAATGCCCCGTAATCTGTCTATCGGCCGGAGCGGCTTGACGGCTGGAGGGAAAATAGCGCTTGAATCCCGCCCCGCTTGGGGACGAAAATAGGCGACGAGGGGCCAAAATTGGCTATTTGCGGGAGAAGGATCATGCGAAAAGGTTTGAATCGACGGTGGTGGTTGGGCTTGGGGATTCTCTGGCTGACCGGCATCGGGGCGTTCGCCCAGGAGCCGCCGGCCCTGGTACTGCCTCCGCCGCAGACCTCCGGCGGCAAGCCGCTCATGGACGCATTGCGGTTGCGTCAGACCGGCCGGGCATTTTCGGGCCAAAAGCTCTCGCCCCAGACGCTTTCCAACTTATTATGGGCGGCCAGCGGGGTCAACCGGCCGGAGAGCGGCAAGATGACCGCGCCGACGGCGCGGAATCTACAGGAGATCGATATCTACGTGGCCCTGGAGGAGGGGCTGTACTTGTTCGAGCCGCGCTCGCATTCGCTCAAGCCGATTCTGGCGCAGGACCTGCGGGCCGCTGCTGGCAAGCAGAAATTCGTGGGCGAGGCGCCGGTGAACCTGATCTATGTCGCCGATTACGGCAAGATGAAGATGCCGCCGACCGAGCAGGATTTTTACGCCGCTTGCGACACCGGTTTTATCAGTCAGAACGTCTATCTCTTCTGCGCTTCTGAGCAGCTATCCACCGTTGTACGGGGCCTGGTCGACCGCCCGACTTTGGCCCAGGCTATGGGGCTGCGACCCGAACAGCATATCGTCCTGGCTCAGACGGTTGGCTATCCACCCAAACCCTGAACCCTGCCGATACCGAAAAGGCGAAGCCTGGATAGAGTTTTTTGAGGGGGCCAGGGGGACTTTTTTGCAAAAAAGTTCCCCCTGAAGCGCTTCCCGTAATCCGCGCCGGGGGCAAAATCAGGGACTGGTTTATTTGCCTCTCCGCTCACTGCGGAGAGGTTTTTTTTTGAAATGGCGCCTTGACAAGGCCCTGAGCGTGGAGTAAGAAAAATTCTGTAATGAAAAATGGATATTCAAATATGAACAAAGAGCACATAATCCCGGCGGTGGAAAAGACTCTGGCCTTGGTCGAATTCCTGGGGCAGAGCGAAACTGGAGCCACCCAGGCGGAACTGGCCAAGAAGCTGCAACTGGCGTCCAGCACATGCTATAGGATTATTCAGACCCTGCAAAAGCATGACTGGGTGCACCGTGTCGGGGGCAACCGGTTCGATCTGGCCGGTGGCGTGCTCTCCGCAGCGATGAAGTTGATGGATCAGGCCAATCGGTTCAAGTTTGTCCAGCCCTGGCTGGAGGGCTTAGCCGAGCGGAGCGGTTTTTCGTGCAAATTGTCCGTCCGTCAGGGCAACGAGCAGCTGACCATCCTACGGGCTGAAGCCGACCGGCCGATGGTGGTGACGGGCAAGGTCGGAGCCCGGTTCCCGGTGATCGAGGGTACGGTCGGCGCGGCGCTGCTTTGCGCGGAACCGGAAGCCGAGATTCTGGCGCTGGCCGAGGGCTGCAAGACGGAGATTCCGGAAAAGACCCGGCCGCAACTGGTGCTGGAGCGGATCGCCGAAATCGGCCGGCGGGGCGGGTGCGGTAGCGATGGCCGCAATCAGAACCGCTGGCAGGTGGACGCCTGGTCCTGTCCGGTGCGCGACGGGGAAGGGCGGGTGGTGGCGGCGCTGACGGCCTTGGGCTTCCCGGGCGAGTTCGCCGGTTCGCCGCCGGCCGAACTGACCGCGCAGCTTTTGGCAGCAGCCGCGCAGATCGCGCAGGCGCTTTGAAGGTCGCGAAGGAACCGCGAACTTAGTTTTGAGTTTCGAGAAAACTTTTTTGAAAAAAAGTCTTCTCAAGCTCTTTCAAAAAACTTTAGCCGGCTTCACCCGCGATCAAATAGGCGAAATGCGCAGAGGTCGGGCCTCACAAAAATTTTCAGCGACATTCATAAATTGATTTCGGCGGAGCGAGCTTCCGCCCTGACAGGGAGATAATAATAAGATGAAGTGCGATCCGGCCAATCTGAAGATCACCGACCTGCGGTTTGCCGACATCGACGGCGCGCCCAAGCGTTGCACCCTGCTCAAGCTTTACACCAATCAGGGGTTGATCGGCTACGGCGAGGTGCGCGACGCCTCCAGCCGCACCTATGCGGCCATGCTCAAGAGCCGCATCCTGGGCGAGAACCCCTGTAACGTCGAAAAGATCTTCCGCCGGATCAAGCAGTTCGGCGGCCCCTCCCGCCAGGCCGGCGGCGTGAGCGGTCTGGAGGTGGCCCTCTGGGATTTGGCGGGCAAGGCTTGGGGGGTGCCGGTCTGGCAACTCCTGGGCGGCAAGTTCCGCGATCAAGTCCGCATCTATTGCGACACCGACTCCGAGGGTGGCGGCCGGGATATGGGCCGGGCGCTACGCGAGCGGAAGGCCCAGGGCTTCACCTTTCTCAAGATGGATCTGGGCATCGAGCTGCTGATGGACCACCCCGGCTGCCTGAGCGCGCCGGCCGGTTTTCTGGAAAAGATGCGGGAATACAAGAAGACTGTGTTCAGCACGCCGCACGGCTCGATCGATCCGCGGGCCATGCGCGGCGAGGCTTACGAACTCTTCAGCACCGCCCATCCCTTCACCGGCATCCACCTGACCGAAAAGGGCCTCGACTTTCTGGAGAATTACCTGGCCGAGGTCAGGACCGAGGTGGGCTACGAGATCCCGTTGGCCATCGACCACCTCGGACACATTCCGCTGGAGGACTGCATCAAGCTCGCCCGGCGCTTGGAAAAATTCAATCTGGCCTGGATGGAGGATCCGCTGCCCTGGCAGATGACCGAGCAGTACGTCCGCCTGGCCCAAGCCACGACCGTGCCCATCGGCACCGGCGAGGATATCTACCTGAAGGAGAATTTCCGGCCCCTGCTGGCCGCGGGCGGAGTGGCAGTGGTGCACCCGGACGTGCTCTCCACCGGCGGGATCATGGAGACCAAGAAGATCGGCGATCTGGCCGAGGATTTCGGCGCGGCCATGGCCATCCACATGGCCGAGAGTCCGGTGGCCTGTCTGGCGGCGGTCCACGTCGCGGCCGCGACGCGCAACTTCCAGGCCCTGGAAGTCCACTCGGTCGACGTGCCCTGGTGGGAGGATTTGGTGGTCGGTCTGCCCAAGCCGCTCATCAAGGACGGCTACATCAACGTACCCGACGCGCCGGGCCTGGGCATTGAGGCGCTGAATGAAGAATTGATTCAATCCAAATTGCATCCCGATTTCCCCGAGGCTTGGGCTTCCACGGAGCAGTGGGACAAGGAATGGGCCAACGACCGCCAGTGGAGTTGAGAGGCGGGGGCGTTGAAGGCCGTAAAAAAGCGGGCGAATTCATACCTCTAAGCGTTCGAAAAACGGCGAAGCTTGATGAGAGTTTTTGAGGGGGCCCGGGGGAACTTTTTTGCAAAAAATTTCCCCCGGAAGGTGCCCCTGGTTCAGAGATTTCTCAAATCGGATTGGAGAACAAGCAATGTCCGGCAAGCAGGCGGATTTGGCGCAGGAAACGGCGCGGGCGACTGCCGACTGGCTCAGCGACGGGGTCTTCTATCAGATGTTTTTGCGGGCGTTCACGCCCGAGGGCACGCTGCGGGCGGCCACGGCCAAGTTGCCGGAGGTGGCGGCGCTGGGCGCGAACATCGTCTATCTCTGCCCGATTTGTTTGCAGGACGACGACCCCCGGCCGGAGTTCTGGAGTAAGCGGCAGGTGGCCAGCGGGTTCAACAATCCCTGCAATCCGTACCGGATCAAGGATTTTTATGCGGTCGATCCGGAGTACGGCACGGACGAGGATCTGCGGCAGTTCACGGGCCGGGCGCATGAGCTGGGGTTGAAGGTGATCCTGGACATCGTCTTCTTCCATTGCGGACCGAAGGCGGTCTTTTTGGCCGAGCATCCGGACTATGTGAAGCGCGACGCCGCCGGCGTGCCGGTCACCGGACAATGGAATTTTCCGCAACTCAACTACGAGTCCGCCGGCCTGCGCGAGCACCTCTGGCAGAACCTGGAGTACTGGATACGGGAGTTCGGAGTGGACGGCTATCGCTGCGATGTGAGTGACGCGGTTCCGCTGGACTTCTGGGAGGAGGGGCGCAAGCGGATGGAGCGCCTCAAGCCGGACGTCATCATGCTGGCCGAGGGCGAGCGGCCCGCGGATCAGCTCTACGCATTCGACATAGACTATTGCTTCACCTTGACCGGGGTCGTCTGTGACGTGTACGACGGCAAAAAGCCGGCCTCTGCCGTACGCGAGACCTGGGAACGGATGCGCGCCGAGCGGCCGGCTGGTTCGCGCTTCATCCGTTACATCGACAACCACGACCTGGCCAACGACTGCGGCACTCAGCGGCGGGAGGAGCAGTGGAGCCCGGCCGGCGTGAGCGCGGCCCTGGCCCTAGTCTTCGGCCTCGACGGCACGCCCTTCATTTATAACGGCCAGGAGGCGGCCGACGACGCGCGGCACAGCATTTACGCCCAGTTGCCGGTCAACTGGGCGCGCGGCGCGCAGCCCGAGGGGCGCTTCCGGAGAAAATTCCTCACCGAGCTGGTCGCCCTGCGGCGCGGCGAACGGGCGCTCTGCCGGGGCGATCTGACCTGGTTGGAAACCGATCAGCCGGGAACGGTGCTGGCTTTTGCCCGTCGTCAGGGGCGGGACTCCGTGCTCGTGGCCGCCAATCTGAGCGGCAAACCGGTACGGGCCGGCGTGACCGTGAAAGCCGCCGGGGCGACGGAGCTTTTCGCCGCCGGGGCGAAGGTGAAGACTGGCGCTCAGGCTGGCCAACTGGCGCTGGAGCTGGACGCGTTCGGATATTTCATCGGCCGGTTGAAGTAGGCCTGCTTGAGGAGACCGCGTATGTTTGTCAAAGGCGTCAGCCTGGGTTTTTTGGCCAAGAACGGGTTCTACGCCAGTCCCGCCGGCCGGGAAGAGGTGGAGCGCATCTGCGATCTGGGCGTGGATTGCGTGGCCCTGATCGCCACGATCATGCAGGAACGCTACAGTTCCACCCGCATGTTCGCCGACTACCGTTACACCCCTTCGGACTGCGAGTTGGCCGCGACCATCGAACGCTTCCACGCCCGCGGGGTCAAGGTCATGCTCAAGCCGATGATCGAATGTCACGACAGCTGCTGGCGGGGCATGATTTCCTTCCCGGAGAATCAGCAGCAGATCCAGGGCATTGTCACCGACTACTGGGGCGAGTGGTTCGCCAACTATGGCGACTGCCTGAGCCATTACGCCCGGCTGGCCGCAGATCATGAGGTGGAAATGTTCTGTCTGGGTTGCGAGATGCTGGGCGTGGAGCCGCAGGAGAACCGCTGGCCGCCCCTGATCGAGCGGATTCGCAAGCTGTACGGGGGGCTGCTCACCTATAACACCGACCAGTACATTCCGCCCCGGCCGTTCGTGCGCAAGTGGTACTCGCAGCTCGATCTTCTGGGCATCAGCTTCTACACCGGCACGCCCCGGCCCGAACCCACCGCCGAACAGATCGCCGCCGACCTTGCGCCCACGGTCGAGCGGATCAGCGGCCTGGCCGCCGAGATCGGCGTGCCCCTCTTTTTCGCCGAGTGCGGGGCGCGGTCGGTGCAGGGCGGGGCGGTGGCGCCCTGGGATTACCGTAACGCCGGTCCCTACGACGGCCAGGTCCAGGCCAACTATCTGAGCGGCGTGATCCAAGCCTTCTCCCCCTGCGCCTGGTGGCGGGGCCTGCTCTGGTGGAAGTGGGACGAGCAGCAGCGCCGGCCGCAGTACGAGCAGGCCGGCGGCGACGCGGGTTTCGCCATTCACGGCAAACCGGCCGCCGAAGTTATGCGCCGGTGGTGCGCGGCGGACGCGGGGAGCGCGCGATGAAGTTGGCGATGCTGCTGCCGGCCAAGCCGGATATTAAGTGGCAGTTGGCGCGGCAGGTCGGGGTCGCCCGGGCCGTGACCAAGGCCGCGCCCGAGCTGACCGGTCGACCCGCCCCTTGGGATCTCGACGCTCTGCGCGCCGCCCAGCAGGAGTTCGCCGCGTCCGGTTTCGAACTGGCCGGTTTAGAAGGCGACCAGTTCGACATGTCACGCATCAAGCTGGGCCGGCCCGGCCGCGACGAAGACCTCGAGCGTTATCGGCGGATGCTGAAGAACCTGGGCGAGTTGGGCATTCCGCTGCTCTGCTACAATTTCATGGCCGGGATCGGCTGGTACCGCAGCCGGGTGGATCTGCCCGAACGGGGCGGGGCGCTCACCTCGGGTTTCCGCCGGGCCGACCTGCCGCCGGAACCGGCCGAGCCGATCATCACTGAAGCGCAGCTGTGGGAGAACTACGCCTACTTTATAAACGCCGTGCTGCCGGCGGCCGAGGCGGCCGGGGTGCGAATGGCCCTGCACCCCGACGATCCGCCGGTCTCGCCGCTCCAGGGCTACGCGCGGATCTTCACCTGCGCCGCCGCCGCCCGGCGGGCGCTGGCCCTGCGCCCCAGCGCCAACCACGGCCTGACCTTCTGCCAGGCCACTTATCTGGCCATGGGCGAGGATATCTGGAAGCTGATCCCGGAATTCGGCCCCAAGATCTTCTTCCTGCACCTGCGCGACGTCACGGGCACGGCCGAGGATTTTTGCGAGACCTTCCACGACAACGGGCCGACCGACCTGGCCCGGGCTCTGGCCGCCTATCGCGACGCGGGCGTGGACTGCCTGCTGCGGCCGGACCACGCGCCGACCCTGGCCGGCGAGGACAATTCGAATCCCGGCTACGGGATCTTGGGACGGCTGTTCGCCGTCGGTTACCTGAAGGGATTGATGGACGCCCAGGGCATCGCTTACTGACCCGGCGGGCTTTTTTCGAGGAGAGCGAAGATGAGCGGCAAGAAGTTTCAGAAGGAAGCGGGGCTGATGGATCTGAAGAAGCTGATCGCCACCCGTCAATACGTGCCGACCAACGAGTTCCCCATTCCGGTCAAGGAACTCTGCGCGCGCTACGAGCGGCTCTATACCGGCGCGATCAACGACGTCATGCGCGAACGCTGCCTGCTGGAGCAGAATCTGCCCTCCGAGATCATGCCCCTGCGCGACGAGATGACCGTCTGCGTCGTCTCCTTCACCGTGAAGAGCGCCCCCAACGTCATGATCGAGGGCGAGATGACCTTCCGCGCCCAGATGCTCGACCAGATGAAGCCCGAAGGGGTGGTGGTCTGGGACACCAGCGGCGACACCGAAGCCTCGCTCTGGGGCGGGGTGATGACGGCCACGGCCCTGGCCAAGGGCCTGCGCGGCGCGGTCATCGCCGGCGGCATCCGCGACACCAAGCAGATCCTGGAGCAGAATTTCCCGGTCTTCTACAAGTACCGCACCAGCAACGGCTCGTTGGGCCGGTGCCTGATCACCCACTACCAGGTGCCGGTGAAGATCGGCAAGGTCACCGTCCGCCCCGGCGACATCATCTTCGGCGACATCGACGGCGTGCTCTGCGTGCCGCGCGAGATCGCCTACGAGGTGCTGGTGCGCGCCGAAGAGATCGAGAGCAACGAGAACGAAATCTTCAAGTGGGTCCGCTCGGGTGAGTCGATCCAGCAGATAACCGAAAAGGGCGGGTACTTCTAACCGCAACCCTGAGAAAACTTTCTTATAAGAAAGTTTTCTCAGACTCTTTCAAAGAATTTTCATCCGGCTTCGCCTTGCGGATGCGAGCAGCAAAAATTTGGGACGTAATTGATTGGCGAAAGGTGAACCGCATATGGCCGCGATGACCGAATCGGCGCAGAATCTGCTCAAGCATCTGGTGCGCGACGACCCCGAGGTGGAGGCCCGGATCGCCGCCGGGATCGAGAACCATCGCCAGGGCTATGGCCGGCTGCGGCTGACCGATGCGGCCGGCGAGCCGATCGGGCGGGCGCGGGTCAAGCTGCGCCAGCTGGGGCATGAGTTCCATTTCGGCTGCAACGCCTTCATGCTCGAACAGTTTCCCGCGGCCGAGCAGAACGCGGCCTATGCCGAGAGCTTTAAACAACTATTCAACCTGGCGGTCGTGCCGTTTTACTGGTCCGATCTGGAGCCGGAGGACGGCCGGCCGCGCTTTGCCAAGAACTCGCCCTTCGTCTACCGCCGGCCGCCGCCCGATCTGGTGCTGGAGTTCTGCGCGCAGAACGGCATCACCCCCAAGGGGCACCCGCTGCTCTGGCACTGTTTCCGGCCGGGCTGGCTGTCGCACGATCCTCGGGAAATGCGCGAGCGCATCCATCGCCGCTTTCGAGAGATCGCCGAGCGTTATGCCGAACATATCAAGATCTGGGACGTCTGCAACGAAGCCCAGACCATGGGCATCGACTCGGCCAATCACGATCTGCCCGACGAGCACGTCGAACTGGCCTTCGACCTGGCGGCACGGTACTTCCCCGATGGCGTCAAGACGTACAACGATGACAACATGTGGTTCCGCTACAGCAAGAGCTATACTCCGGTCTATCTGCTGGTGCGTTCCCTGCTCGCGCGGGGGTACAAGGTCGAAGCGCTGGGCCTGCAATTCCACCTCTTCGCCTGGCTGTTGCAGTTCGCGGACAAGTTCCTGAATCCGCGCATCCTGTTTCATTGCCTGGACCTCTACGCCCGGCTCAACCTGCCGATCAACTTCTCCGAGGTGAGCATCATCGCCCGCCGCGACCTGGGCGACGGCGACGAGTTCCAGCGTCTGGCCACGGAGAAGCTCTATCGTCTCTGGTTCAGCCATCCGGCGGTCAACGGCATCATCTGGTGGAATCTGGTCGACGGCACCGCGGCCTATGCGCCGCTGGGCAGCGAGACGGGCGAGAACAGCCTCCGGGCCGGGCTGGTGAACTTCGACTTCACGCCCAAGCCGGCCTATCAGGCGCTGCAAAATTTGATCCAAAAGGAGTGGCGCACTTCGACCGCGTTTGAATATGCCGCCGGCGCGGCCAATCAGTTCAAGGGTTTTTACGGCGAGTACGATGTTACGATCGAGACTGACGTCGGTGAGTTCACCCGCCGGCTCAAACTCGGCAAGGACGCGATCAATCACTTTGACTTCCAGTTGAAATGACCTTTAGCAGGTGTTTCAAAAGCCCGCCTCGGCGTTTGATCCGGCGGCGCGGTCGCGCCAACGCTTTAAAAACCTCATAATCGCCGAGGTTTTTAAAGCTGCCTGGCGCTTCGCTTCTGGGCTGAAACGCCGATCCGGGCTTTTGAAACACCTTCTTACAGCTGAACTCAGGAGAGAACCGTGAACGAGTTGGCGCGGGCGATAGCAAAAAATCTGTTGGCCGACGATCCGGAGATCGAAGCGCGAATCGAGCGCGGCATCGCGCAACACCGACAGGGCGAGGGCGCGTTGGAACTGGTCGACGCCCAGGGCAAACCGGTCGAGCGGGCGAAGGTGTCGCTCAAGCACGTCCGGCACGAGTTCCACTTCGGCTGCAATTCCTTCATGCTGGAGCAATTCAAAGAGAAGGACAAGAACGCCGGTTACGAGGCGGCTTTTGCCGACGTGTTCAACCTGGCGGTCGTGCCCTTCTACTGGTCCGACACCGAGCCGGTGCGGGGCCAGCCGCGCTTCGCCAAGAACAGTCCCTACATTTACCGCCGGCCGCCGACCGATCTGGTTTTGGAATTTTGCGCCAAGCACGGGATCACGCCCAAGGGGCACCCGCTCTGTTGGCATCTCTTCCTGCCCGAGTGGGCGCCGCTGGATCAGGCCGGTCTGGCCCGGGAGATCGAGCGGCGAATCGAGGAGATTGCCCAGCATTACGGCCGCCGGATCAATATCTGGGACGTGTGCAACGAGGCTGTGCTCTGGAACCCCGCCGACATCGGTTCCCGCATGCCGGCCCGGCATGTCGAGTTCGCCTTCGAAGTGGCCAGCCGCTGCCTGCCTCGCGGCGCGGTTCTGACCTACAACGACTACGCCTGCTGGGAGAACCACGGCGACTATACCGCGATGTACATGCTCTGCCGCCATCTGCAATCCCAGCCGCAGATCAACTTCGGCGGCATCGGCCTGCAATACCACCAGTTCACCCGCGACCCCGAACAGATGCGCGGCGAGGCCCACGGACGGCTCAATCCCCGCTACCTGCTGGCCCTCCTCGACCAGTACGGCAAGCTGGGCGTGCCGGTCAATGTCTCCGAAATCACCATCACCGGCCGCGCCGAACTGGGCGACGGGCCGGGGTTCCAGAAGGAGGTCACCGAGCGCCTCTACCGCCTCTGGTTCAGCCACCCGGCGCTGAACGGCATCATCTACTGGAATCTGGTGGACGATACGGCCTACGCTCCGCCGGACCGCGACTGGAACGAAAACATTTATAAGGGGGGCTTGCTCAATTTCGATCTCACGCCCAAGCCGGCCTATGCAGCCGTTCGGCGAATGATCAAGGAGGAGTGGACCACCCGGGTTGCGGTCGATTACGCCGCCGGCGCGGCCAACCGGTTCGGCGGCTTCTACGGCGATTACGAGGTCACGGTGGAGACTTCGGCCGGCAAGTTCAGTAAAATGCTGAAACTCTCGCGCGGTTCGATCAATCGGTTCAAACTGGAGCTGAGCTGAACATGGCCAATTTATCGCTAGTCTGGCTGGGGCAGAGCGGGTTTCTGCTCCGCGCGCCGGACCTGACCTGGGCGTGCGACCTGTACCTGTCCGACTATTGCCGGCGGCGCAGCCGGCTGGACCACACGCGGCTGACCCCGATTCCCGTGACGCCGGAGGCCTTGGAGCGGGTCGATCATTATCTTATCACCCACGCGCACATCGACCACTTCGATCCCGAGACGGTCGGGCCGATCCTGCGCAAGGATTCGGCCACGCGGTTCTACTGTCCGCCGGCCGGGCGGGCGGTCTGGACCGAGCACTTTCCCGAGGCCGAGGCGCGGTTCACGGTCCTGGCCAGCGAAACCGAATATCCGGCCGCGCCCGGCTGGCGGCTGATCCCCCTGCCGGCCGCGCACGAAGGACTCGAACGCGACGCGGGCGGCGAGTATCTGGCCTTCAGCTATCTGCTGTTGTCTGATATCTTCCGCCAAGCGGTCTTCTTCGCCGGCGATACTATTCCCTATGCCGGCCAGGGCGAGTTGATCCGGAAGTATAGACCGGCCGGCTACGGTCTGACCCTGGTGCTGCCGGTCAACGGCCGCGATGCGCCCCGGGCCAAGCTGGGCTTCAAGGGCAACCTGAATCTGGACGAGGCCGCCGCCCTCCGGCGCGAATGCCTGGCCGACCGAGTGGTGCCTTGCCATTTCAATATGTTCGCCCTGAACGACGCGCCGATCCGCCCGACCCTGGAAGAGTTCGCTGCGCGCCAGTGCCCGGCGGCGACCCCCGAGATCGGCCAGGCAATTGCTTTGGCGTAGGCAAAGGTTGGTTTTGTCAAATAGCGACCGATTCTGGGGTACCTTTTTTGCAAAAAAGGTACCCCAGGCCCCGCCAAAAAACTCTCAACCGGCTTCGCCTTTTCGGGTGCTTAAGGGGTGAGCATAAAGTTGGCTAGGAGCGGGCGGTTGAATTCGCCCCGTCCGCCCGCGCGGCGGCTAAAGTTTTTTTGAACGGGGGCTCGGGGAGAACTTTTTTTTCAAAAAAAGTTCTCCCCCGAAGGGGTTCCCCTGGCCTGTGGATGGAGATCGACTCATGGATCTGAACGCAATGTTCGGCCTGACTGGCCGGGTGGCTCTGGTCACTGGTTCCAGCCGGGGCATCGGCCGGGCTCTCGCTCTGGCCCTGGCCGCGGCCGGCGCCAAGGTGGCGGTGCACGGGAGTCATCGCGAGGGGCCGCTGGACCAGACCGTGGCCGAGATCCGGCAGGCGGGCGGCACGGCCGAAGGGCTGGCGGCCGACCTCTCCGACTCGGCGGCCACCCGCGGCTTGGTGGCCGAGTGCCGGACTAAGCTGGGCGCGCCGGACATCCTGATCCTCAACGCCTCGATCCAGAGCTATCAGACGATTGAGGATTTCACCGCCGCAGAGTGGGAGCGGCAGGGCGCGGTCAATCTGCGTTCTTCTTTTGAGCTGATTCAGGAGGTGCTGCCCGAGATGCGGCGCAAGCGTTGGGGGCGGCTGCTCGCCATCGGCAGCGTCAATCAGTGGCGGCCCTCGCCGCGTCTGGCCATCTATGCTTCGACCAAGGCCGCCCTGGTCAATATCATGCTCGGTTGCGCTCGCCAATACGCCGCCGATGGGGTGACGGCCAACAATCTGGCTCCGGGCGTGATCGTCACCGACCGCAACCGCGAAGCCCTGGCCGACGACGCCTTCCGCGAGAAAGTGCTGGGCATGATCCCGGCCGGCCGGTTCGGCACGGCCGAGGACTGCGCGGGGCTGGCGCTGCTCATCTGCTCCGAAGCCGGCGCTTACATCACGGGCGCGGACATCCCCGTGGCCGGTGGGATGCAGCTTTAAGGCCTGACCGCTCCGGGGGAACTTTTTTGCAAAAAAGTTCCCCCGGTCCCCTTCAAAAAACTCTCATCCAGCTTTGCCGTTTCGGGCGTTCAGAGGGACAAACTCGACGCGGACCGTTTGCGCGCGGCCAGCGGTGTAGGGCGGGATTGTTCTCTATAGTCCGATGCGTTCGACATGTCCATCGGAACCGGCCGGACATATGCCGCGCTTGTCGGGGTGAGTTAAGTAATTTCCCGGCAACGGGCAAAGTTTTCCCCGAAAAATCCTCAAGCCGGACGGTAAAAGTCCGATAATTTCAGTAATGGGCGGCGGAAATTGGCGCTCTAGCTATTGAATTGCCCGCCTCGAGTGCGGTTGAGGAGGTATTTCGATGAGTAGTGCGGATAGCATAAGTTCAAATTTGACTAGTACTTATTCGGCCAAAGACTCGCTCAAGCTCCAATTGGCCCAGAACCGGCAGAATACCACTGCCAGCCTGCTCTCTTGTTTGAATGGGGGCAGTGATTCCAGCAGTCTGATCAGCACCATCCAGGGCAGCATGCAGGATGTGGCCGAACTCTCCTCCGTAGCCAAATCGGTCCAGGAGGTGGCGAAGATCGCCAACCAGAACGGCTGCTCCGAGGCCATGTCCGGCGTGCAGGAATTCGTCAAGGAATTGCAGTCCAAGGGAACCAACTCGACCTCGATCCTGCTTTACCTCAACAAGGCCAAGATCATGGCCCAGAGCGACCCCGAGGGGTTTAAAGCCCTCTTCAATGGCACCGAGGCGACCGACGCCACGAATACAACCGACACGGCCGATGCCGCCGAGACTACGGAGACAGCCGAAACCGGCACCGACACGGACAGCGAATAGCGGCCGAACGCTAGAATCCGAGCCAAACTCAAGCGGGGCGACATTCACGTCGCCCCGCTTTTTATTGATTCAGCTGACGACCAAGTCGACCCAGCAGATCTCCTGTCGCCCGGTGGACGAGTCGCCTTCTTTCCAAATCAGCTCGACTTGATTGACGCCGGCCTGGAGCAGTTCGGCCGGGACCAACCAGGCCCGCCAATCTTCATTGCCCCCCAGCAGATTGGGATAGGGCGCTTCGTC
Source organism: uncultured Planctomycetaceae bacterium (assembly GCA_964389915.1). Classification (GTDB taxonomy): domain Bacteria; phylum Planctomycetota; class SZUA-567; order SZUA-567; family SZUA-567; genus CAYMGG01. The sequence continues at coordinate 16,450 of CAYMGG010000077.1, forward strand.
CGGCTCGGAGCGGTCATAGGTCTCCGTCAGTTCGCGGCCGTTCAACTTGGCGGCCCAGCCGCTCACCCCCAACGAGACCGGCGATTGCATCCGCAACCGTCCGCCTTTCCGCCAGCCACCGGTCGGCGGGACCAACTGGAATTCAAACTTGGTCGGCTGGTTTAGCGTCACCTCGCGGTGGCGCTTACCCGGACTTTCGATCATCCGTTCGGGCCGGTCCCAGTTCATCCAGGTCGAGGTGATGAAATATTGCTGCGGCTGCCGGGCAAGCCAGTCGCGGTCGGCCAGTTGCCGGTTCATCTCGAAGGGGGGCTCATGGAACGGGCCGCGCGGGCCGGTGCCGTGCTCGCGGTAGTATTGGAAATTGAAGGTGCTCATCCCGTCGGCCCCCTGGGCGTACATCAGGTTGGCCGTGGTCCAGTACTGGCGCGGGGTGGTGCGGCGGAAGAAGAAGCAGTCGTAGCCGATCTTCGACGGCAGGTTCTGCACCTCCGTGCAATGGCACATCTCCCAATAGATGGACGCATTCGGAACCTGCCGGCGGATCTCGGCCAAATCGCCGCCCTGGTGGGTGAAATAGGAATAGGAGAGGTTGAGCATGTCCACGCCGGCCTCGACCACGGCCGGGGCGTGCACGCCGATCGTGTCCAAACCATGCAGCATGGCCGGGACACGCGCGCAGAGCCAGCGCCGCCGGCCGTTTCGAGCGGTGCGGTCGAGGATGGCCCGCACCTGGGCCACGTACTCCAGGTACTCGTAGACCGTCATGTCGT
>CAYMGG010000077.1:17232-19499 GCA_964389915.1 uncultured Planctomycetaceae bacterium
CCACGAATGCGGTGATGATCCGCCGACGTTCGGCCAGAGGAGTTTTCGTCTCGTCGAAAAACCGGTTGTGGCGCATGAAGTCCAGTTCGAAGCCTTCGAGGTCGTATTGCTCGCACAGTTCCTCGATATAGGCCAGTTTCAGTTTGGGCACCTCGGGGATCGCCCAGTTGAGCACCCGGCCGCCCCAGTCGTTCAGGTTCTGGCTGATGCGCCATTCCGGATGGTTGACGTGGACGGGGCAGAAGACGTGCCAGACCCAACTCAGCATGTCCTTGGGGTCCATCTGCACGAATTCGTGACCGTGCGAGTCGTTCAGGCGCAGCGAGACGAACGGGGCCAGCCCTTTCTGTCGGCAGCGGCGGACAAAGACTTCGACCATGTCCCCGCCGCCGGCCATGTAGGCGGCGAAAGCGTTGGCCGAGGGGGCCATGCCGGTGCGCTCCTTCATGAACTTGACGTGCTCGGCGAAGGGATAGACTCGGCTCTTCCACCACGGCACCCAGCCCACCCCGGGCTGAAGCAGGTGGACGTCGATGCCCTGGCCGGCGGTTTCGTCCACGCTGGCTTCGAGCATGGCTTCGGAGAAATGCTCCAGGTAACTCCACTTGCGGGTCTGCGGATCGAAGGTCCAGTTCGCACGCTGGTTATAGGGGCTAGAGCAGGTCGAGAGGCCGGTGGTGTCGTTGCTGAACAAGACCTTGTACGGCGCTTTCATTACGGTCATCCTCGAGGGAGAGGGGAGGAATTTTCCGCCCCTATATGATATAACAGATACAACATTGCTCGGCATTGTCAATACCACCTGCCCGGATATTTTGCCGTGAAAAAAGAAAACGGAAAGTTGGGTTTTGGCTTGACGGCCGCGTTTGTTGTGATATGTTTAATCTAACAATATCTAACAGGGGCGTGAGCCGGGCCTCTCCGCAGGAAGAAGACGGATGTCGCAACCGCAGCTGGCTGACACGCGGCAAGAAGCGATCCTCGAAGTCCTCCATCGCGAGGGCGGGGTGGTGATTTCCGCCCTGGCCGCCCAGTTGGGCGTCTCGGAGATGACCGTCCGCCGCGATCTGCGCGCCCTGGAGGCCCGGGGCGCGGCCCGGCGGGTACACGGCGGGGCAGTGCTGGCCGCCTCGGGCCGATTCGGCGACCGGATGGTCAAGAGCGCGCCGGAAAAAGCCCGCGCCGCCCGCAAGCTTATCCCCTATCTGCCGATCGAAGGCACCATCTATCTGGACGGCAGCACGACCATGCTCAACCTGCTCGACGAGCTGGCGCATCGCAACCATCTACAGGTGGCCACCAACAACGCCGAGACCTTTCGCCGGCTGGCCGCCCTCGATTCGGTTCAGCCGCTCCTGATCGGCGGCTCGCTCGATCGGCGGACCGACAACCTGGTCGGCGCCCTGGCCCTGCGCAGTGCCTTGGCCATCGCCTTCGACGCGGCCTTCTTCTCCTGCTGGGGCCTGACTTCCGAGTTGGGACCGATGGAACTGACCATCGAGGACGCCGAGGTCAAGGAGGTCATCGCCGGCCGCAGCCGGCAGGTCTTCCTGGCGGTCGATCACGAAAAGCTGGGCGTGACCGCCGCGGGCGCGTGGCGGCCGGATCGGGCCAAGACCCGGCTGGCCACGGATCTGCCGGCTCACGATACGCGCCTGGCCGGATTCGACGAATTGTTCGCCGTGGTGGAGTGACCTGGCCGCAGTTGACAGCAGTTTTTTAAACGAATGGGCGAGAACTGTTTTGCAAAAAAGTTCTCGCTCAGCCAAAGTGTTTGGTGCGTTTTTTTGCTGATTTTTGGCGCTGGCCAGGCCGGAGGTTTGGGACTTGCGGATCGGTCGTCGCTTAGCTCTCCGGGAGCGGGCGGCGGCGCGGCGGATCTCCCCGTTCGCCAACCACTCCGCCAAGTTCCAAACCTCCGGTCTGGCCGCGCCCTGATCCCCAAACCGTAATCAACTTGAAAGGAAAGAACATGGCGACTCCGGTGCAGATGCCCAAGCAAGGCAATACGGTCGAGGAGTGTCTGCTGGTCGAGTGGCGGATCAAGGCCGGGGACCAGGTCGCCGCGGGCGACATCCTCTGCGCCATCGAAACCGATAAGGCGAGTTTCGAGGTCGAGGCTCCCGCCGCCGGCACGGTGCTCAAGCTGCTGCGCGAAGCGGGCGAACTGGTCAAGGTGCTGACCGATATCGCCGTGATCGGCGCGCCGGGCGAGGACGTCTCCAGCTTTGGCGGGGCAAGTTCGGCCGCGCCGGCCGCTGCTCCGG
>CAYMGG010000078.1:0-10467 GCA_964389915.1 uncultured Planctomycetaceae bacterium
GGCCGCGGCAAGCCGTTGGGTTTCATTCGTAGCGCAACGCCTCGATCGGATTCAATTTGGCGGCTCGGCGGGCCGGATAGTAGCCGAAGAAGACGCCGACCGCAGTGGCCACGACCAAGGCCAGCACGACGCTCTGCATCTCCACGTAGGTCTTGAACTCGGTGTAATTGTTCACAATCACGGCCGCGCCGACCCCCAGGGCGACGCCGACCACCCCCCCCAAACCGCTGATGAGGATAGCCTCCAGCAGGAATTGGCGCAAGATGTCGCGGTCCCGGGCGCCGATCGCCTTGCGCACCCCGATCTCGCGGGTCCGCTCGGTCACGGTCACCAGCATGATGTTCATGATGCCGATCCCGCCGACCAGCAGCGAGATGCTGGCAATGCCGCCCAGCAGGAAGGTGAAGGTCTTGATCACGCTGGAGGCCATCTCCAGCATTTCGGCCTGGTTGTGGATGCGAAAATCGTCAGGCTTGTCGAGGGGCAGTCGATGCCGCCGGCGCAACAGCCGCCGGATGTCATCCTCCAGATGGGTGAGCTGGTCGCTGTCCGTGGCCTTGACGTTGAGCCCGTTCAGGAAGTTGCGGCCGAAGATCTGCTTCATGGCCGTGGTATAGGGCACCAGGACCATGTCGTCGGGATTGAACCAGCCCTGATCGCCCTTGGCCTTGAGCACGCCCAGGACGTGAAAGTTCTTCCCGTTCAGCTTGACCACCTCGCCCAGCGGATTCTGCTCGCCGAAGAGTTCGTTGGCGGTGGTGGCCCCGAGAATGGCGACGTAGGCGTGCTTCTCCTCCTCCACCGAGGTGAAAAGCCGCCCCTTCTCCAGTTCGAACCCGCGGATGTCCAGATAGGTCGCGGCCACGCCGTTCAAGTTGGGATTGCTGTTTTTGCCGTAATACTTGGCCTGGACCCGGCCGTTGACCTCCGGGCTGACCGACTCGACGCCGGTGAGCTCGTCGGCGATGGCCCGGGCGTCCTCCAGCTTGAGCGACTGCCAGCTGCCGGAACGCACGCCGCCGCGGATCGGCATGTCGGGGCGGACGTAGAGCAGGTTGGTGCCCATGGCGGTGATCCGGTCCATGACCGTGCGCTTGGCGCCCGCGGCCAGGGCGAGCATGGAGATGACCGCCGCCACGCCGATGTTGATGCCCAGCATGGCCAGGAAGGTGCGGAGCTTGTTGCTCCACAGGCAGCCGACCGCCACCTTGAGAATGGTCCAGAGCAGCAAGTTAGGCCTCCGCCACCAGGCCGTCGCGAATGTGGATCTGGCGGGCGCAGTGCCCGGCCACGTCCGGATCGTGGGTGACCACGATGATGGTCCGCCCCTCCCCGTTGAGTCGCTGGAACAGGGCCAGGATCTCGTCGCCGGTGCGGCTGTCGAGGTTGCCGGTCGGCTCGTCGGCCAGGATGATGGCCGGCTCATTGACCAGGGCCCGGGCGATGGCCACGCGCTGCCGTTGGCCGCCGGAGAGCTGGTTGGGCTCATGCCCCATCCGGTCGGTCAGCCCGACGGTGCCCAGGGCCTGCACCGCCCGCTCCCGGGCGTGGTGCGGATTGGCGTAGAGCATGGGCAGTTCGGCGTTTTCCAGCGCCGTCAGCCGCGGCAGCAGGTTGAACGACTGGAAGACGAACCCGATCCGCCGGTTGCGGATGCCGGCCAACTGGTCGGGCGTGAGGCCGGCCACGTTCTCGCCGGCCAAGTGGTAACTGCCGGTATCGGGGCTGTCGAGACAGCCGAGGATGTGCATGAGCGTGGACTTGCCGCTGCCGGAAGGGCCGGTGATGGCCACCATCTCGCCGGCGGCGATGTCGATGTTGACGCCGGCCAAGGCGTCGACCACCGTCTCGCCCAGCAGATAGCGTTTGCGCAGGTCGCGGGTGACGATCATCATCAGCGGCGCGGCCCCCGCGGCGTCCCTCCGCCCATGACGCTGAACTTCATCCCCTCTTCGCGGCGCTTCTTGCGCTGATCGCTGGCGTCGGCCCGCCAGGAACTGCCGCCCCCCGCCGTCTCAAGCTGGAGCTTTTCGCCTTCTTGGAGCCCCTTGATGACCTCCATCATCTCGCCGTCGCTGGCCCCCACGGTGACGGTGCGCTCTTCCAGCTTGCCGTCGGGCAGTTTGACTTGGGCGGAATATTCGCCGCGCCGCCGCTTCAGCGCTTCCACCGGCACCAGCAGCACGTCGGCCTTGTCGGCCACGACCAGCCGGATGTTGGCCGTCATCTGCGGCTTGAGCAGATGCTTGGCCTCGCCCTCGACCTCGATCTTGACCTCGAAGGTGACCACGCTGGAGGCGAGCGTGCCGTTGGTGGCCACCCGCGTCACCTTGCCCCGGAAGCGTCGCTCGGGAAAGGCGTCGACCGTGATGACCGCCGGCAGGTCGCGGGTTATGTGGCCGATGTCGCTCTCGTCGACCGAGGCCAGCACGAAGACCCGCGAGAGGTCGACCAGCTTGAGCACGGTGGTGCCGCCGCCGACGTTGCTCACGCCCGAGGCGATGATCTGTCCCACCTGGACGTTGCGGGTGGCGACCACGCCGTCGATGGGCGAGTTGACCGTGGTGTCGGCCAGGCGCTGGCGGGCGTCGGAAAGCGAGAGCTCGTTGGTCTCGACCTGAGCTTGGGCGACCTTGACGTCCTGGCACTTGTTCTGCAAGGAGAGTTCGGCCGTCTTCAGGTCGTCCATCCGCGCCTCGGCGCTGGCCAGCGCGGACTGGGCCGAAGCCTGATTGGAGCGGGCGGTCTCCAGCTCCTCGGGGCTGGCCATCTGCTTGGCCAGCAATTGCTCGACGCGTTGGAGCTTGGCCTGGGCCTCCTGCCCCTGGGCCTGGGCTGAGCGCAGGCCCGCCTGGGCGCGGGCGCGTTCGGATTCCAGATCCCGCTCGGCGATCTTGACCGCTAGTTGCGCCTGTTCGAGCCTGGCCTTATAGATCGCCAGGCTCGCTTCAGCCTGCTTGACCGAACGTTCTTCGTCGACCGGATCGAGCTGGACCAGCAGGTCCCCCAGCTTGACCGGATCGCTCACGTCCAGCGGCAGCTTGGTCACCTCGCCGCTGGCCTTGCACTTGATCTCCACCTCTTGATTGGCGACCACCTGACCGGTCGTCTCGACCTCGACCCGGATCGGGCCGCGCTTGACCTCGACGAATTCCGGGGCTTTCTCGCCCGTCGCCGCACTCTCCACCTTGCGCCAGGGCCAATATTTCCAGGCCAGCCCGCCCGCCACCGCCACCACCACCAGACCGATCAGCAATTTGTATTTCATCGTGTCGTCATCCCGCGCGGCAAGGGAAACAAAAAGCCTTCACCTTTCGCAAGAAAGGTGAGCTCTGGGTCAGATTGTCATCCATATTAGATGTAGCGCAAAATCGTAAAAGGTTACAGAAAAAATCTATTTCCCCGGCCTCAGGCTTGCGCAATCCCCTATAAACGCATAGGGTTAAGGCATGAAAACCGAGTTTCTGTTCCGCACCGACCATCAGCCCGGCAGCTTGGTTAAATTCCACGCCCACCGCGCGCTGGAAGTGGTTTATTATCTTCAAGGGACAGGCGTTACCCATATTCGCCAGCAACCCCACCGCTTTCGGCCCGGCGTATTCAGCGTCACGCCGGCCGGCGAACCGCACGACGAGCTGAGCCAGGAGCATACCCGCTGCCTCTGCCTGGGGTTGGCTGATAGCGGCCTGGAACCCGCCTGCGGCTGCTGGCGGGACGCCGACGGCCGGCTGCTGGCCGGCCTGGAAGCCCTTCAGGCGGAATTGCAGGCCCCCGGCCCGGGCGGGAAAGACATTGTCGCCGGCCTGCTGCTACAGATCCGCGGCCTGATCCGCCGGGCCGCCGGCCGGCCGGAGCGCGAGAACCGCAAGGCCCTGTTGGTCGAACGCGCCCTCGACATTATCCGCGAAACCGAAGGGCAACTCAGCGTCAAGGATTTGTCCCGCGAGCTGTATGTCAGCCGTGAATATCTGCGCCACCTCTTCCAGGAATACGCCGGCGATTCGCCCTTGCGCCATATCCTGACCGTCCGGCTGGAGAAGGCCAAGCTGCAACTGGCCGAACCGGACGCCACGGTCGCCCAGGTCGCCGATAATTGCGGCTTCGCCAGCCAGCACTATTTCTCGCGCCTCTTCAAACAGGCCGTCGGCGTCTCCCCTTCGGCCTACCGCGCCGCCGCGCTCAACCCCGCCGCCTCCTGAGCCAATTCGACCGTTTTGTGCAAATCTCTGACCGCTACAGCTATTCCTGCCTTCCCGGGCATGAAGTAGGCTGCGATGAAAAGCGGTTGGCCTAAGGCGCGGGCGGAACCGCGCCGCCCCCGCTCCAGACAAGGAGAGACGGAAATGCCCGCTAACCCCATCCCCGTGATTCTCGACACCGACATCGGCGGCGACATTGACGATACCTGGGCCCTGGGCCTGCTGTTGCGCTGCCCGGAACTGAAGACCAAGCTGGTGGTCACGGCCACGGCCGACACCTTCTACCGCGCCCGCCTGACGGCCAAATTCCTCGACCAGTTCGGCCGGGCCGACGTGCCCCTGGCCGCCGGCATCCGCCAGCCCAGCGACGGCCCGCGCGAACGGCAAAAGAACTGGATCGGCGACTATCAGATGTCCGATTACCCCCAAAAGATCCGCGAAGACGGGGTGCAGGCCTTGATCGATTGCGTCAAGGCCAGCCCCGAACCCGTGACCCTCGTCGCCATCGGCCCCCTGACCAACGTGGCCGAAGCCGTGCGCCGCGCGCCGGAGATCGCGGGCAGGTGCCGTTTCGTGGCCATGGCGGGTAGCATCCGGCGCGGCCATGAAAACGAAGACCACCCCATCGCCGAATTCAACGTGGTCAAGGACATCGCCGCCGCCCAGGTCGTCTTCGCCGCGCCCTGGCGCGAAAGCATCATCACTCCGTTGGACAGCTGCGGTTTGGTGCGTCTGACGGGGGCCCGCTATCAGGCCGTGACCAAGTCCGCCGACCCGCTGGCCAAACTGATAATTCAAAACTACCGTTGTTGGCTGGGCGACAAGGACGAGGAGCGCAGCAGCGTGCTATACGATGCCGTGGCCGTCTATCTGGCTTTCGCCGACGAATGGCTGCAAATGGAGGAACTCGGCCTGCGGGTCGACGACGCCGGCTTCACCCTGGTCGATCCGACCGCGCCGAAGTTCAAGGTGGCCACCGGCTGGCGCAACCTGGACGCGTTCAACGATTTTCTGGTCGAACGGCTGACGAAAGGCGCCAAATGAACGAACGCGAACGCTTCGCGGCGATCATGGGCTACAAACCGGTCGACCGCCTGCCCCTTTACTATTTCGGCACCTGGCCGGAGACCAAGCAACGCTGGCTGACGGAAGGCCTGGATTCCCTGGGCGACTACTCACCCCACGGCTCGGCCGGGCCGCAGTTGGCGGGGATGGACCACGACTGGGAGGGCAGCCTCTGGGACAATCAGCGGCTGCTCAACCCCGGCCCGCTGGGCGATATCGAACCGGTGGTCGTGAGCGAAACCGCCACGCATCGCATCTGCCGCACCAGCCTGGGCGGGTTGCGCCAGTTCTCCAAGACCGGCAGCTCGATCCCCCACGATCTGGAGCCAGACCTCCAACCCACGCCCGAAGATTGGCGGAGGTTCCGCCGCTATCTCGATCCGGACGATCCGCGCCGCTGGCTGCCGGGCTGGGAGGCGCGAGCCCAGGCCCTGCAAAATCGGACGCACGTCAGCTGCTTCTTCGGCGGCAGCCTGTTCGGCCGGCTGCGCGACTGGCTGGGGGTAGAGAATGTCAGCCTCCTGAGCTACGACGATCCGGCCCTTTACGAGGAGATGGTCTCCGACCTGGCCGATTACTACCTGGCCCTGGCCGGAAAGCTGCTGGCCAAGGTCCAGTTCGATTTCGCCTATATCTTCGAGGACTGCTGCTTCAACACCGGCCCCCTGCTCTCCCCGACGCAATACCGGCAGTACCACCACCGCCATTACGTCCGCCTGATCGACGGGCTGAGGCGGCTGGGCGTGAAATGGATTCTGCTCGACAGCGACGGCAAGGTCGACGACCTGATTTCCGGCTGGTTGGAGGCCGGCGTGGACATCGTCTTCCCCATCGAGGTCGGCACCTGGAAAGCCAACCCGGCGGCCCTGCGCCAACGCTTCGGCAAAACCCTGCGCATGATGGGCGGGGTCGACAAGCACGTCATTCCCCAAGGCCCGCAGGCCATCCGCGCCCACCTGGAGCCGCTGCGCGACCTGGTGGCCGAAGGCGGCTACATTCCCCTGCCCGACCACCGCATTCCGCCGGACTGCTCCTTGACGCAATTCCAGATCTATCTCCAGGTCTTTCGCGAGGTGTTTGCGCCGCAACTGGTGAGTTGACCTCCTGGGGGAACTTTTTTTTTACAAAAAAAGTCCCCCCAGGCCCCTTCAAAAAAATTCTCGCAAATTTCCTTTCGGGACGGCAAAGTTTGAAGAAAATTCTTTGAACGACCTTGGGAGAACTTTCTTATAAGAAAGTTCTCCCAAGGTCTACGGTAATGCCGGTTGGCTTTAAAATCGGGCTATATTTCCTTACGGAAGCTCCCATGAACAAAGTTCTGAATTTCGGTTCGCTGAATTTAGACCATGTCTACGCGGTCGACCATATCGTGGTCGAAGGCGAAACCCAGGCCAGCCTGGGCTATCAGTTGCTGGCCGGCGGCAAAGGCGCCAACCAATCCGTTGCCTTGGCCCGGGCCGGAGCCGAGGTCTATCACGCCGGCCGGATCGGGCCGGAAGGCGGCCTGCTGCGCGACAAACTGGCGCGGGCGGGCGTAAAGGTCGAATTCGTCCTGGTCGGGGACGGCCCCACCGGGCAGGCGATCATCCAGGTCGACCGCCAGGGCCGTAACGCCATTGTCCTCTTTCCGGGCGAAAACCAACGGATCGCCTCCGGCTTTGTCGACGAAACCCTCGCCCGGTTCGGCGCCGGCGATTGGCTGCTGCTGCAAAACGAGATCAACGGCGCAGGCGACCTGATCCGCGCCGGCAAACGGCGCGGCCTGCGCGTGGCCCTCAATCCCGCCCCGATGACGCCGGACGTTACGGGCTTTCCCTTGGCCGAGTTGGATCTGATCGTGGCCAATGAAATCGAGGCCGAACAACTGACCGGCGAGTCCGAACTCCCGGCGCAGTTCGCCGCCTTGCGCCGCCTTTGTCCGGCCGCCGAACTGGTGGTGACCTTGGGCAAACGGGGAGTCTCGGCCCAGGCCGACGGGAACGAAACCATTTCCCTGCCGGCGCTGCGCGTCAAGGCGGTCGACACCACGGCCGCGGGCGATACGTTCGTGGGCTATTTTCTGGCCGAGCGTTTGCGCGGCGCCGACCTGACAACGGCTTTGCGTTCGGGCTGCAAGGCGGCCGCCCTGGGCGTGACCCGTCCCGGAGCGATGGATTCGATTCCGACCCGCGCCGAAGTCGAGACTTGGCAGCCCGCCGGATAGGTTTTATATGCCGCAACTGACGATCAATGGACGGGAGATCGGACCGGGCCGGCCGGCTTACATCGTGGCCGAGTTGTCGGCCAATCACCGGCAGGAATTTTCCGCCGCCCTGCGCCTGGTGGCGGCGGCCCAAGCCGCCGGCGCCGACGCGGTCAAAATCCAGACCTATACCCCCGATTCATTGACGATCGATTGCGACCGGCCGGAATTCATCATCGGCCCCGGCTCGCCCTGGACGGGGCGCAAGCTTTACGAGCTCTATGGCGAAGCGGCCACGCCCTACGAATGGCACGCCCCGCTGCAAGCCGAAGCCGAAAAATGCGGGATCGATTTCTTTTCCACCCCCTTCGACCCGGCGGCCGTGGATTTTTTGGAAAGCCTCCAGGTGCCGGCGCACAAGATCGCCTCGTTCGAGCTGCCGGACGGCCGGCTTCTGCGCCGGGTGGCGGCCACGGGCAAACCGGTCATTCTCTCGACCGGTCTGGCCGATCGCGAAGAGATCGCCTGGGCGGTGGATGAACTACGCCGGCATGGCTGCCGGCAGCTGGCCCTGCTGCGCTGCGCCAGCGCCTATCCGGCACCGCTGGCGGCGCTCAACCTGCGTCTGATCCCCCGCCTGGGCGCGGAATTCGACGCGGTTGCGGGCCTGTCCGATCACACCCTGGGCCACGTCGCCGCGGGCACGGCCGTGGCGCTGGGGGCGAGCGTGATAGAAAAGCACCTTACGCTATCGCGAGCCGCGGGCGGGCCGGACGCCGAGTTTTCCCTCGAGCCGGCCGAGTTTGCAGACCTGGTCCGGACCGTGCGCCAAACCGAAGCGGCGCTCGGCGGGGCCGAGTTCGGACTCACCCCGGCGGAAGCCGCCGGCCGGGCCTTCCGCCGGTCCCTGTTCGTCGTCGCCGACGTAAAGGCCGGCGAGCCGTTCACGCCCGCCAACCTGCGGGCCATCCGCCCCGGCCAAGGCCTGTCGCCCCGATATTACGAGGAGATCCTGGGGCGCTGCGCAATCCGCGACCTGGAACGCGGCACGCCGCTGGCCTGGGACATGCTGGCCTAACCGGCCGCGGAAAAAGGCCGGCTCGCCGCTTGATCCTGCGTTCGCGCGCCGCTTCTTGGCTGAAACTGAAGCCCGCTTCAGCTGGTGCGCTCGATCAGATCCTCCGTCCGCGCCACGGCCAGATCGACCTCGCCGCGGATCGTGGTGGTGAAAACGATGAACCGCCCGCCGCAGCAGAAGCGCGGGTGCGGATCGATGTGATAATTCGCGCCGGCAAAGTCCGCCTTGGTCGGATTGCGGACCAGCACGCACCGCTTGCCCGTATCACGATTAAGAAAACTTACGGCCGAGGGGCAACCGCGGTAAAAGCGATCCTCGTTGTTGTCGGCCACCACGTAGCGTCCGCTGGGATGATGATGGGCGTGCCAGGAGCCCTTTAAATTGTCCCACACCACCTCTTTCTGGCCGGTTTCGATGTCCACCTTCCAAACCGCCCGGCCGCAGTCGATGGCCCAGACGTGCCGGCCGGCGTCGTCCCAAAACTCGTGGGTCAGAAATTTCGGCTCCGGCAGGATGGGGCGCGGCTTCTGTCCCCGGCGCATCATCCAGAGCCGGTCGGTGATCGGAATCACACAGCCGGTGAGCGGATCGGTGTGGAATTCCTGGGCGAACAAGACCAGATCCGGATCGACCGGATTGATCTGGGCGTGGTTGTGGCAGCGGTCGAATCGGGCCCAGAATTGAAAATCGCCCCCGTTGACCGGCAAGGTGCCGAAGATATATTGCAGCCCGATGCCCGCGTCGATGAAGAACTCCTTGCCGTCGGGCGACCGGGTCAGATGAGTGGCCAGGTAGTGTACCGGCCGGTTCTGGATGATCTCTTCGGGCAGGGAATTTACGCAGCTGACCGCGTCATTCCGGCCCGGCCCCCGCCGCCAGATGGATTTGAAGCTGTCCCAATATAGTTCGCCCGTATCCGGATCGACGAAGGGCGCGGCATGCTTGAATTGGGTCTCGGGAAAATGGCGGATCTCCTGGGCCACCGTATCCAGGACCGCCATCGTCCGATAGGGGCTGGGCGGAAAGAGGCAATAGAACCAGAGATAGCGCCCGTCGCGGCTCATGCAATCGTTGCAAAAATAGAATCCTTGCCGCCCCGGGGCCACCTCGGAATTAAGCAAATATAGCGGTGCGCCCAGCCCTTCGCCTTCATGCCGAACGAAAAACGGAGACTGCCCTAGCTCTAGCATGCTTTATCTCTCCTAACCACTTTATAGACAGCACAATAGGCAAAGCCTATCCTACGCTTCAGGACCTAGCCAGAGCAAAATATAAAAGGCCCCGGACCAGCTTGGCCAGGGCCTTTTTACACTTGGGGGAGGAGAACGGGCAAACATTCAAGGGCAAGTCCCTTTCCCTCTCGCCTTCCCTCATTATTCGCCGGCATCGCGGACGGGGCCCGCAAGTTTCACCCCCAATACATTCTTGGTCAACCCGAAGGAAGCGTGTTTTTCGAAATGCGCCGTCAAAGCATCAACCACGCAGTCTTCAGCGGAAGGGGTATAGCTGTTGTGATTGCGCCACCAAGATAAAAAGGTCTGGGCATTGGGAAACAATATTCGATTGGGCAATCGATAGGTCTCGACTAGGCGATAGCACCGCTTAAGGGCCGTCAGCGCATCGGGGCCAATAAAGTCGCCTGTCGCATATGCATCACTCCGCCCCTCCCCCGCAGACTCGCAAGCCATAAGGTCGCCCAACTCCTGGTTGCTGCCCTGCCCGTAGCCGGCCAGAAAGACGATGCCATTTTCACGAAGCCGGTTGCGAAGGCGACTCAGAAGGGCGACCATATCCCTGGAATAATAGATGGCATAGGTCGAAACGATTCGATCGAACGTTTCGCCGCAGAGTACGTCGGGGCACTCGTCCAGATCGCAATGAACGACGCGAATTCCTACCTCGAGCCCTTCGCGGCGCGCTTTTTCCTGAATCGTGGCCAAGGC
>CAYMGG010000078.1:10510-19315 GCA_964389915.1 uncultured Planctomycetaceae bacterium
ACAATCGAGCCGGCTTTGCCAATTGTCCGCCCGAAACGGAAAATCTGTTTGCCGTTTCCGCAACCGAGGTCGAGCAAATACGCTCCCGGAAATAGCGAGATATGCGAAGCGCTCCAGGCATCCAAGTCGTTTTCCGCCCACGAAGCGTTCGCCTGGCTACGACATTCGAGCGCATTCGAATCCGTGTTGAACAGCTCCGCATTCATATTTGCCGGCCCTTTATGGGGTTCTCGGCGTAGTCTACCAAATCGGCGATCCCGCGGGGAAAGATAATCGTCGACGCCCGGTTGCCGCGGATGAACGCATCCAGGACGCCGAGCTTGTCCCGCACCAGATCCGGCCAAAAGGCCGCGTAGCCGCCGCCGTCGGGCCGAAAATGGATCGGATGCAGCAGAACCTGCACGGTTCGCCGGCGCGCGCACTCGACGAAGGTGAACGGTTCCTTTCCGCGAAAGTCCATGCACGAGTCGCTCAAATAACACGTGTCGTCGAAGATGGACGGATCGTATGCGTTATGGAACCGGCGAAACATCGGGTATTGCCCGTGCGCTGAAGGATTGTGCAAACTCAGGGTTTTCACCGGCGCGCCGCAGAGAATTTCGAGCGTCCGCGCTTCGTTCACCGCCGCCTCCTCAAGCCGTTCGGGCGAATCGGCCTCGTAATGCTGCGGGTCGAAATGTAAACCGATCTCGAACCCGGCGCGCGCCAGGCGTTCGAGGGCTTCGCGGTTGGCTTTCTCGAAAAGGTTGTACAGCGGCGAACTGACCATGAAGAAAAAAGTCGAACGGACGCCTTCTTCGCGCTCGATGCACGCGAGTTCGTACGCCGGGCCGACGGCGTAGTCCACGTCGTGCCGCAGCAGGATTCCGGGCGCTCCGTCGCTTTCCCCCAGCGGGCGTACGCCGAAGCCGATCAAGTGCCGCAGAAATGAGCGGTACCCCTCGTGTGTGAAAAGCATCGCGCACGTTTCCGTTATTCCATGCATGCACGATCCTTATCTGGCCTAAAGGCCTCCTCCCGTCGCCTGAGTTGCCCTCCGGCAGGGCACCCCTCCCAACTCTTTCATTATCTCTACAATTGGACATTCACGAGTTACGATTGTCAAATCATTCGATCCAGTTGAATGCATTTTGTATGCCGATCCCGGTCTCCATTGCTTTCCAGGTGCCATTGGCGGTTATTCAATGCTGAGCAACCGCCCAATAACACTCTACCTTTCTAAAACAACTCCCCCTCACTTTCTCCATCAGTCCCCTATCAAAAGCAGGCAAATTCACCGACAAGGCATCCATAAAGCTATCCCACCCTTCCATCTGATTCGAAAGAAGGTGTTCTTTCCCGTCTTTATCGAAGATGGAAAGGTAAAGAATCGAATCCCCGCCCTGGTAAGCCACAATAGAATTGATATCAGCCCACTGAAGTGTATAGGCAAGGGCTTTCTTGGACCAATGCGAGAAAGCGACACGGATTGAACTGCTTCCCCCCGCTTCGATATGGGCGTCATTGCTGAAGATGGATGGGGTCATAGTTGGACTCTGGCTAATGAACGCAAATCATCCTTTACACATTCACTCGGTTGGCCGTCTGCCGACTTCCTTCTGCAAAAAAATTGGCCTAAACTGCGATTCTTTAGGCCAGAAGCAATTTCATGATGGAGGGTAGGTCAAATCATTTCGCATATTCCCGGCGTGCCACCTAATGGAGCAATCCAGCATAGCTATTGTAGCAATTGTGGTCAACTATAAATAGAGTTAATTTTGTCACGTAGAAGCGGAATGCTACATTTTGCCATTGTTGATAGCTGAGGCTAAATATCATAGAGCGGCCGTATAAATTTTGGCCGATCTTTCAATCTCGCACTGCGCCCAGTGACAGAGGACGCCAGGGGCTTCCCTAAACTTGTAATATTCAGTGTCGCACTTTTTGCAATATCACAAGAGCGATGCCCCGGACACTCGCGTCGGGAGGTTGAGGGTTGAAAGCAAGGCGCACGGAGGTGAGCGCGACGCCCCTGACACGCGCGTGAGGCGTATGGTCGGCAGTATTGCCGGGACAGTCAGAAAGGCATTATTGCGCCAAGATACTGGCCGATAGACCGGTTTCCCGGTTGTCTGTTGTGGTCCTGGATACTTGAGTTGTGGTTTTTGGACGTCCGGGACTGGTTTTGCACTGTCCGGAGTTGGCAAGCATTTCAGCATTTGCCGAAGATACAACCACTTCATCTTGTACAAGATATGCTGAAAAAAGTCCGCCCCTGGACTGTGCCTGTCCAGGGGCGGTTTGCGGCAATTTGGTGGAGGATACCGGGTTCGAACCGGTGGCCTCTACGCTGCCAGCGTAGCGCTCTACCAACTGAGCTAATCCCCCTTGAAGAGTTGGCCATTCTATTCGGAGTCAGGCTACTGTCAAGCAGAATAGCCGATTTTTAGCGTAATTGCCTCTCAAAGAGAGCGGCCCGTCTTGGGGGAGCAAGACAGGCCGCCAGGATTCCCCAGAGGGGGGGCTCGGGGGAAAGGGCTAAGTTGGTCCGGTCGGCTTGCTGCCCATCGACCGGGCGGACTTGCCTTGGCTTTTGGGTCGCAAGAAGCGTTTTGGCTTCTCGGCCCCGCCCCTGAACCGCCTGCCTCCCGATTGTCGATCCACCCGGCCGAGGAGGGAAGGACTCGACCGGGTGGCCAGGGGAAGAAGCGGGGTGCTCACGTCAGGGGGTGGCGTTGGCATCCGCGTTACATTTGTTACTGTCCGCGACGTCGCCACATCCTGCGAAAAAAACCCGATTATTTTTTCAGCCCCGTCACCTTCAGCCCCAGGCACACTGCATTGCCCTTGCTACCAACAGGTTGCAATTTAACGGCGCGACAGCTCCTCATAGCACTGATTGTAATAGAGCGCATTTTCAATCGGCGTGTTGGCCGGAATATGATTGCCCACGGCCATGAAAAAGCCGGGATATTTCTTGCCGATGGCCATGCACCGTTCGACTTCGGCGCGGATGGCGGTTTTGGTGCCGCTGAGCAGAATCCGCGTATCGGCATTGCCGATGAAAGCGTGCGTCCGGCCATATTTCTCGGCGATGTACTGCATGTCGGTCAACGGTTCCATCACGAATCCGTGCACGCCGCAGCCGGCGATGTCGTCGATGAATTCGGTGTAATTGCCGTCCGAGGTGTAGATCAGCTTCTTGCCCGAGGCCAGAATCGGCTCGAACAGTTTTTTGTAATTGGGGAAGACGTAGCGCCGGTACCAGTCGGGCGCAAAGATCGCCCCGCTGGTCCAGACGATGTCGTCGTGGATCATGACGCAGGGCACGTCGGCCGCCCCCAGGGCCTCGAAATACTGCTTGATCCAGGCGCAATAGCGGTTCGAGACTTCACCGAAGCCTTGCGGATCGATGCCGGCGGCCATGAGCAGCATGTCCCAGCCAAAGACGTCGATCAGACCCGAGACGCAGGTGACGTAAACGCCGGTCATGTTCACCCGTTCGGGATTGAATTCGCAGTTGGCCCGATAATGGGCCTCGAACTTGGCTTTCCATTCAGCCTGATCGATGCGGCCGTATTTGGCCTCGAAATCGAACTCCAGCACCTCTTCCGGCTCCTGGAACGGACAGAAGACCGTATCCCGCCGGTCAACTCCGCCGGCAGCATATTCGGCATGGCCCATATCGGTGCGAAACCGGCCGAAAATACCGCTATTAATCAATACGCTCCAGCCGAAATCGAAGTTCCAGGCCTTTTCCATGGCCTGTGAAGCGCGCTGCCGCACTTCGGCCGGGCTCTTCTCGTTTACGTCAATCCCGGTGACCTGCTTGACCAGCGGCCAATGGCCGGTGACCGAATATTCCGTGCGCGGCACTCGCGCCGGCATTTCCAGATTGATCGCCGCCCAACCGTCACGATAAGACATTAGCCGTTTTCCTTTCCGTCAGGTTTAGCCTTAAGTTCAAGCTTTTCAAGCGCGCACGGCCAATTCGGCCGACAGATCCAGATAGCGTTTGATCGCCTCCCCCGGCACGTTCCAGGGAATATGATTGCCGATGCACATCATGTACCCGCGCGACATCCGGCCGGTTTCGGCCATGCCCTCGACCATGGCCCGGATCTCGCCCGGCTGGTTGCGCATCAGCACCTGGTTGTTGCCCTCGCCGGCGATGAAGCAGTCCGGGTACTTCTTGGCGATGGTCCGGTAGTCGGTGTACGGCTCGCTGATGATGCCGCGCGCTCCGCAGGCCATGACGTCGTCGACGAAGGCGTCGACGCAGCCGTCGACCATGAAGAGCACCTCCTTGCCCGCCGCGCGCAGGATGGACCAGAACTCCTCGTAGCGCGGGAAGATGAACTTGCGCATCCAGTCCGGCGAGCAGACCGGGCCCTTGGTCAGCACGATGTCGTCATGGCAGACGACGAAATTGACCGGCAGCCGGGCAAAGGCCCGAAAGACCCGGCGATTGATCTCAGCGAATTCGTCCATGATCCGCTCGAACTCCGGTTCCAGCGACATGAGCAGAAAATTCTCGTAGCCGAAGGTCAGCATGGGCCACATGAACATGGTGTTGTAGAAGCCCACGCTCGCGGCCGAGCCTTCCGGCGCCCGATCTCCCCACTCGGCCGGATAATTGGCCCGATAGCGCTGGTAGATGATCTCTTCCGAACTGAAATCCCCGTCGACCACCACATGCCAGCCGGTGAAATCGCCCTGCTGGAGCGGGCTGAAGGCCAGCATCTCGTCCAGGTCGGTAAAACGTTGCGCGGCCTCCTCCTGCTGCCAGTGGTCGCGGTTGCTGTCGCCCCAGCGCCCCTTGCCGCGGTTCGGCTTGTCTTCCGGCCGGAGCTTGGGGGCGTCGCTCGAGGGCACCGGCAGTTGCAGCTGCGGATAGAGCTCTTTGAGCCGCTGCCGGCACTGCTGCGGATGGGCGTAATAGTCGATGCCCGTGAGATAGGTTTCAGCGTCCGGACAGGACCAGTGTTCCCAGTGCGGAATTTGTTTCGGTCCCTGCCCCATGAAGCTCAAGTAACGTTCATCGGCCATCCCAGCCATCCTTTCGCGCCAATATCCGGATTGAAAATTGCCTTATAAAAACTAGAAGCACATTTTTATGGAGCGAACTCCCGATGGAATAAAAATAGCCTTTAAGCGGGGCAAAATGAATGGCTGGGCTTTGCTTTGGCATGTATAATTTTTGGAATATGCCTTGGGATGCACCTTTTGCCCCTCGAAAAAGGAATTCCGGTGGCGCCAACGGAGACCTTCGACCCGTTAGCCACGCTCCAGACCCGGCTCTGGACCGGCGGCCGCCTGACCTGCGCACCCGAGTGGGCCGGCGCCGGGCAATTGGTGCATACCAATCCTTTCGCCCGGCTCTATTTCGTCCGAGCCGGCGGCGGGGCCGTCATCCACAGTCGTCGCATCTTCCGCCTGCGGCCTGGGCGGCATTTCGTCATTCCCGCCAATACGCCGGGACGTTATCGCAGCGACGGCGACCTGGACCTGTCCTGGATTCACTTCACGGCCCAGGTGCTGGGCGTGCTGGACCCGTTTCAATTGCTGGGCTGGGAGCTCTCCCCGCGCTTGCCGCGCCCCGAATGGACCGAACGGTTGTGGGACCGATTGCTGGAACTGCTGAACGATGCCAGCGCGGCCGGCCGACTGGAGGCCGATGGCTTGGTGCGGCAGCTGCTGGCCGGCTGCGCCCTGCCCCGCCGCCAGGCCGAGCCGCAACTGGCTTCTCTGGCCCGGCTGCAATCCGTCTTCACCCTGATCGAAAGCCGGCTGGATGAACGTCTGACCTTGACCGAATTGGCGCAGGCCGCCAGGTTGGAGAAATCTTATTTTTGCACTTTTTTCACCCGGGTGGTCGGCCTGCCGCCGCTGCGCTTCGCCTTGCAGCAGCGCATCCGCCGCGCGGAAAGCCTTTTGGTTTCCAGCGCCACGCATTTGGACCAGATCGCCGCCGCCACCGGCTTCCATGACGCTTTTCACTTCTCCCGCACCTTTAAAAAAGTAACCGGCCTCTCCCCCTCCCAATACCGCAATCAGCCCTTGCTCGAAGGCTGAGGGATTTTTCGCCGCTGGCGCAATTTCACAGCCGTGTCTGGATTCCCGGCAGGCCGGAATTAAGCGCTGCTCTGTTCATCTTGTAGGCGCCGCCACAAATATCATCTTATAATCTCATATCGCACCTAATTTTGGCTAATCCTTATCATTCGCATAAGTTTTTCTGTGGCTATTAGAAAAATTGGCATGTAGCTTGTTTATACCGGCGTCGGGAAACAATTCTAACTAGGAGAAGACCATGAAAACATTAGTCGGTTTGGCCGGAACGTGCATCTGCGGTTTGACGCTCTGCTTGAACTTCGCTCAGGGTGCGGAAGTTACGGTCACGGGCCAGGGCCAGGTATCGGCTCAACCGGTCGATAAGGCCGCGAGCGCCACCACCAACAGCACTTGGACTACCGCCAATGGGCAGACCGCTACCGGTCAGACTTCGGTCACAACTCAAAAGACCGCGCCGGGCCAGACCGAATGGGAGCGCAACTCCAGCGTCACGGGGCCGGCCGGGCAGACGACCACCACCCAGGTCGAGGGCCAGGCGACCCGCACCGGTGATTCGGTCCAATGGAACAAAACCGGCACCACCACTCTGCCGGACGGCAAGACCGTGACGACCGACACCACGGGCAGCGGCCAGAAGACCGATGCCGGCCGCGAATGGTCCAGCACGACCAATGTGACCGGTCCCAATGGCCAGACCGCCGTCGTCGACCGTAACGGCGACGTTACGCATAACGACGACGGATCGGTCACCAAGACCTACAACCAGACCGTGACCACGGAAAATGGCCAGACGGTCAATGTCCAGTCCGAAACCACCATCACCAAGAACGATGACGGCACGGTCTCCCGCTCCACGGAAGGCACGCGGACCACCGGAGACGGCCGGACCAGCAGCTTCGCCGCGGAAACCACGGCCGCCAAAACCGACCAGGGCGTGGAGTGGACCACCAATCGCCAGGGCACCAATGATCAGGGGAAGACTTGGCAGTCCACCACCCAGGGCGAAGGAACCAAGACGGAAAATGGCCGCGAATGGTCCAGCACCACCGAAGGCACCGGGCCCCGCAGCGCTTGGAACCGGCAGACCAGCGGCACTACCGACCATGCCGACGGTCAGACCACCAAGGAGCTGAACAATCAGCTGACCGGTCGGCGTACCGCCGACGCGGATGGCACGGCCGACCGTAGCACCGCCTCCACCGATACCGACCGCCTGGCCGAAAAACGGGCCGAGCTTGAAAAACGCAAGACCGAAGCCTCCCAGCGCCAGGCCCAGGAACGGGATACCGAGGAATTGCGCAAAAAAGCCTCCGCCCGCGAAGGCGCCGGGGCTCGCACCGGCCACCGGGCGGGGAAGCGTCGCTAACCTTCGACCGACCGCCCCAGCTCTTCGCCGTGCAATGCTATCGTAAACGGCATCATCCACTTACGATGGCATTGCGCGGCGCCGGAATTTTTAAAAAGCCGATAAAAGCCTTGACAAATCCGCATGGTTTTATAACATGGCTCAATCGTTTTCCAACTGTGCCAATCCGTGAGGCGTTGAATCCGTTCATTATCCCGGCTCGGTCCCCTTATGCATCAAGGTTCGATCAAATGGTTTAGTCCGGCCAAGGGCTACGGGTTCATTACCCGTGATAATGGTACGGATATATTTGTGCATTTCAGCGGGTTGGCGCCGGACCAGGATCGGCGGCTCTTTCCCGGCGACAAGGTCGAGTTCAACGAAATTGACGGTGAAAAAGGGCCCAAGGCAGTCGACGTCAAGGTCACCGCGCAGGCCGAAACGCAGATTACTTGAATTCAGGAGGCGGCAATTGCAATCCTACTCGAGTCTGGCAACCATTCCTCTGGACGATCTGGCCAACAAGGTGGGCGGCCATTTCAAGCTGACTTATCTGGTGTCCCAGCGCTTGCGCCAGATCAACGCCGGTTCGCCCCTGCTGGTGGTGCCGCAAGAGAATGAAGCGACCCTGGCGGCCGTCTGCCGCGAGATCCAGGAAGACAAGATCTCCATCGAACTGCCGGAAGAGAAGTCCGTCGAGCAGGAAGGCGATTTCGTCGACGGGTTCGACTTCGAGGACGACGGCGGCGGCGGCGACGACGCGGGCGGCGATTTCTAAGCGCTGGACCGCAAATTGAACGCCCTAAACACGCGGGGACTTCCTAGGAAGTCCCCGCTTTTTATCGTCTTCGCCGGCCGGCCGACTCGCATTCACAGCCGCTGGCGGATGGCGTCGTTGGTGGCTTCGCGGGAGATTTCGACCACGCGCAGGCTTTCTTCCGCGCCGGCCAGCAGCTCGGAACGGCCGGTTTCGAGCGCCCGGGCCCACTCCTCGTACATGCCGGTGAAATTCTTCTCGTGGTGGAATTCCAGTTCCTGTCGGCCGGCGGCGGTCTCCAGGGAAAAGCTCTCGGCCTCGCGGTCGTAGCGGATCACCCCTTCGGTGCCGATGATCTCATACACGAATTCCGCCCGCTTGTTCTTGGTCGTGTGGTGGTAGGCGTAACTGATCTCGACCAGGGTGTGCGCGCCGCTGCCGTGGTCCAGATGCAGCCACATGTGGTCGGGCGCCTCGTAATCGTCGATCCAGGCGCCGATACCCTGGTAGCGTTTGACGGGCGACCCCAGCCAGAAGACGGCCAGGTCGATCTGGTGCGTGCCGCAGTCGACCATCGGCCCGCCCTCGGCCATCCGCAATTCGCGCCGCTGCTGAAGAACCCGCCGCCCGGAGGCGTCGATCTCGTATT
>CAYMGG010000079.1:0-19282 GCA_964389915.1 uncultured Planctomycetaceae bacterium
CGGACCGTGGTCCACCTGGACGCCGACGCGTTCCTTCTGGCCCCGCTGGACGAGCTGCTGGCGCGGCTGAGCCGGCCGGAGCAGATGCTGGCCGTGCACGACACGTTGCTGGACCATCCGCAAGGTCCGCACATCCACGGCCAGGGCCCGGTTTTTCCCGAACTGGCCGGGCTGGCCTACGAGGGATTGCGCAAATACATCTTCAGCGCGGGCCTCGTCGTCTACCAGAACGGGCCGCAGCTGCGGAACATGGTCCGCGAGTTTTGCGACCACTGCGTCAACCCCTGGATCTGGGACGTCTGCCGCGACGACCAGGAGATTTTGCGGGGGCTGGCGGCCCGGGCCGAACTGGCCGGTCGGATCGAACTGAGCGTGATCGAGGGGCCGGAGCGGGCGTTGTGGAACCCCACCCACGGTGCGGCGCCCGAACTGTTGCGGGTGGGCGAGGAATGGCATAACGCCGAGTTGGGCGAGCGGCAGCGCGTCTGGCACGCCGCGGGAGAGGACAAGCCCTGGCTGCGGCCGGTGTCGCCCAGTGTGGCCGAAGCCTGGGCCTGGGTTAACGAATTCTAGGCGGGCTCGGAAAAGAACACCGCCGGCGTTCGTCTGAAAACGGCGATTACAGGACGACCGGCCGATGACCGTCCAGCCCCGTCTGCCAGGCGCAACGTTTTCAAACCGAACCTAAAGGAAACCATAGATGAGCCTGATTGCATTGGCCACGGCCAAACAGTTTTTGCAGATCGCCCACAACGCCGAGGACGCGGCCTTGCAGATCCTGCTGGAAGGGGCGGAGGCCTTCGCCGCGCGGCGGTGCGGCCTGCGCCTGGCGGCCGACCTGGACGCGATCCTGACCGAAACCGTCGACGGCGAGGGCGGCGTTAATCTCTGGCTGACCCAGCGGCCGATCCTGGAGGTCCTGGAGGTGGCCGATTTGCAGGACGACGCGGAGCCAGTCGAGGCGGAGGCGTATTTCTTTACGCCTTCGCGGCTGCGGGCGCGGCCGGGCTTCGGCTGGGGCGAAGGGGCGGGGCGTTACCGCGTGAGCTATCGGGCCGGCTACGACCTGGCCAGCCTGCCGGCCGACCTGAAGGCCTGCATTCTGCAACTGACCTACCGGGCCTACGTCAACCGCGGCGCGCGCGAACGCGACGGCGAAGGCGCCTGGACGGCGCTGGCCGCCGGCGATCTGGAACGGACCCTCTCGTTCCTCTCCCTGCGGAGGATTCTGGCGTGAATCGTAAGGAACCCTGGCGTTTATGCCGGCCGGCGCGGAGCGCGGCGGTGGGCGGATATACCGAGGAGTTGGGCGAGCCGGGGCTGATCTGGGCCCGGGCCGTGCCGGACGAGGCGCGGCTGATCCTCCAGATCGACGCCGACGAGGACGTTCGAATCGGCGATGTGCTGATGCGGGCCTGACGAGGTCAGGCCGGCGGGAGCCATGAACTCAGGAAAGGATACCTATGCTTTACGATTTACTGACCTCCGATACGGGGGCGGCGCTGGTCCTGGGCCTGGTCGGCCTGGTCTTCGCCGGCCTGAAGCGGCTGGAGACGGTACAGGCCTACGAACTCGAACGCGCCTTGGACTGCATCCGGCTGGGGGTGGAGGAGACCTATCAGAATTACGTGCGGGCGCTCAAGCAGTCGCGCGAGGACGGCAAGCTGACCGCCGAGGAGCGCGCCGCGGCCCGGGCGATGGCCGTGAATGCGGCCTTGCAGTATGCCCGCGACCAGGGCATTCCGCTGCTCAAGACGTATGCGCTGGAATATCTGCCCGTGCTGGTGGAGAAGGTGCTGCGGCAGAGCAAGGCCGAGGCTGCGGCGGCGGTCCCTTTCTCCTGGGCAAGCTCGGACGGGCCGGAACTGCCTTCGCCCTCCGCGCTGCTGACGGAAACGCCGGGCTAGACCGGCGCGGCCTGTACGTGCGCGATCCGGCCTTCAGCCTGCGGGTGGGAGAGGTTTCGGCCGAAATGGCGCAGGCGGCCGCCGAGGCGCGCAACCGGAGTTATCTACGCGAACTGGAGCGGACCGGACCGGTGTTCGGGCTCTTTTGGCGGGTCGACTTTTGAGGATGCGAGATGATCGAACGATTGCACGACCGGCTGGACGAGTTGGCCCGCGAGATGAACCAGGGGCTGACCGAGGTCAAGGTGGGGTTGGCTCGGCTGGAAGCGGCCATGCCCAAGCGGCCCTGTCCCGAGTTGCAGGAACTGCGCCGGGAGCAGGCCGCACATCTGGCCGAGCACGAGAAGCAGCGCGAGCGCGCCTGGCAGGTGGCTTTACGGCTCCTGGGGCCGAGCGCTCTGGCCGGCGCTCTGGCCGGCTGGCTGACCGGACAGAGATTTTAGCTTCGATCCGAAGACGGAGGCGAGTGCGCCATGGCGGACGAAATTTTATACGCCCCGGCCCTGACCGTGACGGACCAGGGCGACGGGACGACCTTTACGGCGAGCCTGGCCGGCGGCGCGGCCGACGGCGAGAACCTGATTCTGACCCAGGCCTGGACGGGCGGCGGCTGGACCGCCGGCCAGCGGGCCGGCGGCGGGCCGGCCGCCATCACCGGCAACGGCGAGCTAGTTCTGACTCTGCCGACCGGCCGGTACTGGTTGTGCGTCAAGACCAGCCGAGGAGAGATCAGCGTGATGGGCGAGCCGGTGGCCCTGGTGCTGGCCGCGGCGGACGAGCCGGAACCGGCTTACCGCGTGGTTGTAGTCGAGCGGACCGCTGGAATGTCCGAGCAGCGGGTCACGCTGGAACGAATCGGCCGTAATTGACCGTAAGCGGTCGGGAGGAAGCGATGGCATTGCGGGAAGCCTTGCGCCGGCTGATCGCCCAGGAGGCGACGCTTACGGCCGGACTGGCGAGCTACGAATTCACCACGGGCGAACCCACGCCGGCGATCTTTGCCGAACAGGCGCCGCCGGATGCGGTTTTCCCCTGCGTGCTGCTGCGGGAGCTGGGCGGCGAGGCCTGGGGCACGCGCGGCCGGCGAGGCGGAGTGTTTCGCGTTGAGGCTACGGTCTACCTGGAGCGCGCGACCAATTGCGCGTTGGCCGACGAATTGAGCGACCGGCTCTGGCGCCTGCTCAACCGCGCTGGCCTGAACGAATGGCTGGAAGGTTACGAAAACCTGCTCTGTCAGGCCGAACCGCCTGCGCCAGTGACGGACCGCGACGGATATCCCGGCCGGCGGGTGATGGTGCGGGCCTGGCTGCTGGAGCGCGAGGACTGAAGGCGGGGGAGAATTTTGTTTGCAAACAAAGTTCTCCCCCGGACCCCCGTTCAAAAAAACTCTCATAACTTTTTTGCGCGGCGGGCGCCCCAAATAGCTCCAGGAAACCCTCGCGTGAACGCCATAGTCGGCGAAGTTGGATGAAGTTCTTTGGAAAGGGTCCGGGAATACCTTTCTTTCAAGAAAGGTTTTCCCGGAGAGCCAATCCGGCGGTTCGGAGTCGTGTAGATGAACCTTGCGCCCAACGAACCCTCGTGCGTCGAACCGCCCCGCCTGACTTGGCGGGTGGTGCGGCAGTTCCGGCGGAGGATCGGGCTGGACCTGCTGGCGGGCATATATCAACTGGGCCGAGCCGATCTGACCGGATTGCCGATGGCGGAGGTCGGCCGGTTGGGACTGCAATGCCTTTTTGGCGGTTGCGGCGGGGCGCGCGGCTTGCTGGACCTGGCCGAGGCGGCCGACGGCGGCCTGCCGCGACCGGCCGAAACGGAAAGCGATGAGGAACGCGCGGTGCGCTGCGTACTGGCTTTCTTTCCCCGCCGCCATCAAGCCGATGGCGGTACGCGGGCGGACGGCGAAGCGTGGCGGGACGAGGATCTGCACCGGCTGGCGGCGCAAAGCGGGGCCGAAGCCGAGGCGCATAGCCTGCGCGAACTGGTTTGGCGGGCGCAGGCGGCGGCCGAGTCGAGGCCGGCCGGCGCTTACCGGCCTTTGTCTTCTGGCGGGCGGGTCGAGTGGCGCGATTTTGTCCTGAAGCAGGCCCGGAAGAGGCGCAGGCCATGAATGAAATTCTCGAGCGGATCGGCCGGAGGCTGGTGAACGAATTGCCGCATCTGGCCTGGTCCCGGCCGGTGGCTCTGGCGGGAAGTGAAGGGCGCGGCCGGGGTGTGGCCGAGACGCGAAACGAACGGCGTGGGCCGGATGGCGCTAAAGCGGAAAGTGAAGGGCGCCAAGCGGGGCGGATCGAAACGGTAAACAGCCCGCCCGATCCGGCGGCACAGAATGCCGGCCGGCGGCGGATAGAGAACGGCGATTCGCCGGCCGCGCCCGGCCTGGATGAACCGGGCTGCCCAATTCGGCCGCAGCCTAACGTCCGGCCGGGCTGGACAACGGACCGGCCACCGGAACCTGGGACGGACCACCCGGAACAAACAAGGTCGACGAACTCCCTCGCCGCGCTTTCCGTTTTGAGGATTGGTGAGTTGGAACAGGAATTGAAGCGGCAGAAACGGCTGATTCTGGCCCTGCAAGCCGGGGCTGAAGCCGCGGCCCGTTACGGCTGACAGCTTTTTCTGAGAGTTCGACCGGGCGAAGCCGGGGAAGAGTTTTAGGCCGGGTCCCGGATCGGCCATTACCGAATGGAATCGGTCTGAGCCCGGTCGGACATACCGGGCCGCCGATGGAGGAGAACCGCATGCCGGAAAAAATCCTGACCGAACTGTTCGACAGCCGGGCTTGTTCGGTCGAAAAGAACGGGCGCCGGACCCTGCGCAAAATCTTTCTTGTGCCCGAGGGCGATCCGGCCCGGGCGGTGCTGTGGGGTCCGCCCTACGGCTGCCTGTACGCGGGCCTGGGGGTCTACGTAAAGAGCAAGGCGGTCGAGCCGGTCGACGACACGACCTGCCGCCTGACCGTCATCTACGAATCGCCCGACGCCTTCACCAATCCGCCGTTGGACTACGTCTTCTGGGACGTGGATCTGGCCACGCAAACCACGCGGATCTATTCGACCTCCAACGCCGAGGCGAGAAAGACGTTCCCTCCCGGCGAACCGGAATATGAAGAGAGCGTGGCGATCAACGAAGACAGCGATGGGAATATCGGCGGTGTCGACATCCTGGTCCCCAAGGTCGAGTTGGCCGCCCGGGTTTTGCGGACGAAGAAATATTGGTCGAACCTATATCAGGAGACGGTCTACGGACTGGTGGCCAAAGTGAATAAAAAGACGTTCATGGGCTTCGCTCCGGGCGAGGTGCTTTTTGTCGGCTGTCAGAAGCAGGACAGCGGCGAGCAGCATGTGCAGTTGGCGTTCAAGTTTCTCTGCGAGAAGAACGTGAGCGGGCAGGTCATGCCGACGGCGACCAGTGCCGTAAGCGTGGCCAAGAAGGGCTGGGAATATCTCTGGCCACGGATCGGGCCGGTTTATGACTCCACGACCAAAAAGACGTTGTGGGGAAAGCCGCTCTGCTATCACGTCGACGAGCTGTACGCGTCGGGCGACTTTACGGCCCTGGGCCTGGGCGAGGAAGAGCTGACGGATGACACGGACTACGGAATTCTGTAGCGGGCGGAAGGACTAGCCCGGCCAGCGGCGCGGTTTGATCTTTCCCTCTTTTGGTTTTGAAAGGGCAGCATGCTACCCGATCGCGTGACCAGCGGCGCGCCGATCCGCGCCGCGCACATGAATGAAATCCTCTCTCGCCTGCGGGCCATCAACTCCACGCCCACGGGCGCCGAGACGCTCAGCGCCTTTCGGGAAAGCGCCCTGGTGGTAACGGCGGTCCAAGAAGCGGGCGGGAATTATCCGGCTTTTTCGGCTTTAGCGATCGAGTCTCTGCCGGGTGAGGAGCCGCTCAATCAGAGCGGCCGGCGGGCGGTGAAAGTGAGAAAAGCCTTGGCCGGCGACGAGGGCCGGTTGTGTATTCTCGGCTCGGCCATGAGCAAAGGCGTCGCCCCGATTGCTTATATCGGTGGCCTGTGCCCGGTTCTGCTCACTCGCACGACAGACGACGCGGCAAAGGAGGCGGCAAATCGCTTTTTGTATGCAGAACTCAAAGCCGGATCGACTGCTTTGGAAGCGGCCGGCGGCGGATCGGCCCGGATCGTGTGGGAGGAGGAAGCCGAGAGCCTGACGTCCGCTCATATGGCCTTCGTGCAGTTTCCTTTGGGTTCGTCAACTGGGACTTTTGCTCATCCGCGCAGCTTGACGTACAGCGATGAACATCCGGAAAAACCGCGCGATGATTTGGCTTACGCCGGAGTGGACGGAGGCGTATTGTGGGATCGCCGGGCGTTGTCTATCCCCGCCGAGGAGGAAGGCGGCGAGGCGACCGAATTCGACGGCGTGGTCGTGCCGGTTCTTCTGGGCGTGGCCTACTACCACACCGGGAGCCAGAAGCTCTACGCCTACCAGGCCAATCTGCTCTTCGATTCGCGCGGGGCGCTGGTCAAGATCGGTCCGGAAAACCGGGTGGAAATTGCGGCCACGGAGGCCTGCTCATGAGCCAGGGCGTTTGGGGACGCTCCCGGAACGGGCATTTGCTGCATTCAACCAATGGGCATATTGCCTTGTGCAAACCGTGGTGCAACCGGAATGTGGAATTCCCGGAAAACCTGATTGTGGGCTTGAGCGAATTTTCCACATGTTTTAGTCAGAGTTGTACGCCAAGTCCGTGGGGAGCGTGCAGGGGCCGGGGCGGATATGATGCCGGATTGTATGACGCTAAGTTTCAGCTGGTTGGTGATATTCCCGGAATGGTGAATGGCATTCATACGCTCCCGCATATTGCCGGCACCGATATGTACAGCAAAGCCTTGGGAATAGTCACGGTCAAAAGCATCAACTATTACTTCGACTATTACCACGGCATCGATACTACGCCCGACATCTGGACGCATTTCGTTTGGGACAAGTGGGGAACCTTGCTGCCGGAAGGGTGGACTGACGGCTCTGGCAACGTGCGGTGCGAGTTGTTTGTCAATTATCTGTTTAATGGCGGCAGCTTGGCGGCGCAACTGGCGGGCGGCTGCGATCTTAACGATTACCCCCAAGGCGGCGAGGACTATGTCGATCCGGAGTTTGGAATCATCTGGCCGGCCGAACGCTATCTGGTCTGCCCGTCATGCGGCAAGTGGATTCACGTCTGGGGTTCAACGACAACGTGTCAGTTAAGCTTGCAGGCCATGGTCCGCGGCCTCGGTACGTGCGATATGGGCATCAGCCTGCAAAGCAACGGTAGTCAGCTCTGGGGAGATTCGGACCAATACGATGTCTCGGCCTGGCCGGAACTGTCGCTGGCGGGTGGAAACGAGCCGCATTGTGCGTCGGCGGATCATTCGTACAAGAGCTGCTATTCTTACAACGGATACGACAGCTGGTCGGAAATGAATTTACAGCCCGAGCTGGCGGTGGGTGGCTATTGGAGTCTGACGGCCGGATGAATAATTTTTTCGATACGCCCCACTGCCAGGCTTTTGTTCACTGCGCAACCTGCCGCGATCTATCTGGTGGGCGCCAGTGGCGGAAGACCATCGCCGCGGCGTTCTCCGTGTCCCAGCCGGTGCCCGGCCTGCGGTCGGCGACCGGTCCGCAGGTAGATTGGGAATGTCCGTACGGCAAGGCTTGGGGCCATGCGCCTGAGAATCGGGCAACAAGAATGACCGGATCTATGTGCTGCATATATCGTGGGCGGGAACGCCCGGACCTGCCGCACTCCGGGTCTTGCTGCCTGCCAGTGGAATGCCGGCATGAACAGACGCCGAAAATAGTCAGCAAGCGAATTTGCGGCCCAGGGAAGTGCCGATTTTACGAGGCTGAATAATGCATATTACCGCCCCGATCGTCACCGGCGTCGACGCCGGCAAGGTGCTGGTCAGTTGGACCGGCACGGCCGGCCTGAACGCCTGGATCGAAATTAACGGTGTTTTTGTCCATCAGGACTTGGCCTTCGCGGACACGGCGCGGCGAAAGCTCGTGGCCGTGCCCGCCGATGGATCGCCCTACGCACTGGCCGTGCAAGAGGCGGAAGCCGGAAGCGTGCTGACGCCCATTTGGGAGCAACCGACCACCGAGCCGACGGTGCGTTTTGATGCGGTGGCCACGGCCAAGAATTACGAAATCTACCGGCGCGGGCCGGGCGACGGGGTCGAAAATCCGGAACGTAGTTTGCCGGCCGAAGAGCGGCGGCGGCGCTATGCGGTGGGCTTGTACGATGCCCTGGCCCACGGTTGGCATTTCATCCGGGTCGAATCCGTGGACACGATGGGCCACGAATCGACCCGCGCGGCCTGGCTTTATTACGCCGTTGACCTGCCGCCCTATCCTGAAGAGGCGGCCGTAAACCAAGTTGGCGGGGAGTTTATCCTAAGCATCGGCGATTGGAGCCCGCCGGAATATCTGCCCGTAACTCTGGACGGTTTGCCGCTAACGTTGGATGGCCGGCCCGTCGTTATGATTTAAAGGAGCCAGCAAATGGCAACTCTCGGCAACATTTTGTTGATTGGCACTACAGACGGCGAAACCTATACCGCGACGGACAGCGGCCTCAAGCCGGCGGATAAGGCTGACGCCGGTCACAACCATGATGGCGTTTACGATGCCGCCGGCGCGGCGTCAACCGTCCAGGTAAATTTAAGCTCGCACACGGGCAACACCGGCAATCCCCACAGCGTGACGGCGGCGCAGGCGGGAGCCATCGCGACAACCGCCCGGGGCGCAGCGAACGGCGTGGCCGGATTAGACGAAAACGCCCGCGTGCCCATCTCCCAGCTGCCGGCCGCCCTGGCGCACAATCGCGGCTATTACGCCACGCAAGTGGCGCTGGAAGCGGCCTATCCGACCGCCGCGGCTGGAGATTTCACCACCATCGGCGAGACGGACACGGTTTGGATCTGGGACGCCGACACCGAAGCCTGGGTTGATTCCGGGGCCGGCGGTACGGTGGTCTCGGTGAATGGGCAGACGGGCACGGTGATTCTCAATGCCGGCGACGTCGGGGCAGCTCCGGCCGCCAAGGGCGTGACGAGCGGCGACAGTCACGACCACAACGGCGGCGACGGGGCGCAGATCGCTTATGGCAGTCTGTCGGGCGTACCGAGCACGTTCGCCCCTGCCGCGCACAAAACCAGCCACCAATCCGGCGGGACGGACGCGATCAAATTGGACGATCTGGCCGCGCCGGACGACAACCCGGATCTGAATGTCAGCACTTCGGCGCATGGGCTGGTTCCGAAGGCACCCAACGACATTACAAAATTTTTGCGCGGCGATGCGACTTGGGCGACTGCCGGCTTGCCTGCCTGGTCGGACAAAACTACGACCTACACGGCCACCGCGGGCGACCGCCTACTAGCCAACTCTAGCGGCGGGGCGTTTACGATCACCCTGCCGGCCAGCCCTTCGGTCGGGAACGAAATTGAAATCTGCGACCCCACCGGGAGTTGGGCAACCTACAACGTCACGGTAGCCCGCAACGGTAGCAATATCGAGAGCACGGCGTCAGATTTGGCTCTCAACGCCGCGAGCGCCCACGTGCGGTTGATCTATATTGATGGCACGATAGGCTGGGTCATTCGGGAGGTCTGCTAATGGAAATCTCGCGTCTTAAACCTACCGCCGGAGCCGGCCGGGCATTCTACAATCCCCGCCGTCTGCCGCAATTTTTGGTCGGTTCTGCTTACGTCGGGATCAAGGCGGGGGCAGCCACTACCACTTATGCCGCGAGCACAACCACGTTTTTTGCGCAGCTTGCCAATGCCTGGGGGGCCGTCTGCACGCTGACTGACGCCGACACCTACGCGACGTTGGTTGATATCACGGGGGCCGGATGGCTGGGGTGGGTGTTATCGGCAACGTGCAAAGTCAACGACCAGGTTCACACCCAGAGCATCCGCTTTACGGTCGACGGCCAGGAGTATGTCTGCGCGCGCGAGATCACCGAGGCGGCCGCCGCGTTCGGGTCTCGGAATGTAGTGGGCGGAGCATTCCAGGGCAGTCCAGCCACGGCGACATCATCTTACGCCTGGGGCATTCTCGGCATCCAATCAACAGACTACGGTTTTGGAACTCTGTCGCCGCTGAATCTGTCGCCCACTCAGCAGATCATGGCCGCCGGCGGGGCAACCTTGCGGTTTGATAGGTCGTTGAAAATTGAAGTCAAATCGTCCGTGCTAGACGCCGTCACGCAGTACAACCAAGCGGCCTGCGATTACGCGTTGGAGGGGTAGCATGAACCTATTCGATATCGTCCGGGGATTGAGCGCGGGCTATGTTTTTAGGCGGCCGGCGCAATTGCCGGCAAGCGTCGTAATTTCGGCCAATACGTACCTGCAAAACACTGGCAACACCTACACCGCCAGCGACGCAGGGTTTTGGTCTTCAATTGCCAATGCCGGCGCGATAGTCAGCGTCACAGCGGCCGATTCGTGGACACAGGTTTGCTCGGTAACTGGGGCCGGCTATCTCGGTTTTGCCATTTCGCCCATGCATACCAGCGCGCACGTGCCGGAATTGCGCATTACCGCCGACGGAGTGGCCCGGACGATCACCAGTACGGCCACGCCGGCGAATTATCGGTGCGTGGTGGGGGCGCTATGCCAGAGCTACATTTCTTCGACCGGCCCGGTTCTGCCGACCAACAATTATTACGACTACGGTTTTATTGCTAAGTCAGGGACCGAGGTTTTCCGAACCGTAGCCCGCGCCCACGCATTCCGAGCGCGGCAGATGGTGGCTTCCGGCTTGCCGGTACTGCGATTTGAGCAATCGTTGGTGGTTGAGGCAAAAACGAATATCAATGGCCTGACCACGCCGAATAGTTACGCCGGCGCGGCTTACTGTCTGGACTGGTGAAAGGAAAACCATGCCTGAAACTATCGATGTTCTGGACCTGATCGAAAACCCGACCGCCACGCCCACGCCCGGCCAATATGTCCGCGTGCGTGAGGGCGCGGGAGTAGTGGTCAAGGCCTGGTTCCCGCCGGTGGACAATTCCGCGGAAATCGCCCTGGCCAATTTCCGGAGCGAGCGGGAGCGTTTGTTTACGGTAACGGAGTGGGTGCGCCAGCGTCATGCCGACCGCGTGGAACTGGGCCTGACTGACGGGGCCAACTGGTCGCTGTGGCTGGAGTATTGGCAAGCGCTGCGGGATCTGCCGGCCGCGCCCGCGTTCGACGCTGGAGCCGTCGAATGGCCGCAGCTGCCGGAATGAACATTCAGAAGGTATTTGAGGGATGGGCGGCGGTTGTGTTGGGCGTCGTTTGTCTATTACCGGCAATCGCCTTCGCCGTTCGAAATGCAATCAACCAATTCAAATAATGGAGGTCCGTAAAAATGCTTACCGCCCGCGATCTGAAAATGTATTACCCGAAGCACGACGGCTCGGCCGACGGCCAGGCGCTGACCGCGCTGCAGGTCGACACCGGCAGCACGGCCGCGGAGATCATCTGCGACGAGCTGGCCGGGGCTGACGACACCTATAACGACAGCATCCTGCTCGGGCAGACCGGCACGAATCTGGCCGGCATCGCCGCCCACGTCAAAGATTACGCCGCCGCGACCACGGCCATTACCCTGGCCCGGGCGCTGGCCGGAGCCCCAACGGCCGGCGACACCTTTTACCTGATTCCGACCGGCGCCGGCTGCTATCGTTCGGCGCACGAAATTCCGGGTCTAGCCAGCACGACGCTTTCGACGCTGACCGGTTGCGCCGTCGGTCATGTTTCGCCGCTCTGCGGCCCCGGTGTGGCGTATGTTAGGTACGACGCCGACGATGACACGTTGGAATTGAAAGCGCCGGGCGACGCCAATTACGGCGCGGCCGTGGACGTCTCCGGCGGCGATGGCACCTACACGCTTTTCTCCGGGGACGAGGACAAATGCCTCGACATGACGGTGACCGCCGCCAGCCTGCCCGGCAGCGACACCACAGATAGCGTAACGCTCAGCCGTGCCGAGGGGCAGCTCTTCCCGCACGTCGAAGGTTACCAGAGCCAGCCCGGCCTGGTCCGCTTCCGGGGCTTCTTCCTGGGCAACGCCAATCCCACCGACACGGGGCACGAGGTCCGGGGCTATCTGGAGCCGCGCGTCGCGGCGGTTGCCGCCACCACGGCCGACGTGTTGGACGACGGGACCGCGTTCACCGTAAGCGACGGCAGCGGCCTACCGAGCCGCTCCTTCTGGTTGTGGAACAGCGATGACAGTGATTACCGGTACATCAAGTACCGCAGCGGAAACACGCTCTATCCGGCGGCAGTGACCTGGGGCAAGCTGGCCTTCGACGCGGGCGGCACCACGCCGATTGCCGTGGGCGACACCGTGACCGGAGCCAGCTCCGGCGCATCCGGCGTGGTGATGGCCGTGGGCGTGACGTCGGGCAGTTGGGCCGGCAGCAACGCGGCGGGGGTGCTGTACCTTAAGACGCTGTCGGGTACGTTCAGCAATGACGAGGCGGTGCAGGTGGGCGGCTCGACGCGCGCCACGGCCAACGGGGCGAGCGTGCGGGGCTACCGGGACGCCACCCTGACCGCCACCTGGTCCAGCGGCGCGAACGTGGCGGTTGCGCCGGACGTGGATATTGCGGTGGCCGAGCTGGCGGCGGACCGACTGCCGGCCGACCTGGCGGCGCTGACTTTCTCCGCACCGACGAGCGCCGATGACGGGGTGATAATTGGCGGCGGGGAATTGGCGGCCGGAGCGATGGCCGGCATCTGCCTGCGCCAGGTGATCGTGGACGAATGCTATCCGGTCGACGATGTGGTCATGCAAATGCGGGTGCGCTCGTGGTGACGACGGAAACGGTTGCTCTGGTGGCCGGCATCGGGGCGCTGCTCGTTTGCCTGCTGGCCTGGATCTGGATCATCAATAGGACGGGGCGATAATGGCTGTTGATGAATACACCAAACTGCTGCTGCATTTCGACGGGGCCGACGAATCAACCGATTTCGTTGACGCCAGCGGAAAACATACCGTTTCTATTTTGCGCGGGTCGCCGCAGATCGATACATCGGCAAGCAATTTTGGCGGGGCTTCGCTCTACCTGCCTACCGGATTGGCGTGCATCAAAGTGAGCACGCCAGACGAAGATTTTGATTATAGAACTGGCGATTTTACAATTGATTTTTGGATGAAAACATCTACGGCTGGATATCGAAGGATTGCCACAGGATATAATGATGCTTGGGGTTATTCATGGCAAATTGGTTTGTCGTATAATTATAACAATACGCTGTGGGTAAGGGTCAACGCAAGCTCATTTGAATTGCAAGGAAACATCACGATCACCGACGGGGAATGGCATCATGTTGCGGTTGTACGGGAGGGGGATATCTTATATCTATTTGTCGATGGGATTATCGATGATTACGACTCTTTGCCAGAGTTATTTGATTGGACGTTTCCATTCTATCCTTCGCTAACAATAGGCAATCATACAACTGACGAAGGATATGGATTTGCTGGAAACATCGACGAATTCCGCGTTTCAAAGGGCATCGCCCGTTGGACCGACAATTTCACACCGCCGACTCGCGCCTATGGCATCGACCCTGGCCCCGGCGCAGATGCAAATACGCTCTTGCTCATGCATATGAGCGACGATAATTTTACTGATACCGCCGACCGCCATTTAATCACCGCCGAAAACGGCGCGGCCACCAGCGAAATCGAATATCGTTTCGCACCCGCCGCTCTGGCATTGGCCGGCGACGGCGACTATCTGAGCACCCCAGCGAGCGCCGATTGGTCGCGGAGCACGGATCCCGTAACAATCGAAATGCAGCTCTACCTGCCGTCAGCTGCTAGCCTGGCCACCGAAGGCTTGCTTGGGTGCTATGTTCAAAATTTAGGCGGCATCGACTACGGCGAGGGCTGGGGCTTGCGGTTTCGCAACGCTGGGGGATACTCCCGTCGACTGGAACTGGCCATTTACCACCCGGATGATGACCCGACTCTTTACTATCTGGATTGCGAATTCCCGACGGATGAATGGGTCCATGTCGCGCTAGCCCGCGAGTCCGGAGCCCTACGGTGGTTTTTGCGTGGCATTAAAATCAACACTCAATCATTTTTGGAAGAGATGGAGGCGGCCACATTAGGCGGTGGTCTATCCATTGGGATTAATTGCATTCCTGCCTATCCAGAGTACGTATCTGAATCCCAGGAATGTTTCATCGACGAACTGCGCATCTCCGACGTGGCGCGTTGGACCGATGATTTCACGCCGCCCGCCCGCGCCTATGGGTCATGGAACATTGCCGGTGCGTCCGGGCAGGCCGATACCGCCGGACTGCGGCTGTCCGGGGCCGAAGCGCTGGCCGATCTGGTGGCGCGGTACAGAATAGCCGGGATAGAGGCCCAGGCCGATATCCTGCTGCTGGCCGAACTGGCGGCTGTGTCCAGTCTGGACGCGGCTTGGCGCATCGCCGGCGAGAGTCGGGCGGGCGTCGACGCGCAGGCCTCGATCCTGCGCGACGAGGTGTTGCGGGCCGGCGGGGCGGGCGGGTGGCTCTTCAGCATCGCGGCCATGTCCCGGGCCGGGGGCGGCGGGTGGGCGGATATCACGCGGCCGCAACTCTTCGGGCAGGAGGGCGAGTTTGACCTGGCCTTCTCCCGTCGGGCGGGCGCAGACAATCTGGCCGAACAGCGGGTGGCCTACCGGGCCGGGGCCGAGACGCAGACCGAGGTCTGGACGCGCGATGCCTATGCCGTCTACCTGGACGATGAATATCTGGGCGACATTCCGGCCGAACCGGACGCGGAGGCGGGCGAAACCAACACTCTGGCCCTGGGAGCGCTGGCCGACGGCACCTATACCGTGACGATCTGTCCGCGCGGCCGTTTCTGGCGCGAGACGGGTGCGGGAAAAATCCTGACGGTCGTGGTGGCCAACGGATCGGCGGCG
The DNA here is from genome assembly GCA_964389915.1 of uncultured Planctomycetaceae bacterium. Lineage (GTDB taxonomy): Bacteria > Planctomycetota > SZUA-567 > SZUA-567 > SZUA-567 > CAYMGG01. The sequence continues at coordinate 14,853 of CAYMGG010000079.1, forward strand.
GCGGCGACTTTGCCGGCCGTGACCGGGTTGGGGCTCACCTATGAATCCGGCTTGATCGCGATCGGCTGGACCCTGCCCGCGGCCTTCGGCGCGGAATACGTGACCGGTTTCGGCCTGTGGTATGCGCCCGCCGGCCAGACGCCGAACCTGGAGGCCGCGCCGGACGACATCCTGCCGGCTTGGGAGGGGGTTCGCGCGCGTTACCAGGCGTTCCGCGAACCGGGCGGGGCGGAGGTAGCAGCCATCTGCTGCCTGGATCGGGCCGGCCGGCCGGGCCCGGCGGCGATGGTCGAATTGCCGCTCCTGACTGCCGCGCCAATCTCGCCGCCCAATCAGACGGCCGATTCGCCTTGAGCGGTTTTGAAAATATAAATCACTCCGCCGGCGGACCTTCGTTTTCAAACAGAACCTGGTTTTTGGCGGGCCAACGGCTATCCTGACGGCATGCGCAAAAGAAGGCTTTTTCTCTGGGCGAGTTTGGCGGCATTGATCGGGCTGGGGTGGTTTCGCGGCCCATTGCGGCAGGCGGCGGTCGTGGGCATTCAGAACTGGCAAGGCCGGAAAACGATCTCTAATCGGGTCGCCGAATACGGTGTTCCGGTGCGGGGCAGATTGGCTGCGGATTTTGCCCGCCTCAGCATGGAATATCCTCCGCGAAACCTGGTTCTGCTCGGTTTTAAAAACGAACGATTGTTGGAGGTCTGGGTCAGCGCCGATGGCGCGAAGTATCATTGGCTCAAAACCTATCCGATCGTCAAGGCCAGCGGCCGGCTGGGGCCAAAATTGCAGAATGGCGATCTACAGGTTCCGGAGGGCTTTTACCAGGTCGAGTCGCTGAATCCCAACAGCCTATATCATCTGGCGTTGCGCCTGAATTATCCCAATGCTTTCGATTGGGAGCAGGGCCGGCAAGACGGCCGGGCCGACCTCGGGTCCGACATCATGATCCACGGGCGCGACTGCTCGATCGGCTGCCTGGCGATGGGCAACGAGGCGGCCGAGGACTTGTTTGTGCTGGCCGCCGAAACCGGCTGCGAACAGATCAAGGTGATTCTTAGTCCGGTCGATTTCCGTCGGCACAAACTGCCGGCCGATCTGGCACCGCTGCCGGCTTGGACGACCGGCCTGTATGCCGATCTGCGGCGGGAGCTGGCGCAATACCCACCGCAGCCGTGAATCCGCTATCCGGGGGAACTTTTTTATAAAAAAGTTCTCCCGGTCCCCTTCAAAAAATTTTTAGCCGTCTTTTTGCGGAAGGCGAATCGGAAATAATTGGCGAGAGGTTTTTTGACGGGGTCTGGGGAGACTTTTTTTGCAAAAAAAGTCTCCCCAGGTGGTTTCGGGCGTCCGGTTACTCGATGCCTTCGCCGCGCAGGCCGGTGCCTTTTTTGCCGCTATGGGGCGGTTCGGCGCCGTCCAGGCCTACGCCGCCCGTGGCCGCTTCGGGCCGCAGCCGTTTAACCAGGTGCGAGAGCACGCTGGGCGGCACGAAGTGCGACATGTCTCCGCCCAGGGCCACGGCTTCCTTGATCAGGGTCGAGCGCACGAAGGAGTTCTCGGCGCTGGCCATGACGAAGACGGTCTCGACGCCGGTCAGGCTGCGGTTGGCCAGGGCGAGCTGGAATTCGTATTCGAAGTCGGCGAAGGTGCGGATGCCGCGCAGGATCACCTGGGCGCCCAGACGCTTGACGAAGTCCACGGTCATGCCGGTGAAGGTTTCGACCCGGACGTTGGGCAGATCGCGGATCAGTCCGCGGATCAGCTCGACGCGGGTCTCGACCGCCAGCAGCGGCGCCTTGCCCGGGTTCTGGCTGACGCCCACCACCAGCTCGCTGAAGATGGCCGCGCCGCGACGGATGATGTCGAGGTGGCCGTAGGTGATGGGATCGAAACTGCCGGGCAGCACGGCCAGCCGCGGACCGAAGGGCATACAGTCTTCCTTTCCCCTAAAAAAAAATCGAGAAATGCGGGGACCTCCCCTCCCCGCATTTCTCCCCCGCTTCCCCAGTGAGCCGCCTTTTTCCCAAAGCTGTGTCTGAAAAGAGCGGTTTTCGGGGGTTCGTCTGAAAACGAGGACCGCGTTGGCGCTGAGGCGGACCCTCTTTTCAGACCGGCACCCCTAACCTCCCGTTTTCAGACCGTACTTAGCTCGCGTGTAGGTCAGTGCGGGTGTTACACCCTTTAATTGCGGGAGCGCAAACATTCCTTTCGGGCATCATCGCCCGCAGGCATCCATTTTATTCGGAAAGTTTTCGGGCAGCGTTTACGGAAACAAGCCGGAGCGGGATTTGCTCATACTAACGTCAATTATTGAGGGTCAAATCAGGTTTAGTTGCGCCGACCTTGAATTTATCCCTCTGAACGTTCGCGCAGGCGAAGCTGGGCGGGAGTTTTTTTGAGGGGTCCGGGGAACTTTTTTTGCAAAAAAAGCTCCCCGGAAGCGGCCCTAATTAAATGGAGCAAAGATCAGGCGCTACGGCCACGCGAGCGCCCGAAAAATTTTGCATAACAGAAGGTCTGCGGCGCGGGTCCGTTCCGGATTATCCTACGGGAACATTGAAGAAAATTTTTCAGCAGGCCCGGTATCGCCCCTCGCGGAATGCGGCTTCGGCCGCTGCGTAGCGCGCGGGTGAGTCGATCGCGCAGCGGTAGCCGGTGAGCGGCAGGCCGTAGAAGCGTTCGCCGGCCGCGCGCGGCGCGTACAGATCGCGGGGCAGATCCGAAGGCCGGCCGGCGGGGATGAGCGGCAGCAGGCGTGAGTTGAGCAGCTGGCAGCCGGAATTGACCCAGGGATGCGGGTGGGCCGCGCGGGTGGCCTCGTCGGGCCGCTCGATGAAGTCGCGGATGCGGCCGTCGGCGTCCAGGGCCACCAGGCTGTTGGAGCCGGGGCGCTGATGGAGGAGCAGGGTGGCCGAGGCGTCCCGGCGGCGGTGGAGCTCGAGGAGCGGGGCCAGGTCCTGGTCGATCAGCAGATCGCCGTACAGGACCAGGAAAGCGCTCTCGCCGGCGAAGAAGGTTTCGAGTTGTTTGACCGCGCCGGCCGTGCCCAGCAGTTCGGGTTCGAAGGAGTAGGTCAGGCGCACGCCCCAGCGCGAACCGTCGCCGAAATGCTCGCGCACCAACTCGGGGCAGAAGTGCAGGTTGACGGCCACCTCGGTGAAGCCGTGGCGGGCCAGGTAGCGCAGGGTGTGGGCCAAAAGCGGCTCGCCGCCGATTGGCAGCATGGGCTTGGGCGTGTCCCGGGTCAGGTCGCCCAGGCGCGTTCCGTATCCGGCGGCCAGGACCAGGGCTTTCATCGTCAGTCGCCGAAGACCTGCTTGCGCACCACCTTGCCGGCGGCCAGCTTGAGCTTGGGAATGTAAACCGAGCGGACCACGTCCAGGCCCTTGTACAGGGCCAGGGATTCCTTGTCCACCACGTCCACCGCACCGTATTCGCGGGCTTTGTCGGCTACGGCCGAATTGTCCTTGGCGATGGTGCTGCAAATTACCACCGGCTTGGGATAGTGCTGGGAGAGGGATTTCAAAAATTTCAGCCCGTCGAGCTTGGGCATGATGATGTCCAGGCTGATGACGTCGGGGTTGGTCGAGAGGATCAGGTCGCGCGCCTCGTAGGCGTCGCCGGCCTCGGCGCAGACCTCCAGCCCGGGGCTGGTCTCGACCGCCTGGCGCAGAATCTTGCGCACCAACGAAGAGTCGTCGACGATCAGTACCTTGGTATTGCGGCCGGCGATGTCGGCCCGCTTGCGGGAGAGCTCTTCGACCTCCTGGGTCTTCTGGATGACCCGGACGGCGACCCGGTTGGCCTCGGTGTCGAAATAGATGCGCCGGCCGTTCAGGCCGCCGACGTCCTCCTCGATGACCGGGATGCCGTGATTTTTTAGAATCTCGCGGGCCACGACAATGTTGCGCTGGCCGATGTCGCTGTCGGCGCCCAGATGGCTGATGACCCGGGCGCCGCCGTAGAGGCGGGCCTTGAACGCGCGCAGGTTGGGGTCAAGTTTACTGCAGAGCCAGATGATGGTTTCGGTGGCCGAATCGCCGTAGCGGCCCTTGTCGGCGTCGCCGGCGGGCTGGTGGTCGAGCAAAAAATGGTTCATGGCCGCATAGGGCTTTTCATTGTGGCGCAGGCAGACGGCCACGCAGCTGCCCAGCAGGGTGGCCATCTGGGTGGGGGCGCGCGAAACGTGGTACTCGCCCGGCAGGAGGAAGACCCGACTTTCGTCCATACGCTGGTTCCTTTCGCGAGGTGATCGGCCAAATTCCGCAAGGAACGCCGCGGCGCTCCCGGCCCAGCCAAGGGACAAAAGCAACGGGCGGCGACCGCCCGTTTGTGTTTTACTGTATCCGATTGCGGCGCGCAACAGAAACCGCGCCCCGGGCCGTCGAGTCGGGCGGGTTTTCCGACGGGTTACCGGCCGGCGAAGGGGG
>CAYMGG010000080.1:0-18876 GCA_964389915.1 uncultured Planctomycetaceae bacterium
GCTCCAGCCTGATGGGCGCGGCGGCCGGCCTGGCCGCAGGAGTATTCTGCCTGGCCCGGGGTCGGGTGCGCGTCTGGCTGCTGATCCTCGGCCTGATCGCCGCCGGTGCGGGCGGCTGGCTTTTCTGGCAGGAATTCTACGCCACCCCCCAGGCGCGGGAGCGCATCTACACCACCTCCGCCGGCACGCGCCTGATCTTCGGTCGGCTGGCGTTGCAGCTGATCCGGGCCCGGCCGCTGCGCGGCTGGGGCGAAGGGACCTTCGCCTCCCAGTCGGCCGCCTACGAACGGCCGCAGGATTTTTTGCAGGCCCAGCGGGGCGACACGCCCCAGGACGCCCACTGCGAACCGTTGCAGGTCGCTTCCGAGCTGGGGCTCGTCGGCCTGCTGCTGTGGCTGCTGCCTTATCTGGGCGTCTGGCGCGCGGGCTTGAAACCGGCCGCGCCCGGCAACTGGACGGGCGCAACGCTGGCGGCCGCCCTGACCGCCCTGCTGGTCGACAGCTGTTTCAGCATGTCAATGCAATATGAAGAGCTCTATCTGACCTCGGCCTTCTGGCTGGGCCTGGCCGCCGGCGGAGTCGGCCGGGCGGCCTCCGCCGGTCGCCCGCATTCGCCTGGTTTTTCCACTTCGGCTCTGGCCGGCCGGCTGGGGCTGGCGCTGCTGACCGGCGTGATGCTGGTGCTGGGGCCGCGCCTGGCGACGACCGAGTTCTCCCTGGGCTGCATCGCCCGCGACTGGCCGTCCGATCCGCGGCTCTGCGGCGAAACCGCCCGCCGGCTGGAGCCGCGGGTGGTCGGCGAGCTCAACGTCTACCGGACCGGAGAGATTGCCGCGCTTTGCGCCGAGATCCGGGGCGATTGCGACGCGGCCTTGAGCAAACGCCAAGATTTGATCGACCGCCGGCCGGATGACGGCGTCAACCGCCACCGCCGGATCGACCTGCTCTGGCGGCTCGGGCGGGGCGAGGCGGCCCTGGCCGATGTCATCGCCGGCCTGAAGGTCAATCCCTACGACGTCCGGCTGGACGAATGGCTGGACACCATTCTGCGCGGGACGGAGCTGGCCCAGTTGGCGGATTGGTTCGAGCGGCTGAAACCGGCCGCGCCCGACCGCAGATATCTGGAGGCCCGTCTGACCTGGCAGGCCGGCAACCATCGGCCGGCGCTCGACTGGCTCAAGGATCTGGATCTGCGCCAAGTGACGCTGGGTTGCGCGCCGCTGACCGTGGCCACCTGGCAGGCGCAGCTGGGCGAACGCGCGGCGGCCTTGGCCACGCTCGGGCCGCTCGTGGACGCTTATCCCGCCCCGGCGCGGGCGCTGGCCCTGGGGGCGGAGCTGCGCGGCCGCGGCGGCCCGGAGGAGGCGGATGAGGCCTTCGCCCTGATCGACCGGGCCTTGACAATGGACCCGCGCGACCCCCGGGTGCTGAACGTGGCCGTCTCGCTCTTCATCCTCTCCCGCCATGATGCGCTGCGGGCGCGGGCCGCGCAATTGGTCCGGGACGCCGTAACCGCGCGCCCCGCCGCGCCGGACCTTCGCCGGCTGGCGGTCGAGACCCTGCTCAAACTGGGGCGAATCGAGGAAGCCCGGCAGACTCTGGATCAGGCGCGAAAAGATTTCCCCGCCAACGCTGCCCTGCAAACTTGGGCCGAACGGCTGGACGGGGCGGAAAGCAAGTGACGAAGATCTCCGGTTAAAAACACCGGGGGAACTTTTTGGCAAAAAAGTTCCCCCGGCGCCCTTCAAAAAATTCTCGCCCGATTTTTGGCTAAGGATTCCACAGCCCCAGAGCGTTCAAGGCCGCGTAGACGGTCTGGCAGGCGCGGGACTTGTTCAGGGTGTAGAAGTGGATGCCCGGCGCGCCGCGCCGGAGCAGGTCGGCGCATTGGGCCGCGCAATAGGCCAGGCCGATCTCCTGCACCCGGCTTTCGTCGTCGCCGCACAGGGCGATGTGCCGGGCCAGCCGGTCGGGAATCCAGCAGTTGCACATGGCGGTGAAACGCTCGATCTGGCCGGCGCGGGTGATGGGCATGATCCCGGGGATGATGGGCACGGTGACGCCCAGCCGCCGGGCCCGCGAGACGAAATTGAAATAGGCGTCGTTGTCGAAGAAGAGCTGGGTGACCACGAAATCCGCCCCCGCCTGGACCTTGGCCAGCAGATGGTGCAGGTCGGAGTCCAGGTCGCGGGCCTCGGGATGCTTCTCGGGAAATCCGGCCACGCCGATCGAGAAGGCCCCCATCGCCTTGGCCATGCGGACCACGTCGATGGCGTGCTCGGGCCCGCCGAAGACCAGCTTCCATTCCGTATCGCCCCGGGGCGGATCGCCGCGCAGGGCCAGGATGTCGGAGACGCCGGCCTGGGCGTAGTCCTCCAGCAGGCCGCGCACCTCGGCCAGGGTGTGCCCGATGCAGGTGACGTGGGCCATGGCGGTCAGGCCGTAGTCCTGCTTGAGCGAACAAACTATGTCCTTGGTCCGCTCCCGGGTGCTGCCGCCGGCCCCGTAGGTGACCGAGACGAAGGTCGGGTCCAGCGGCGCCAGCTCCGCCAGCGCCTCGCGCAAAGCCTCCTCGCCCTTCTCATTCTTGGGCGGGAAGAATTCCAGCGAAAAGGTCGGCTCGCGCCGGTAAAAACGGTCTTTAATGCGACTGGTGATCATCCCTTCCCCGTGTGCCCGGCCGGCGGGCGCTGCGGCGCGCGGGGCAATCCCGCGCGCCAGACGCGATTCGTCCCTAGATCATATGGTCGGCGGGGAGCTCGATCCAGCGCCCCTTGCGTTGAGACTGATAGACGGCCTGAACCAGGTCCACCGTGTGCCGGGCCGAGGCCGCGGTGACGTAGGGCTGGCGCTTCTCGCGCACCGCGGCGCAGAAGTCGGCCAGCAGGGCCGGATGGCTGGGGCCGTAATAGTCCTTGCCCGACTGGATCTTCTTCTGGTCGTGGCAGGACTGGAAGGCCTGCTTGACCTCGGCTTCGCGGGCGGGGTCCTTGAAGCTGATCTTGAGCGGCTCGGTGTTGCGCAGCTCGACGGCGCCGGCGGTGCCGTGAACCGAAATCGTGGCCTCCCAGCCGTGGTGGCTGCCGGAGGTGGCCTCCAGGATGCCCAGCGCCCCGCAGCGGAAGCGCAGCGCCGCCACGACCGTGTCCTCGGTCTCGATCACGCCCTGGTGGGCGAGGTTGGCGTAAGCGCCGCCGACGGCGGCCACGCCGCCCATGACCCAGTTGAGCACGTCGACGTTGTGGATGGCCTGGTTGATGAGCACCGCGCCGCCCTCGCGCTTCCAGGTGCCGCGCCAGCCGTCGCCGCTGCGGTAGTATTCGTCGCTGCGGAAGAGGCGGATCTGCACGCCGGCGGTCAGGACCGTGCCGAAGGCCTTCTCGTCGACCAGCTTCTTCAGATAGCGGTAGGCGCTGTCGAAGCGGTGCTGGAAGACGCCGCCGAAGACCAGCTCCGGCCGCTGGGCGTGGGCGGCGAACATCTTGTCCAGATCCTTGGGGCCGGCGGTCAGCGCCTTTTCGCAGAGCACGTGCTTGCCGGCCTTGAGCGCGGCGACCGCGATCTCGCCGTGGCTGCCGTGATCGGTGCAGACGCTGACGGCGTCCACGTCGGCCCGCTTGACGATCTTCTTATAATTGGTGCCGACGTTGGGAATGCTGTATTTGGCGGCCAGCTCCCGCGCCCGCTCCTCGATCAGATCGCAGGCCCAGACCACCTCGACATCCGCGACCCGCTGATAGCTCTCGACATGCGTCGGGGCAATCACGCCGCAACCGATCACCGCCACCCGCAACTTGCCGGACATCGCCGTTTCTCCCCGCTGCCAAAAGAAAAGAAAAAACGCTCCGGCGCGGCTCCTGCCGCCGCCGGAAACTCCCGGCGAGAACCGGACGCCGCCAAGCCGAATCGCCGGCCGTGCCGCCCGTTCCCGTCAAGACCAAACCCATAACTTTGCCCCGGCCGCCCAAAATGTCAAGCCCGCGCCGGCCGGATCGATATTTTTGCGGAAACGCCCCGGCCGAAACATATGATAAGCGCCAAGCCCCGGAGAACCGCATGACCGAGAGCCCCAACCGCAATTCCGCCGTCCGTCGGACCGGCGCTTGGCTGGCCGCCCGGCCGGCCTGGCTCTTCTTCTTCTGGGCCGTCTGGCTGGCGGGCGATTATTTCGCCCTGGGGCCGTGGTCCTGCGTGCGGGTTCACGACAGCGCCGACTACTGGCTCTCGAGCATCGTCGCCGTCGGCGGCGACTGGCGCTCGGGTCGCCTGGGCGCCTGGCATCCCCACATGCTCTGCGGGCTCGACCGGTTGGCCAACTGTTTCGCCTGGGAACCCCTGGCCTGGCCGTTCGCGTTCCTGCCCGTCTGGCTGGCCAACGGCGGCCTCATGCTGGCGCAGCGGCTGCTGGCCGGCTACGGCACCTACCGGCTTCTGAACGACCAGGGCGGCTGCGGCCGGCTGAGCGCCGGGGCGGCCGGCCTGGCCTATGCGTTGTTCTATCAGCCCTCCCTGAACGGCGAGACGGCCGGCTTCACGGTCGTCGAGGGCTTGGCGTATCCCGGACTGCCCTGGTGCATCTGGCTGCTGGCGCGGCTGCCGGTTGGCGGCCGGGGCCTGGGCGCGGCGGCCCTGGCGGGCGCGGGGTTGGCCCTGTTTTCGCACCTGGCGCTGGCCCTGTTCGCCCTGCCTGTGATCTGGCTCTGGCGCTTAGGCGGCGGCGCCCGGCGGCGCGGCGAGGTGTGGCTGCTGCTGGCGTTCACGCTTGGCTACGGGCTGGCCGAATTGCCGACCGGCCTGGCGCTGCGCGCCGAGGCTCCCGCCTCGCACCGGGCCGATTGGCGACCGGCGGCGTTCTCCTGGGAAAACCTGCGGGGCAAAGGCCTGGAGCCGGCGGGCCGGCTGGCCGAGGACAACTGCCTGCCCCTGCTGATCGGGCTGCTTGGCTGGTTGGGGGTTCGGCGGGGAGCGGCGGAGGCCGATCCGCCGGGGCGAAGATTTCTGGGCCGGCTGCTGGCCGGGGCGATCCTGTTCTTGGCGACCATTCCGTTGGCGTATCTGGCGGCTGTCGGGTTGGGCGATTATTTCCTGCTGTTGCGCTCGTTCCAATGGCAGCGGTTGGCTCAGGACGTGCCGTTCCTGGCCGTCTGCGCCGGCGCTTGGGGCGGGCAGCGGCTGGCTTCGGGCTGGCGGTTGGGCCTGATCGCCCCCTCCGGCCACGAATGGCGAGCGGGGGTGGGGAGCCTGCTGCTGGCGGCCTGGATCGGGCTGTCGGTCGGACAATCCGTCTGGGCCAAGGGCCTGAATTGGAGCGAATGGCGCCAGGGCGCCAACGGGGTCCACCTATACCGCCGGCCGGAGTTGCAAGGCCTGGCGCAAACCTGCCGCGAGCCGGAGCGGGTCGCCGCCGTCGGGCTGCATCCGGCGCTGGCCACGGCCTACGGACTGGAGGCGGCCGACGGTTACGCGGCCTGCTACTCGCAACGCTATCAGGATTATTGGGCCCGCGTAATCGCGCTCCGGCTGGCCCAGGATCGGGGGCTTGCGGCAAAATTCTCCGGCTGGGGCAACCGCGCCTACCTCTTCGCGCCGCCGGGTGCACTGGAGGCCGAGACGCCGGTCGTCTTCCGCGACTGGTACTCCCTGCCGCTGCTCTCGCTGGCCAACGTCCGCTATCTCTATTCGCCTTTGGAGTTGCGCGACCCGGAGCTGATTCCCCTGGCGTCCCCGCAGGCTGAAGCCCAGGCCGCCTGGCGGGAAGCCGGCAAATTGGCCAAGCTCAAACTGCTGTTGACCGGCCGCTATCCGGGCTGGCCGCTTCATGTGTATGAAAACCGGCTCTGTCTGTCGCGCTACCGGCTGGTCGAACAGGTCCGCCGTTTCGGACAGGCGGGCGAGGTGCTGGCCGCCCTGGCCCAAGCCTCGCCGGCCGAGTTGGCGCAGACCGGATTTATCTGCGCCGCCGACGTCGCCGAGCCGAACCTGTCGGTCGGCCTGGACCGCCTGACGCAAGCCCCGGCCGGCCGGTCGCCCGCGCCGGTCGAGGTGCTGGCCGGCCCCGGCTATCCGGACACGATCCGCCTGCGCTGTGTGGCCGGCGAGCGCGGCGCCGTGCTCATCGCCGCCCAGACCTTCCATCCCGGCTGGCGGGCCAGCCGGGACGGCGCGGCCACGGCGCTCTTCCCGGTCGACCACGCCTTTCAGGGCGTCCTCGTCCCCCCCGGCGCGCACGAAGTGGAATTGCACTACCGGCCGGCCTATCCCTTCAGTCTGGGGCAATAACCGCGCTCAGGGTTCGGGCGCCGGCGCGGGCGGGGGCCGGGGCAGCAGGCGCTGCCGGGGGCAGAGCCGCCAGAGTCCGCCGCTGGAACGGGCCAGGATTTGCTCGACCAGCATGCCTTCCCGATCCCAGCAGTCGGCGTAATCCGTTTCCGGCCCCAGGCCGACCACATACAGCGGCCGATCCGCCCCGTACCGCAGACGGGGAGAACCGTTCGGCCCCTGGGCATAATAGACCAGCAACGAAGTCCGTGGCGCGCGCCAGAGATAGAACAGGCGCGGATCGCCCGGATCGTAGTCGATCTCGACCTCGCCGGCGCCCGGCCCCCGATCGGGCCGCCGGCTGGGCGTCAGCTTCCCCACCCCGAGTCCGGCCACCTCCGCATCCGGCCCGATCAGCTTGGCCGCCCGCCGCATGAACTTGGCCTCGGCCTCGGCCGGCCGATTTTTGGCGTGATAGCTCCAGGTCTTGTACCCCGCCGAGCCCAGCAGGCCCGCGATCAGCAGCCCCGCCAGCCAGGCGCTGCGCCGGCCGGCGGCCAGCCGGGCCAACCCGCCGCCGGCCGTCAGGCCGACCAGCGGCAGCCACCAGAGCACATAGTAACGGTGGACATACGAGGCCCGCAGCGCCAGCAGATAGACGAGCAGGGCCAGGAACAGGAATTTTCCGGCCAGCCGGGCTTCGGGAACCGCCTCGCCCCGGCGGCGACGCCGCAGCCAGTCGAAGGCCCAACCCGCGGCCAAAATCAACGGCAGCGGCGTGAGGTGATTGACCAGAAATTTTTGGATCCGGTAGAAGTAGTCGACCAGACTGAAGTCGGCGGCGAAGGTGCCGGCGGCAAAGGTGGGGCCGCCCGGCCCCCAGGCCGCCCCGCCCAGGCTCCGCTGCCGCCAGAAATATTCCAGCCGTTCGCTCAGCGGCTGGCCCAAGTGGGCCAGGTAGGCCGCGTAGAGTCCGACCACGATCAGCGGAATGACCGCCAACCCGAACCGGCGCAGCCAGCGCCCCGCCCGGCCCGTGGCCCCGGCTTCGGGCCGCAGATCGCCGGCCATGAGCAATGCGGCAAACAGGCCGTACCAGCCCAGCAGGCCCGCCCCCAGGGCCGCCAGCCAGGCGGCGAAAAATCCGCCCCGGCCCCGCCGCCAGTTCTCGTGCAAAAGGAGCGCGGTCACGGTCAGGGCCAGGCACGGCAACTCATAGCCCGCCAGCCGCGACAGGAGAATCGTGCCCGGCGTCAGGGCCAGGACGATCAGCCAGCCGGCGGTGACGTTTCGTCCCAGGGCGGCCGGCCCGAACAGCCCGATCGCGCCCAGCAGCAGCGCCACGCTCAACCAGGAGACCAGCCGAACCGAGAGCTCGCGGTCGCCGCCCAGGCGCAGCGCGCCGGCATAGCCCAGCGCCACCAGGGGCAGGCGGCTGGTCCAAAAGCGGTCGCCGTAAAGGGAGCGCAATTCCGGGCCGCGAACGCGGCCGGCGGCGTCGAAGACCTGGTTTGACGGTACGGGGTGAAAGACGCGCAGCTGGGCCGCGCCGCAACGTTCCGGCCCCAGCGCCAGCAGGTGCCGGGCGATGGCCTGGTGCTGCGCGCCGGCGTAGCCCTCGTCGCCGCCCGGCCAGGGGGCGTCCAGACGATAGCCGGAAAAAATCGCCCAGAGCACTCCGGCCGGCAGGGCCAGACGTAGGAGCCAGGCTCCGGCAGTGGTTGGGGCGGCGGCCAATCTCACGCGCAACCGCCGGCGTGAAGATCAGGCATCGGCCGCCGCCAGGGCGAAGCCCGCGTCCGTGGCGTACAGGCCCACGGCGGCCACGGGATTGGTGAAATTGGCGAAAATCCCCCCGCCGAGCACGAAGGCGCAGGCTGCGGCCGCATCCCCCGCGGCGAAAGTCGCGCGCCGGGCCGGGTCGATGTGGCAGTGTTCATACGTCGACAGGTGCAGGCACTCGCCGGCCGCCAACTCGATCCCGCGCACCTCCAGCCCGTCCCGGCGGATCACCCCCAGCCAACCGAGCGAGCCCTGGCGAGAGATGACCGCGGCGATGCGCGGCGTGTCGTAGGCGTCGTGCTCGTAGTCCAGGCCGGAGAGGGCATAGACCAGCGCGTCGCGCGGCGGCAGGCCGGCGGCCAGCTTCTCGGCGATCGGATCGGTGTGCGAACCGTTGGAAACCACGCCCCATTGTCCGACCACGCGGGCGCAGTTGTAGGCGATGTACGGATTTTTGGCCACGTCGGTTTCATGCCCCGGCTTGGGCACGATGCTGGCCACCCCCTCGCCCAGCACGGTGCGGCGGTTGGGAAAGCTGCGGGAGGAGACGCGGTACAACGCCGCCAGCCGCCCCTCCGGCGAACGGGCGATGGCCACGATCCGCCCCAAATACACCTGATCCATCGAATTTCCTTTCGCAAAGCGCAGGATTCGCGTCAAACAAGTCGGCCGGCATTATAGCGGCCCCGGCCGGTGGGAGCAAACGCCGACTTAGGCTGATTTCCAATAATCAGAGCTGATTCCGGGGAGCCTTTTTTGTTCAACAGTTTCCCCAGGCCCCGCCAAAAAACTCTCGCCCGGCTTCGCCCACGCTAAGGTTCAGAGGGACAACTCGGTCGTATTCGGCGCTAAATAACCAGACTTGGCAATATGCCACGTTCCCTTTATCAAGACCGGCCAATTTCGGCGAACCTCGGTTCACAAAAAGCCTCTCCCCCCAAAACTATCCTCCGGCAGCGCCGTTTCAAGCGCTCAAACGGAGGCCGGCAAGGTCGGCAGAGCCGAACCGGTTCATCGCTTTGCGAGTTGATTGTCCGCCTAGCGGAGTCGGACTTCACAGCCTCAACTCGCTCGCCCGAACCCGGAGCGCTTCGACCCGGTCGAAGCCGCCGTATTCGGGGCGTAGATTGTCATTCCGTCCGCAGCCCAGCTCCAGCCCCTCGCCGGGCTGGTTGTGATCGTCGGACCCGTTGGTGCACAGCAGCGGCGAACGCTCCGGATTTCGGCAATTGTAGTCCGTCACCATTTCGGCGAAAACCTCGGTCTGCGGCCGGCCGGTTTCGGGACAGCGGCCGTTGCGCCAGCCGTCCACCTCCACGGTCTGTAGGCCGACCGCGCCCAGTTCCTCGATCAATTCCGCCAGAGCGGCGTTGCCCAGGCCTTCCTTCTTGCGCAGTTCGGTGGGATGGGCCAGGCCCGGCAGCGCGCCCCAATCGGTCAGGCGGCGGACAAACGCCGCCGGCGAGAGGTCCAGATCGATCCGCAGCGGCACGTTCAGTTCGTCGTCCCGGGTGGTGTAGCGCGCCTGGAACTCCTTCACGTCCGCCGCCAGTTCCCGTCGGGCCAGCTCGGGGCCGTACTTCTGCCACATGATGACCGAGATGTCGCCCTTGGTCGAAACGCCGTTACGCACATAGCGTCGAATGTCTTCGGCCGTGATCTCGGCCGCAAAATCCCGACGGGAAAAACAGGCCGGCACGCGCGCCAGCATGGCCGCCAGCTGCCGGCCTTTGGCTTCGCGTAAAGGTTCGATGATCTCCCGCCCCGCGCCCCGCGCCTGCCAGGCGCGAAACGTCGCCGGCTGCGGCCAGAAACCTAAAATCTCCACCCCCGGCCGGTCGGTGTAGAACTCGATGCCGGCCACCACGGTCAGGCCGCAGAACTCTCCCGCCGCCAGAGCCTCGGCGCAGCCGTCGGCGTTGTCGTGATCGGTCAGAGCCACCGCTTTCATCCCCCGCCACCAAGCCTCGACCACCCGCCCGGTCGGCGAATGATAGCCGTCGCTGTAGAAGCTGTGGATGTGCAGGTCGACCTCGCAGACGGCGTGTCCGCCGGGCGAGTTCGCGCGGACGAAAGCGGCCCCCGCCGCCAGCCGCGCTTCCGGCGAGGCTTCAGGATCGTTGAGCTCGGGCGGTATCGCAGACATGCGTTGGCTTTCTTAAAAACGTCGTTGATGTTGGCGGAGAGTACAGTGGCCCATTCATTGGGGGAACTTTTTTTATAAAAAAAGTTCCCCCAAACCCCTTCAAAAATTTTTTCATCACGTTCCGTGATTCGAAGGGCAGTATAGCCGAAGCCGCCTTTCGCCTCGCGAAAAAGGCGCAGCCGGATGAGAGTTTTTTGCGGGGGGCTCGGGGGGAGCTTTTTTGCAAAAAAGCTCCCCCCGGAATCGCCGGAATGGCCTCAGAGTCCGCTCACGGCCAGAGGCGGGCGGTCAACCATTTAGCGATGCCGGTATGCGTGTCGTCGGCCAGGTGATGGGTGACGATGGCGTGCAGCAAGGGCCGGTCGGCCGCCGGGGCGGGGCTGACGACCAGCAACTCGTGTTCGCCGCTGGCGTCCAATTCGGCCAGGCCGGCCGGCCGGCCCTCAGGGCCGCTGCCGAGAGGCAGGTAGAGGGCGCTGGTAGCCCGGATCTCCCGACCTTGCGAGCCGGGCAGGCAATCGCTCCAGCCGGCAGCGCGGTGCGGCGAGCGGCCGGAGCCGAAGACCCCCGTGGCCACGCAATAATAGCGGGTCGGGCCGAAACCGTCCCGCGAGCAGGGCGGCTCGAGTTTTTGCCAGGGTCGGTTCAAGTCGGTCAGCAAGCGGCTGCCGCTGACCATGTCGGCGATGGGCACCAGGTCGCCCGGACCGGCGGCCGGGCCGCAGAGAAGCTTGGCCCAACTCACCAGCCACTGCCGGCCCTGCTGCCAGTCGGGCGTGCTGACCCCGCCCAGGGGCGAGCAGATGGTGACCAGATTGGCCACCTTGGCCGCCCCGCCCAGCTTCTCCACATAATAGCGGCCGATCATGCCGCCCTGGCTGTGGCCCAGCAGATCCACCCGCATGCCCTCGGGAGCGGCGGCCATGACTTCGGCCAGCGCGCCCGCCAGGCGCGGCCCGGGAATGGGATACAGGCCTGGATATTCAAAAGCGGCGACCGCGGCATAATGTTTCATCAATGGTTGATAGGCAGGTAGACAGGACGTGCCGGCCGGATAAGCGCCGTTGCGAATCAAGGTCGTGACCGAGTTGAACCATTCCCGGTGGCTGCAACTGAGCCCATGAATCAGGATCAATTTCGTGCCCGGTAAATTCCAGAAACGGTCCATCTCCGCCGGACCGAAATGAGGTTGCAGCTTGCGCCCTTCGTCACTCACTTCGGCCCAGACAGCCACGCCGCTGCGGGCGAACCAGGCCTGATAGACCCGGCCGGCCAGCCCGGCCAGGCTCTGGCTGTAGAGTTGCGCGGCGAATCGGCCTTCGACTTGCGGCCCGGTGTCGCCCGCGGTCGGGGCGGCGTTCACCACCCAGACCACCTCGGCCGGAGCGCCGGGTGCGGTATCGGGCGCGGTCAGCGGCCCGACAAAAAAAGTCGCGCCCGGGGGGGCAAAATTAGGGCGATAGATCTGCGGCTGGTCGGCCGGTTTCCCCTGAGGTCCGTAATGGAAAACCCGCGTACCGCCGGCCGGATAGGTCACTTCCGCTCGGATGCGTAGATCGAGCTTGGGCGGCATGCCGCTCAGCCCGACCTGGAGCCAGACGCCCTCGCCGCCGCGAAAAACGCTGGTCGGCCCGGCCGCCCAGCAGTCGGCCGCCTGCCCGCGGCTGCCGGCTAAACATAGGCCTACGGCCAGCCAAAGCCAAAATGTACACCTAAATCTGCGCATACAGTTTTTACGCCTGTGTCGGGATAAGGTTACAACTAAACGCCAGAGTACCACCGAAATCGCCCCTAAAACTTTGACTTCAGCGAGAACTCTTTGCAAAAGTGCCCGCCGCACACGCATCAATCGCTTCGCGTATTCGGTTCGTTCAGTTGAGCGAGTCGCATGTATGGGGCAGACAGCGAATATATCTCGCTTGGTGCAGCTCCCCATAAATAAGGGGCAAATCTTTGCGATACCGGTTTATGTCTCCCGCTCCCTCCGGGAGGGGGTTGGGGGGAGGGAGAGGACCTGTTGCGCTCCAGGCTGCCTCCCCCACCCCGACCCTCCGCCGGAGGGGGGAAGGGAGAACCTGCGTGACAATCGTCCCTTTATTATGGGGGCCGTACTTAACGTTCGAAACGGCGAAGCCGGATGAGAGTTTTTGGGAGGGTCCGGGAACCTTTTTTGCAAAAAAGGTTCCCGGAATTTGCCGAGGTCAACGCCCCCTTCAAACTTCCAACCGTCGCCGGTCGCAGGCGATCACCTCGGCATATAGATCCAGAGTCTGGCGGGCGGTCCGGGACCAGCTGAATTCGGCCGCGCGCCGCCGGCCACGCGCCGCCAGGTCGGCGGCCAGTTCGCGGTTGGTCAGGACCGCGCCCAGGGTTTCGCGCAGGGCGCGGAGGTCGTCGGGCGCGGCGAACTGCGCCGCTTCGCCTGCCACCTCCCGCAGGGCGGGAATGTCGCCGGCCACCACCGGCGTGCCGCAGGCCATCGCCTCCAGAACCGGCAGGCCGAAGCCCTCCCACCGGGAGGGGAAGAAGAACGCCTCGGCCAGGCTGTACACGGCCGGCAGATCCTCCGGAGCGATGAAGCCCGGCCGGATCACCTTCTCCTCCAGTCCCAGTTCGCGGATCAGTCTGAGCGTGGCCTTGGGCTCGACCCAGCCGGGCGGGCCGGCCAGGACCAGCCGGTGGGGCAGGCCGTGCTCGGCCGTGGCCGCGAAATACGCTTCGATCAGCCGGCGGATGTTCTTCTTCGGCTCCAGCCGGCCGACGAAGAGCACGAACCGCGGCGGCAGGCCGTAGCGCGCCGCCACCGCGGAGCGCCGGTCCGGATCGGTCACGGGCGCGAAACGCTCGCCCACGCCCCAGGGAATGATCCGGATCTTGGCGGCCAGGCCGGAGCTGATTTCGGGATCGCGCTTTTCCGCGGCATAGGCCAGAATCTCGTCGCGCACCCAGGCGGTGGGCACGATCACCCGCTGGGCCCGGGCCAGGGTCCGGGGCAGGGCCCGCCAGAAATGCGCCCGGTTGGCCCGGGTGCAGACCTGCGGCTGGCGCAGGGCGAAGAGATCGTGGATATTGACCACCACCGGCTTGAGGCACATGACCGGCATGACATAAGCCGGGCAGTGCAGCAGGTCCAGGCCGTCGGCCATGGCCCGGCCGGGAAAACGGAACTGCTCCCAGATGATCCGTCCGGCCCGGCCGAGGCGCGGAGTCAACGGCTGGCTCCAGGCGACCCGGCCGTTGGCGGCCGGCAACTCGGCCGGCGGCCGATGATGAGCATAAAGCCGGAATTCCATTTCCGTCGGGGCGGAGGCGACCACCGCCCGCGTCAGTTCGCCGACCGCGGTCTGCACGCCGGAATATTGGCCCGGCCCGAGGATCAGAGTGTTGATGCCGATGCGCATGAAGCCTCCCGGGAACCGGCCGCGCTCGTTCGGCCCGGCCAAGCCGAAATATAATGAAAGGCTTCAATGGAGGAAAGAAAAAGCCCCGCTTCGAATTTACGCGCGGGGGTGGCAGGCGACATAGGCGCGGCGCAGGCGGTCCTGCTCGACGTGGGTGTAGATCTCGGTCGTGGCCAGATCGGCATGCCCCAGCAGCTCCTGTACAATGCGCAGGTTGGCCCCGCCGGCCAGAAGGTGAGTGGCGAAGCTGTGGCGCAGGAGGTGCGGATAGACGTTGCGGGTGATGCCGGCCTTGAGCGCGGCCCGCTTGACGGCGCGAAAGACGTTCTCCCGGTCCAGCGGCAGGCCGGTGCGGGAGACGAAGAGCCGGGGCGTGGGCCGGCCTTGAGTCAACAGCGGGCGCGCTCCGTTCAGGTAGGCCGCCAGCGCCGCCGCCGCCGCCGCGCCCAGCGGGGTCTGCCGTTCCTTGCGCCCCTTGCCGAACAGGCGCACGGTCCGCGCGGTCAGGTCCACATCCGCCACCCGCAGCGCGCAGACCTCCGAGACCCGCGCCCCGCAGGCGTAGAACAATTCGAGGATCGCCCGGTTGCGCAGGGAGAGGAGCGAATCGCCCCGCTCGGCCGTCAGCAGACGCGTGACCTCGTCCGGACTCAGGTAGTGCGGCAGGTTTTTCCATAATTTGGGTGAGTCGACCGTTTCGCAGGGGTCGTGTCCTAGCCAGCCCTCGCTCTGGCAGAAGCGGCAAAACATGCGGATGGCCGTCAGGGCCCGGGCGCGCGAGGCCGGGGCCAGCCCGCGGTCGGTCAGGTGGCTGATGTACTCGACCACCGCCGCTGCCTCGAGCCGGCCAAGGTCGGCCGCGCCGCGTTCGGCCAGAAAGGTTTGGAATTGGGCCAGATCCCGGCCGTAGCTGAGCAGGGTGTTGTCCGCGCAGCCGCACTCCACCCGCAGATATTGCAGGAAGGCGGCCACCGCCGGAGCCAAACCGCCGGCGACCGGTTCCGCCGCGCCCGGCCGGACCGGGGCGGACATACTGCGGCTCTGGCGGGCCAAGGGCAGACGGCTCATCTGGCGGCCTCCGGCACGAGCAGCACGGCCGCCTGGACCGCGCAGGCCTCGCCCCGACCCACCGCGTCGAGCTTTTCGCCGGTCTTGGCCTTGACGGCCACGCAATCGACCGGACAGGCGCAGAGCTCGGCCAGCCGGGCGCGAATGGCCGTTTTGTAGGACGATAATTTGGGACTTTCCAGGATCACGGTCGTGTCCAGATTGCCCAGCCGGTAGCCGGCGGTTTTCATTTCGGCCAGGGCGTGGCGGAGAAAGTCGGCCGAATCGCGCCCCCGGTTGACCGGGTCCCGGTCGGGGAAGGTTTCGCCCAGATCGGGCCGGGCCAGGGCGCCCAAGAGGGCGTCGGTCAGGGCGTGCAGCAGGACGTCGCCGTCGGAGTGGGCCACGCAGCCAAGCGGGCTGGCGATATCGATTCCGCCCAGGCGCAAAGTCAGCCCCGGCGCAAGGCGGTGCAGGTCCCAGCCGAATCCGACGCGCGGCAACATGCCTTCCTCCGGCCGGCCGGGCGGCCGGGCTGGACAGTCATCCGCCCGTTACTTGCGCAGAATCGGCTCCGGCTTTCAAAAAAATCGGGTTGAAAAATCTTGCAAATTGGGGTGGGGTAGATTTCAATCTTACCTCCGCGGTTCGCGTCAGACCGCCCCGGACCTCCCCCCCCGACAGGGAGTCATGATCATGTAATCCGCCCCGCCGGATGCGGGACGAAACGGATGAATGCCGGCAACATTCCTCCTTATTATTGAAAGGCGACTCATGGCTACCGCGACACTGAACCTGGACGGAAAAAGCTACGAGCTGCCGATCGTGGTCGGCAGCGAGGGCGAGAAGGCCGTCGATATCACCCGGCTGCGGCAGGACACCGGCTACATCACCCTCGACAACGGCCTGGCCAACAGCGGCGCCTGCGCCAGCAACATCACCTTCATCGACGGCGAGAAGGGCATCCTGCGCTACCGCGGCTATCCGATCGAGGAGCTGGCGGCCAAGTCGACATTCGTCGAGACCGCCTACCTGATCCTCTACGGCGAACTGCCGACCAAGGCCCAGCTCGACCGCTTCTCCAGCCGGCTGAACTCGTCCTCCCTGATCCACGAGGACATGCTCCACTTCTTCATCGCCTTCCCCAAGGGGGCGCACCCCATGGGCATTCTCTCGACCATGGTCGCCTCGCTCTCGACCTTCTATCCGCTGCCGGAGAAGCTTGACGACGACCAGGAGCGCCTGCTGATCGCCGCCTTGGTCAGCCAGGTGCGGACCATCGCCGCGATCTCGTACAAGAAGTCGGTCGGCGAGCCGATCGTCTATCCTTCGGTCAAGCTCAAGTTCGTCGAGAACTTCCTCAACATGATGTTCTCCTCGCCGGTCAAGGACTATCACATGGACCCGGACATCGTCCGGGCTATCGAGCTCTTCCTGATCCTGCACGCCGACCACGAGCAGAACTGCTCGACCTCTACGGTGCGGATGGTCGGCTCGTCCCTGGCCAACGTCTACTCGGTGGTCTCCTCCGGGATCTGCGCCCTGTGGGGCAAGCGCCACGGCGGCGCCAACCAGGAGGTGATCGAGATGCTCACCCAGATCCACCAGGCCGGGCTGGACGCCAAGACCTTCGTGGACCGGGCCAAGAACAAGCAGGCGCTGCTGATGGGCTTCGGCCACCGGGTCTACAAGAACTTCGACCCCCGGGCCAAGATCCTGAAGGAGTTCTGCCACAAGCTGCTGAACAAGCCGGGCATGACCGATCCGCGCTTCGAGATCGCCCTGCGGCTGGAGGAGATCGCCCTCAAGGACGAGTACTTCATCTCCCGCAACCTCTATCCGAACGTGGATTTCTACTCGGGGCTGATCCTCAAGGCGGCGGGCTTCCCGATGGACATGTTCACCGTCCTCTTCTCGATCGGCCGCACCCCGGGCTGGCTGGCCCACTGGCGCGAGATGTGCCACCAGGAGGGCTTCAAGATCGCCCGCCCGCGGCAGGTCTACACCGGCCCCGTCGAGCGCAGCTACGTGGCCCTCGAGCAGCGCAAATAAAGGCTCGCGATAAGCCAAACCCTACCGGGGCGACGCTCGCGTCGCCCCGGCTTTTTTTTCGCCCCGGGCGATCGCCCCGTATTGGGCGAGGAAGGCGGTGGGGGACTGCCCCCGGACCTTGCGGAAGACCCGCAGGAAATAGTAATAGTCGCCGTAGCCCAGGGCGGCGGCGGTCTCCTTGAGCGGGACGCCCTGGAGGATCAGCTCCGCGCCCGTGTCGAGGCGCAGGCGTTCGTGGCGGGCGTGGAGGGAGCAGCGGAAGACCCGCCGGAAGAGCCGGTCCAGATGGCCGTAGCTGTAATGGAACTCCGCCTCCAGCCGGCGCGGTTCGAGGTTCTGCCGGCGCAGCTGGCGCAGCCGGGCGAGTACCTCGTGGGCCAGACGCCGGGCCGGATCGGCGCGCAGGCGCCGCCGCTGGGCCTCCACCGCCATCTGCTCGAGGATGGCCCCCAGCTGCCGCCCGGCCGCCGCCGGACTCATCAGCCCCCCCTCCAGCGCGGCGGCCAGGAAGCGGTGCGTCTGGGCCGGGTCGAATTCGGGCGGCATGGGGCCGAAGACCGGCAGCGTGACTCCCTCCCCCGTGGCCGCGGCGGCGGGCCGGGCGCCCGCCTTGAAGGTATACCAGACCACGTCGTGCCAGCCTTCGCGGGTGCCGTAATGGCGCACGCCCGGGGGCATGAGGTAATAATCCCCCGCGCCGATCGAGGCCGCCGTCGGGCCGATGACCGCGTGCATGACGCCGCGGGTCAGAATGCCCAGCGCCCAGACTTCCAGCACCCGATCGCTATGCAGGCGCACATTTTCCGCCGCGCCCAACCGCTCGAACTCCGGCGGGCCCAGCACCTCCCATTCGGCGATCGCTTGGCCGGGATTGTCCATCTTTATGTCGGGCTCATCCATTGTTCGCCCCCCTCCCGGTGGAGTATTTTATGCGCATAGAGGCCGAATAAAATGGTTTTTTATAATTCCAGGAGGAAACGGAACATGACTCCGCGCGAAATGGTTATCGCCCAGATACTCCATCAAGAAACGCCGAGCATCCCCTTCACCTTCAATGCCGAAGCCCCGGTGGGCGAACTGCTGGACGCCCATTTCGGCTCCGCTTCCTGGCGGGCGAGCCTGCCGGCGTTCATCGTGCGCAATTCCTGCGTCGACCCGGATTGCAGCCGGCCCTTGGGCCCGGGTCGGGAACAGGACGCCTTCGGCACGGTCTGGCGCACCGATCTGCGCCCCAAACATCACGAGCGCCCGGGTCTGGCCCAGCCGGATTTCGCCGGCTATGCCTTTCCGCCGGCCGAACGGTTCCTTTCGGCCGAACGCACCGCCCGGCTTCAGGCCTGGGCCCAGGCCCAGCCCGACAGCTTCAAGGCGGCCGGTTTCGGCTGGGGCTTGTTCGAACGTTCCTGGACCATTAGAGGCTTTGAAAACGCGCTGATGGATTCGATCGCGGAGGAGGATTTTTACGCCGAGTTGCTCGACCGGATCACCGAGCTGCACCTAGAGCTGATCCGCGAGAGCCTCAAGGCGCCGGTGGACGCCATCATGTTCTCCGACGATTGGGGCGACCAGCGGGGCGTGATCCTGGGTCCGGAACGGTGGCGGCGCTTTATGAAACCCCGGCTGGCCCGGCTCTACGCCGAGGTGCACGCGGCCGGCCGGTACACGCTTTCGCACTGCTGCGGCAACGTCGCCGAGATCGTGCCCGACCTGATCGAGATCGGCCTGGACGTGCTGGAGAGCGTTCAGCCCGAGGCGATGGACCCCTACGCGCTCAAGCGGCGCTACGGGGACCGGATCACCTTCTGGGGCGGGCTGGGGTCGCAGCGGATCATCCCCTTCGGCACGCCGGCCGAGATCCGGGCCGAAACCGCCAGGTTGTGCGGCGAGATGAGCCGGGGCGGCGGGTACATCCTCTCCACGGCCAAGGCCCTGCAACCCGAAACGCCCCTGGCCAATGCCCTGGCGGTGCTGGAAAGCTTTCAGGAGTTCAGCCGCGCCGCCTGTCCGGCGGCCGGGCGTTGAAAAAAGCCAACTCGGCGCTTCAGTCAAGGAGCGGCGCGCGAGGCAGCTTTGAAACTTCGATAGTTTTGAGGTTTTTAAAGCGTTCGCGCGTCCGCGACGCCGGATCAAGCGTCGAGAGGGACTTTTTTCAACGGCCTGTCAGGCCGTCGCGGGCGGGGGAACGGTCAG
>CAYMGG010000081.1:0-18871 GCA_964389915.1 uncultured Planctomycetaceae bacterium
GGCCAGGCCAAGCAGAAAGACGTCCTGCCAGAGGCCGCGCCGCTTGCCGCATTCGCCCAGGGTCCAGGCGCAGGTGGCGCTTTGGATTTTCAAAAATTGGTAGAAGGCATAGCTGGTGATGGCCTGGGGATCGTAGGGGCCGGTCAGCGCGGCCTTGAGGTCGGCCACGAAGACGAGCAGTTCGTTCGGTTCGCCCGGCCGGGCGGCGGCGGTGGCGTCGAGTTCGAATGGGGTGTAGCTGCCCCAGTGCTGGCCGAGCGGTTGGCCGTTTAAAAAGACCTGGGCGTGCAGGGCCGCCGCGCCGAAGCGCAGGTGGATTCGCCGCTGCCGAAAGGCTTCGGGGATGACGAAGACCCGGCGGTACCAGGCCTGGTGCAGATCGGCCCAGGCCTGGGGATAGGCGAATTCATGAAAATTGTCCCAAGCGCTGGGCACCAGGATTTTTTGCCAGGGGCCGGAGTCGGGCCGGGCCACGGGTTGCGAACAATCCAATTCCTGCTTGGCCGTCAAAGGCCGGAATTCCCAGACCCCGTTCAGAATGGCCGTCAGGCGCGCCTCGCCATGAACCGCGAGCGGTTGGGCGGCCGGATCGATCTTTTTCCAGGCCGCGTCCAGGGCCGGCGGGGGCGGCGCGGCCTTCCGGGCCGGTTTGGCCGGTTCCGACCGGGGCGCGGCGCGGGTGGTCACGCCGGTCAGGTCGCCTTCCGGCTCCAGGCGGAGATTGTCCAGCCAGACCACGGTCTGACCTTCTTGATTGGAGAACTGGATGGTCTTGACCTGGGAAAGGTCCAGCCGGGCGGAATCCTTTTCCTTGAAGGCGGGACGGAAATCGGCCAGTTTCAGACGCAAGGTCTGCCAAGTGCGGGAGGCCGCCCGGATCTTGGCGTCAGGCTTCCAGACCGGACCGTTCCAGGCAAAGGCCTGGTCCGGGGTCATGAGCAGCACGCAGAAGGTAGCCTCGGGGTTGGCCGGGAGGAAATCGAAGGCCAGCACGGCCGCCCCGGCCTCGGCCCAACGCGGGGCCTGGTCCTGGGCGAAGAATTGGACTGCGCCTTTGGCCAGCGTCAGGCGCAGGGAGTGGGCGCTATCCTGGCCGCGTTCGGCGTCGAGGGCGCAGGCGCTCTGCCCGTAGGCGTTGTAGCCCAAGCCGGGGGTTTCGAAATCCGCCAGCTGGCAGATCGATTTCTCGGCCGCCGGCGCGGCCGCGAGGCCTGCGGCCAGGCCGATCCCGGCCAAGATCAGGCCCCGGAAGATGCGGTTTCTAACCGCGGCCGAGCGGTGCCGGCGGTTGGCGGGAGACAATTCGGGTGCGGGAGTGGTCATGGTCTGCTCCTTGGGCGAAAGAAAGGATATATTCTGTCTGAAAACTCGGCGTTAGGGATACGGGTCTGGAAAGACGGCCTTTGGGCGCAGTGAGGGGCGCGTTTCCCGCGTTCCCCCGGAAGCTGATCTTTTCAGCCCCCGCTCGCTTAATGGGGGAAGCCGTCGACCCACCAGGGCTTTTCCCATTCCGGGTCAGTGGCGTTGACCAGGCGGTGGGGCATCCACTTGGCGGCCAGGCCGTGCAGCAGAACGTTGTACCCGTCGCTGTGGCGGCTGGAAACATTGGCCAGCAGGGTGGTGGTGCCGGTGTGGGGAAAGATGTTGTAATTGCTCGCTCCGGAACAGACCACGACGCGGGCCGCATCGTCGGTACGTTCGCCGGGCTGGAAACGGAGATTGAAATTGAAGGCGTAGGCCCAATAGCTGGTCCGGTCGGCCGGGCAGCCGCTGCCTTTGTATTTTTGGCCGATCGTCAGCTTGGCGACGCTGCTCGGGTCGTCGAGGTACGGGGGGAGCACCTTGCCCCAGCCCATGCTCCCCAACATGTCGTCGGAGGGGTAGCGGTTGTTGTAGTTGGCCAGGTACATGTTTAAGGCTAGGCCGAACTGCTTGTGGTTCGAAAGGCAAGCCGTCGTATAGGCCGAACTGAGGGCCTTATCCAGTACGGGCAGGAGCATGGCGGCCATGACGCTGATGATGGACATGACCACGAGCAGCTCGACCAAGGTGAAGCCGGCTTGAGCCCGCTGTCTGTTCCGGGGCGGCAGCGCCCGGGTCCGCTGGAAGATCATGTCGTAAATCCTTTCTTTCATCTGCGCCGATGGGGGGAGAACGGGGACAGTGGCGCCGCCGGGAATCGAAACGGCCGAATTTTGTGCCGGCGGCTCGGGTTCTGTTTCTGGCCGGTCCGGGGTCACCGCGAGGAGCGCTCCGGCCGGCGGGGTGAAGCCTAATTGCCGCGCCGTCTCGAGAGTAAGCCGGCCGGATTTCAGCGCTTGCTCCATAGTGCTCTCCCAAGTGCCGCGGGCGGCAAGAAGCGGCCGTGAATCCTCCAGCGTCTTCGCCAAAGTTGCGACCATGAATCCCTCGCGGGGTTCGATGGCCGAGAGATTTAGGCTGGCCTTGTGCAGCACGACGCCGGCGGGGTTGCTTTTGCGGAATCGCAAAGGCACCGTAAGGTGGATCTGAGCCGGGTCATATTCGCGCAGGCCGTGGAGGGCCAAGGCGCTGTCATGGCTGATAATGGCCTGAGGCTGGCCGCTTTGGTTGCGGCTCCACAAGTGCCATTTGGTGAAATCCGCGGCCATGGAATCCGGATGATTCGGCAGGCGGAACAGCCCGGGATCGATCTTTTCCCAGTTTTGGCGACTGACGTGATAGTAATGATGGCATTTGATATAGCCGCAACTGATGGCCTGATGGGCCGTGAAATAGCCATACTGGAGGTCGGCGATTTTCTGGAGTTCATCTTTTCTGGCATTAATCGGGCCCATTTGATTCATCAGTTGCTTGCCGCCCCCGCTGGCTGACGTCAGGTATGAACTGACTAAACCCTACTTGACGGCCAAACCGCTGGCAAGTTGAACCCAAGTTTTGTGAATCCAAATAGGGTTCAACTATTCACAACTCTAGATTTGTCAGGTGGATGTCTAGATGGTCGTTAGGGGTGGCTAGCGGCGAGGCTTTGGCCGGCGAGAGGCCTCTAGGCGCATACTCGGAGTTCATCTTGACGGGGCTTAAAGCGCCGGCGCAAGGCGAGAGCACTCATGTCGCCGGCCGTTTTTCCAGACCAGAGAGGGAGAAAAATCGTCATTCAGCAGCACCAGATCGGCGGCAAAGCTGGGGGCGATCTTGCCCACTCCGGGCAGGCCCAGCGACTGGGCCTGGTTCCAGCCCGCGCTTTTGATCAGTTCCGCCAGCGGCCGGCCGGTGACGGCGCGGACATTGCGCAGCGCCTGCCAGAAGCGCAGCGTGCTGCCCGCCACCACGCCCGAGGGCAGGCGGGCGCAGCCGTCGCGCACCTGGACGGCCTGTCCGCCCAGATCGTATTCCCCGTCCGGCATGCCGGCGGCGCGCATCGAATCGGTAATCAGCATGACCCGCTCGGCCCCTTTTACGGCATAGATCAGTTCGATCATCTCCGGGCAGAGATGCACGAAATCGCAGATGATCTCCACATATACGTCCGCGTGACGGAACGCGCCGCCGACCAGACCCAGTTCCAGATGATGGAGCGGGGTCATTATGTTGCAGAAATGAGTCATGTGCTTGAGCCCGATCGCCCAGAGCGGTTTGAAGTCGGCGTACTTGGCATAGCTGTGACCGCAGGAGGGTTTGATGCCCATTTCAACCAGTCCTCGGGTGAACTCCCGCGCGCCGGGCAATTCGATCGAGTAGGAGGCTATCCGGACCGGACAGATTTCGTGAAGGCGCTTTACTAGGTCGAGATCAAAGGGGCGCAGAAACTCCGGATTTTGCGCGCCGGCTCCCGCCGGATTGAAGAACGGGCCTTCCAGGTGCAGGCCGGCCAGTTCGGCTCCGGCGGCGGACCCGGCCTGATGCGCGCGGGCCGTCCGGGCCGTCTGGAGCAGTCGCTCCTCCGCGACCGTCAGCGTGGTGCCCAGGAAGGTCGTGACCCCTTCGGCCAGTTTGGCCCGGCAGAGGGCGGCGAGCGCTTCGGGCGTGGCGTCGCAGAAATCGCGGCCGGCCGCGCCGTGGCAATGAATGTCGACGAAGCCCGGCACCAGCATTCGCCCGCCGCAGTCGCAGACCTCCTCCGCCGGCGGAACCTCGTCTCCGGGCGGATAGATGCCGGCGATTTTTTCGCCGGCCAGCAACACGCCCGCTCCCGGCAGATCCAGGTCCGGCGAAATCACCCGCGCGTTTTTCAGAAAAACCTTCATAGGTTGATCCGGTCGGCGGTATAGGCCACGGTCGCGCGCGGATGTCCGAGCAGAAACGACGCCGGCAGCTCGGGCGTGATTTTTCCGCTGCGGAGGCGTTGCAGGGGCGCGGCCTGTTCCGGGAAGCAGGCCAGCAGCAGGATCTCCCGCGCCGCCAGGATTGCGCTCATGCCCTGGGTGACGGCCGCGCGCGGCACGCCGGCGCGGTCGCCCCCGGCGGTCAGCCGGGCGTTGGTGGCAATGGTGGTTTCGTCGAGCGTCACCCGGCGGGTGGGCAGGGCGGCGAAGGCCGCGGCTGAAATCATGCTTTCCGGCTGCGGTTCGTTGAAGGCGATATGTCCGTTGAAGCCGATGCCCAGAAGCTGCAAATTCAACCCGCCGCCTGCGGCGATTTCGGCGTCATAGCGCTCCGGCCGATCGGGCTCGGGAAAATGCATCCGCTCGCGAGAGAAGTTCAACCCCGGATCGAGCCGGCGGAAGAGGTTTTCGGTCATATAGCGCCGATAGCTCAGCGGCTGGCGTTCGTCCAGGCTCCGGCCGTCGGGCCCCAGATATTCGTCCAGGTTGTAGGTGTGCAGCCGGGAGAGATCGGTCCCGGCCGCATTCAGCAATCCGGCCAGATATTCATACACCTTGAGCATGGTGTTGCCCGTGGCCAGCCCCAGATTGACCCGCCGGCCCGCCTCGTCCGTCACGGCCGCGAACAGTCGTTGCGCGCCCAGCCGGCTCATTTCCTCGTAATCGCTCACTGCTTGCCAGTTCATGGCCGATTCCTAAAAGAAGACTACGCGTTTTTCCTGCACGGATTGGATCATGCCCAGGGCGACTTTGAGACTGGCGTAGCCGTCGGCCAGACCGACCTCCGGCGGCTGGCCGGCGCGGATTTTTTCCACCAGGCTCTGCATCTGCAAGTGGAGCGGACTAGCCGCGCCGGCGGGGCCGGGGGCGAGTTCGCGCTTCTCCGCGCCCTTGGGGTAGTGAATCAGATTTTCGGCTCCCCAGTGGTAGGCCAGACTGCCCTCGTCGCCGTAGACCTCCAGCAGGTCGCCGGAGCGGCCGAAGCGCTGCCAGCCGCAGTTGACGTTGCAGATCACGCGGTTGCGGTAGGTCACCGTGGCCGAAACATAGTCGGCCGGCTCGGGCAGTTCCGGGGCCAGCAGCAGGGCGTCGGCGTAGACCCGCTCCGGTTCGCCGAAGAACCAGTTTTCCAGATCGATCCCGTGGGCCAGCATGTCCAGAATCGCCCCGCCGCAGCGGGCGAAGTCGGCGAACCAGTCGCCGGGCTGGCGGCGATAAGCGCCCAGCATCAGGTCGATGTGGGCCAGCCGGGGCCGGCCGATCAGGCCGGCGTCGAGAAATTGTTTGAATTTTCGCAGGGCCGGAACGTGGCGGCGGACAAAGCCGATGGTGATGCTGCCCCGCGCGTTGCGGGCGGCGGCCATGATCTGTTCGGCCTCGGCCAGGGTGCGGCAGAGCGGCTTTTCGCAGAATAGGTGCTTGCCGGCCGCCAGGACGGCCAGGACACCTTCCGCGTGGCAATCGGACGGTGAGCAAACCAATACCGCGTCCACGTCCGCGGCGGCCAATTCGCGGGCGGAGCCGTATTTCTTCAGGCCGTACTTGGCGGTCATATTATCGGCGGCCGAGGATTGCGGATCGTAGACCGCCGTCAGTTTCACGTCCGGCAGCTTGGCCAGCTCGCCGCAATGAGCCTGCCCCATGCGGCCGGCGCCGATCAGTCCTACTTTAAGCATGAAGCATCTCCTTCTTCAGGTTTTCAATCAATTGCTTGGCGTGCAGAATGTCCGCATTCTGCTGCGCGCCGGGGGCGATTTCGCGTTCGATGGTCAGGGGACCGCGATAGCCCAGGGCAGATAGACTGCGCAGCAAGCCGGCGAAACCGACCGCGCCTTCGCCCAGGCGTTTCTCTTCGCCGAGAATGCCGGGCCGAGCCGGCCGGACGCCATCCTTGCAGTGCACGTGGCGCACCAGGGTTCCCAGTTCCTTTACCAGCACCGCCGGGTCGTCCATGTTGTAAAGCAGCAGATTGGCGGGATCGAAATTGATGCCCAGGTTATCGGTGCCGATGTCGGCCATGGTCCGCTTCAGCACGGCCACCGATTCCTGCCCGGTCTCGAAGGTGAAGATCTGGCCCTGGCTCTCCAGGAACAGCGCCAGTCCGCGCATGGCCGCGATGAAACCCTGGTAAAGCGGGGCTTGCGCGTCCTCCGGCACAAAGCCCACATGCGCCGCGAGCGTGTCCACGCCCAATTCCCTGGCCCAGGCCGCCGTCCGGCAGGCGCGGGCGATCCGCTCGGCCCGGAATTTCTCCGGCACCAGGCCCAGGGTGGCGGGGGCCTGGTCCAGCTCCCAGTTCTGGCCGGGGAAGGACATGAAGACCGAGGTCGCGGTGACGCCGTGCGCCTCCAGGGCGTTGAGGAGCAGGCGGGTATTGCGCCGGCCCTCCGGCCCGTACAGATAGGCGTCGCTGGGCGCGGCCAGTTGGCAATAACTGAAGCCGGCCGCGCGAATCCGGGCGAAGACCTGATCCGGCTCGTCGTTCAGGCGGGCGAATACGCCCACCGGCAGCGGTTCATTGAATTGCATGCGCGTTCCTTTTTAGCAGCCAAAAAAATGCCGACAAAACCCCGCCGAATCGGGCGAATCGCCCAATCCGGAATCGGGACCGGAATTTCGCGGAGTCAATCCCCCGGCGGGGGGTTATGGACTAAGCAGCAACGGTTCGCCGCTCCAATGCAGGCCGGCGCGCGGGGCGACCGGACAGCCGCAGGTGCCGCCCAGATGCAGGCGCGGGGCGATAAGCCGCGGTTCAGTCAGAAATTCGCTTCGGCCGGAGCGGATCTTCTCCAGCAGCAGCTCCAGGCCCGCCTGGGCCAACTCGGCGGCGGGATAGACCAGCGTGGTCAGCGGGACTTCCAGTTCCGCGCCCCAGGCCGCGCCGTCGAAACCAATCACGGCCAAGTCCTCCGGCACGCGCCGGCCGGCGGCGCGCAGACAGGCGATGAACCGCGCGGCCAACAGGTCATTAGTCACGACCGCCGCGGTCAATTTTTTGCCGCGCAGCAAGCGCAGCGCGGCCTGGGCCGCGTCCGGACTGGTGGTAATCTCCAGCGGCCAGCCCTCTGCCGCCAGATCCGCGGCGGCCAGCGCCCGGCCATAGCCGGCGTACTGGAGCGGAACCACCGATAGCTCCGGGCAGACAAAACCGATGCGCCGATGTCCATGTTCGAGCAGGTGGCGCGTGGCCAGCTCAAACCCGGCCAGTAGATCCACGCGCAGCTCGAACTGGTCCGGATAGGGGGACATGCTGACCGCCGGCAGTGGGCAGTCCAGCCGGCGCACGTCGCTGAAGGCGTGGAGGATGAAGAGGCCGTCGACGCGCAGATCGGTGAATTTTTGCAGGGCCTCCTGCTCTTCGGCGGCGTTGGCCGGCAGGAGCAGCAGGCTGTCGTAGCCGGCCGCCTTGAGCTGAAAGGAAAACTTGCCCAGGAATTCGCCGTAGATGGCGGATAGGGGCGGCGTGGCCAGCAGGCCGATCAGCCGGGTCGAGCGGCCGGCCAGCCCCAGCGCGGCCGGATTGGGCCGGTAGCGCAGATCGCGGGCCATGGCCAGGATCTTTTCGCGCTTCTCGGGCGAAACCTTCTCATAGTGCCCGTTCAGCACGGCCGAAACCGCCGAACGGGAAACTCCCACCAGATCGGCGATATGTTTGGAGGTGATGGCCATTTTTCCACGAACTCCATTGAACAGGCTCGGACTACGCTCTTAGTAACGCGCGTTACCTGGCGGAGCAAAAAAAAACGGCCACAGACTAAAATCGGCCGACATTTAATTTCCCTCACTAGTAACGCGCGTTACTAATAGACTACGCCCCTGGTCCGGAGTTGTCAAGCCTGGCGCTGGAATTTCTGGCGAAATTGACGGGGACTGAGGCGGAACTGGCGTCGGAACAGGCGGGAGAAGAAGAGCGGGTCGACATAGCCCACCGCCTGGGCGATCTGGCCGATCCGGTCGGAGGTGTTGCGCAAAAGGGCGGCGGCCTCGCGCAGGCGCAAGGTCTGGGCGTAGGTCAGCGGACTCACCCCGAGGTATTTTTTAAACAGCCGCCCGAAATGATCGGGGCTGAGGAAGGCGGCCGCGGCCAATTCGGGCAGATTGAGTTCCGGTTCGGCGTAACGGCTTTCGATCAGGCGCAGAGCGGTCTGCAAGCCTGGCGGCAGGGCGGGCGATCGATCGGGGGCGGGAAGGTTCTCCATGATCACGCCCAAGAGGTCGAGGAGCGCCGCCTTGACCCGCAGGCGCAGCGCCGGCGAGCAGTCCGGCCGGCCGGGATCGAACATGGCGAAGGTCGGGACATAGCCTTGGCGGATCCGGCCGGGACGGGCGCAGAGCCGGCGCAGGCTCATGAAGGCTTCGGCCAAGTCCACCGGATTTCCCGCCCGTAGCGAGCTGAAGACCGGGCGCTGGCGGAAAAAGTCCAGTTCCGGCGGGGCGTCGGTGGCGTCGATCATGGCGCACCAGGATCGCCCCGGCTCCCGTTTGGGCGGGGAGTAGTTGCCGAAGTGGATGCCGTGCAGGCTTACCCAGCCTTCGGGCAGGGCGAAGCTCTCCTCGCCGATACGCAGATCTTCCACACCGCCCTTCTCCATGAAGGTGATTTCCAGGTGCGGGGTGGGGGGATTGGTGAACTGCAAGCGCGCGGTCGAACCGGCGAAGAAGACGCGCGGCGTGGCGGAATTCTCCAGCCAGGCGGCGCAGCGAGGCAAAATAACGCAGATATCGTCCATATATATGCCGTTCCTGTTTATGGCAAAGGATAGATTATATTGGGTAATATTAACTAAAAGCTTAAGTGATTCTCCAGTATTAATCCATGTATTAGGTCATGGCTGAAAATGAGCAGTTAGGGGGGGCTGGAAAGCAAGTCCACTATTGGCATAAACGTGGCTTTCGTTTTCAGGCGAATCCCCCAAACCCCGCTTTTCAGACACCGCCTAGGCCAAGAGGAGCCAGACATGCCGCAGCAGTTGCAGGTTCGGGAGTTGTATGCGCCTTCGCATTTCGGCAACGGCTATGAGACCGCGCAAGACCGCGAGATGCGGGCGTTTTTGCGCGAGGCGGCGTTCTGGGGCTTCAACCGCTTCGCCGACTGGTTCGACACGATCGACCTGTACGATGTCTACGCCCGTCCGGCCAAGCATTACAACCTGCCGGAGGCGATGTGGGACCGGAAGTTCGCGAATTTCTCTCTGGCGGCCGAGCAGGGGTTGGAATTGGCCCTGGTGATCACCCCCAACCATGTCTTCGCCGATCAGGTCCGGCCCGGCAACGCCGCGGTCGCGGGGGAGAAGATCTTCGGTCAGCTGGTCTGTCCCGCCCAGACCGGCGTGCGGGAGTTGATCCTGAGCAATTACCGGAACCTGTTCGCCGATTTTGCGCGGCGGGGCCTGGCGCTCAAAGGTCTGCAAGCCTGTCCCTACGATTATGGCGGATGCGCCTGCGACCGGTGCCGGCCCTGGATCGTGACCTTCGGCCAGCTGTACCGCGAGATCGTGGCGGTGGCGCGGGAATTCTTTCCCGGGATCGAGGCCGGGTTGATCGGCTGGTGGTGGACGGGCGAAGAGCAGGGCGCCTTCGCCGCCTGGGCCGACCGGGAGGCGCCGGGCGAATTCCACAGCCTCGATCATTTCCTGCCCTACGGCAAAGTGGCCTACGAATCGCTGGCTTTGCCGCAGGGGGTGCGGGAGCGGGCCTTCGTGCATGTGAGCTACGGCGAGGCGCGGGAGTTCCGCGAGCGCGACGGCTGGGGCGAGGCCGGTCAGGGCTGGCGGGAACCTTACGGATCGTTCGGCCCTTCTATCGCTCCGCAGCGGATGGAGGCCACGGTGCGCAACCTGCTGGACCGGCGGGCGGAAGGTTTCTGCGCCTATTCGGAGGGTTTTTTCGACGACCTCAATCAGGCCGTGCTCGCGGGCCTGAGTTCAGGGCAGTATGCAACCGCCGACGAGGTGCTGCTGGCTTACGCCGAGCGCTATCTGGGGGGCGATCCCGATCAGGGGCGGGAACTGCTGAATCAATTGGCCAATTTCGAGACCATTGACGTGCGGCAAGCCCGGCAGACGGCCAACGCCTTGGAGCTGTCGGCCCGGCCGGGCTGGCGCTGGGAGCAGCTCAAATGGCGGCTGGCGCTGGCCGAAGCCAATGACTTCATCAAGGCCCGGCCGGAGTGGGACGCGCCGCGCCGCCAGGCGGCCGCCAATTTCCACGCGATCCGCGAACACCTGTATCGCCAGGTCTGGAAACTGGGGCTGCCGCGCCATTGCTTGAAACCCGAATGCCACGCCCCCTCGTGGCAGGCCGACTATGAGGCCCGGGGCGGCGGGGGCCGGCGCTTCGGACGTCCCAATGAAGTGCATCAAGAGGCCTGAGGAGAAAAGTGATAATGTCCGATCAGATCGATGAGGAAAAGCCGGGAAGTCAGCCGGCGTTTGCCCTCCGCTCCTATTACGTCAATTTCGCGTCGCATTTGCTCAATGCCTGGAATGTGAACCTGGTCCACCCCCAGGCGGGCGGCGAATGGGGGCGGGCGGAGTTCGCCGGCCTGCTCGACATGATCCGCGCGTTCGGCTTCAATTGCTTTGAGTACTGGTTGGAGCCGACCCTGTATGCTGACGGTCCGGAATCCGAGCGTGGCCGGCGATTCGTCCAGACCATGCAGGCGGTGCTCGAGCTGGCCCACGCGCGGGGGTTGCTAGTCAAATACATCCTGGCGCCGAACACTTTTGGCCAGGAGTGGTATTATGCCTGTCCCAATGAGCCGCAGGAGCGGGATTTGATTCTGACCCGCTGGCGGCAATGGGCCGCGGCGCTCAGGGGCACGGACGTGGTCGGCATCTTTCCCGGCGATCCCGGCGGCTGCAATCGCCGGGGCTGCGATCACGAAACCTACCTGGAATTGGCCGTCCGTTTGACGGAAATCACGCTGGCGGAGAATCCGGGCGTGACGCTGGAACTCGGCACCTGGGGGACGCCGTTTAGCGGTTGGGGCGAAGACCTGCTGGCCTATCCGGCCTGGAACGGAAAATTCGCCGACATCCACCGGTTCGCCAGCGAACGGCACCAGTGTTTTATCTGGCACGGCACGCCCGAGCGCGCCGAACGGGCGATGGCCAGCCTGATGCGCCGGCTGCCGCACTTTCCCGCCGATTTGCTGGTGGCCATCAATCTCGGTTTCAGTCCGGATTCCGACTGCACGCACGGGGGCGACGCGCGCGGCTATGTCCGCGAGTTGGCGAAGCACCGGCGGGTGACCAGCTGGGAATATGCGTTGACGGAAGGCGAGCTGGTGGTATATCCGCACTTTCGGGTGCCGCGGATTATGGCCCGGCGCCGCGAGGAGCGGACCGCGGCCCCTTATCACGGGGCGACCGCTTATACCATGAGCCCGATGCTGAGCCAGCTAAGCATGTATGCGGCCGGACAGTCAGCCTTGGCGCCGGACGCGGACCCGGACCGTGTGGCCCGCCAATTTTGCCGGGAAGTCTTCGGGCCGGAGCACGAAAGGCTGGGCGAATTGTTCGAGGCCTTCGAGGTGGTCCCCGGCTGGGGGCATTATCCCCGCCGGCGCTATTCCCGTGGCGAAGCCGGCAAGGTTTACCGCGAGATCATCGACCGGCTCGAAAGCGCGGACATGGCCGGCTGTCGGCTGCCGCTCTTCCCTTCGCCGGACAAGTATCGCCGGGATCTGCTGTGGTTCGCGCGGCAATTCCTGCTTTTGGCCGGCGATAGTCCGGATCGGGAGGCGATTCGCCGGGAATATGCCCGCGTCTGCCACGGAATTTATGACCTGGCTCCGGCCGCAGTGGATGAGCGTTCCGCCCAGTCGGCCCGGCAGTTTTCCCAGGTGTTTCAAAATCAAGTTGGTTAGGCCGGGTCTGAAAAGGCGGGCTGAGGAACTCGGTTGAAAGCGAGGCCCGTCTGACGGCGAAAGAAGGCCTCAACCCGGTCCCTGGAACGTGCCGGTTTCATGTAGAACCTAAGGAGGGCATATGTCAGAGTCGGAGCCGATAGACGCGGCCGGGGCCGTCCCGGACAATCGAGGCGGGGAGTTGTTCTGGGAAACCGGCGGCGTGATTGCGGGTTTTTCCGGTTGCCTCTGCATCGCCTTGCAGATCCGTGGAGAGTGGGCTTCGCCGGCCGCCAGTTCGCTTTCGATCGGTTATCTGGCGGGTTTTCTGGTGATTTTCAGCTTCTGGACCGCCTACGGACTCCGGTTCCGGCGGCCGGCGCTATGGTTGACCAACGGGTTGGCCGTCGGTTTGCAAGCCCTGCTGCTGGCGTTGGTGCTGGGCAAATGACGGTTCTGCACGGGGCCTGCGGCACCACGCCAGAACCAGGACAAGCCGCGGGCATTTTCCGTTGAGCGGCGGGCGGCCTGATCAACTCGCCCCCATCTCAGGAACAATGAGAAAAACGGGTGTAATATCAACTCAAGTTATTGATGGCCGACTAGCGCTCGGGTCGGGTGAACAGGATGAGAGTTTTTTGGTGGGGTTTGGGGAACCTTTTTTGCAAAAAAGGTTCCCCAAAATCGGCCACTATTAATTTGAATTGATATAATCTGCGTTGTTTGGCGGTCGCCGACCTCGCCCGGGTTGGCTTTGCGGCCGGGAGTAGGGCCAGAGCCGGCCAAGCCGGCCCTCATTCCGCGAGTTTGACCAGTGCATAGACGTTGATGTTGGTGAGGGCGAATCCGGCCGCCGAACCGTCGACCAGCTCTGCTCCGTCGCCGCTGGCCAGGGCCTGCGCCGCCAGACCGCGGACCTCGACCCGCGAGACTGGATGCTCGCCCGTGGCCAGGACCAGGAGGAACCGGCCCGCCGCCGAATCGAGCACCCGCCAGAGCACCTCGGAGTTGTCCTGCGAGACCACCGCCGCCGGCCGGGCGCCCATAAAATCTTCAATGCGGTTCCACAGCGCGCGGGTGGGCTCCTCGTGGGGGGTGATTCCGGTCTCCGCGCCGTAGACCGTGCGGCAGGGACGGCGCCCCAGATAAAGGATCTGCCCGCCCTCCGCCTGGAACTGACGGAGCGCATCCGCCGCTTGGCTGTGGCCGTCGGGGTCGCTCGGAATCAACTGATCGAGCAGGATCAATTTCCGGCAGCCGGTTCGGGCCAGGCCGGCCGGACTCAGCAAAGAGACCAGGTTGAAACTTACGCCGTGGCGGTAGAGCTGGCCGCAGGCGTCCGCTTCGGTCAGGTCGCCCTCGGCGCCGGAATGCCAATCGAGGTAGCGGTCGCTGACCAGCACCTCCACCGGGGCCCGGCGCGTGGCCATGAATTGGTCGAGCCGTTCGAACTCCGCATAGGCGCGCCCTACCGCTTGGCCGACTTGCTTGACGATCTTGCGGTCGGCGGTGACCAGCCCGAAGGAGTCTTCGGAGTGGTCGAGGCGGTTCTTGTCGCCGCCCTTGTACCATTCGTCGTTGAATTCGAAGGGGAAGGTGCCCTTGACCTGCGGATGCAGGGCGAAGAACCAGAGGTTCTGGGTCATGAGCCGGGCGGCGCGCTCTTCGGTCTCCTTCTGCCATTCGGGCTTTTCCAGCCGCTTCTGAGTCCAGTCTCCGCCGGCCTCGCGACTGGCCGTGGTATAACCGAATTCGGTGACCAGGATGGGCCGGTCCGGGCCGATCCGGCGACAGAGGCGCACGCCGCATTTCACCCAGTCGCGGTCCCAGTGCCAGTAGAGGTTGTCGCCTTGCAGTTCGAGGAAGTCCAGGTCCGCGTCCTCGGTGGCCGGGTCCCAGCGGTTGCCGCAGAGCAGCGCGTAGCTGACCGGCGTCTGCCGGTCGACCTCCCGCACGCCCTCCCAGCCGGCCTGGAGAAAGTCGTTGAAACTCGCGCGCAGGAACCGCAGCCATTCGTAATACTGCGGGCCTTCGACCTTCCCGGCCGGAGGTTGAAGGGCGGCGAAGTCCGGCTGGTGCTCGCCGGTCAGGCGGTTCCAGGTTTCGATGTCGCCGAAGCGCTGGCGCAGGTGGTCGCGGTACCTGGCCGCCGTCACCGCGTCGAAGGCGGCGTACTGGTACTCCTTGGTCTGGGGGTGGGGGGCGACGAAGGAGTATTCGTTGCCCAGCAGAAAGCCGATCAGACCGGGGTGGCCCTGAACGGCCGCGGCCAATTCGTGCCCCTTCTGGCGCAGCTGCGCGGCCAGCTCCGGATTGGCGAAGGCCGGATTGCGCGCCGGGGTCCCGTCGAGATACTGGCTGGCCAGGCCCTGGCCCGCGTGGCCCAGCTGGGGCAGCATGCGCAGGCCCTGGCTATAAAAGAAATCCACGCCTTCGCGCTTGGTCGGGCCCCAGGTTCGGACCGCATTGATGTGCAGTTGCTTCATGAGCTGGATGTCGACCGCCCGATCTTCCGGGGTTAAATTCCACTGGTGCGTGGCGTGCCAGGGCGAATAGCCCACGCCGCGAATGAAACCGCCGGTCGGCGCGGCCGGTTCGCCGGCCAGAGACCAACCGTTCAGAAGCAGGCCCAGTGTTAGCGCAGTCGGCCAGATCGCTCGGTACATGGGGAGCCTTCCTTTCGTGCAAGTGAGGGGGGCGGCGTCGGGTTCGCAGGTCGTCCGAAGCGGACGCGGTCAGGGTTTGTGCCAATAGCTGATGCCCAGGTCCAGCAGGTCGGGTTCGCCGCTGGCGCCGGCGTGGCCGTCGAGGAAGAGGGTGTCGGCCTTGCCCGTATGGCGCAGGCAGGCGTACAGGGTATCCCAGCCGGAGGTGGTGTAAACATAAGGCGCCTGCGAGAATTGGTCGCTGTTTTTGGACGAATCGAGCAGCAGGTAGACCCGGTCGGCGCTTTTGGTCTCCCGCCCGGCATTGTAGAAGGCTTCGCGCTTGCGGAACCCGTAGCACTCAAACCAGCCCTTGCGCGTGGCCGACGGGCAGCTCCAGACCCGGGCTTTGTCGTTTTCGCTGCCGGCCAGGTAGCCGTTATGGGCCAGATACCAATCCCAGTTCATCCAATAGTTGCTCATGTTCATGCCGTTGGGCATCCAGCCGCCGTAATCCTGGCTGTATTGTTCCAGCGCCAGGCCGCATTGTTTCAAGTTGGAGAGGCAGTTGGCGCTGCGGGCCACGGCCAGGGCCCGGTCCAGGGCCGGCAGGAGCATGCCGGCCAGCAGCGAGATGATGGCCGTGACCACCAAGAGCTCGACCAGGGTGAAGCCGGCCTCGGCCTGGGTGCGGCGGCTGAAGCGGGTCCGGGCGCAGATCATGGCGAATATCCTTTCACGCAGATGAGGGGGATTGGCGTTGGCGGGGGCCGTGGCGGCAGTTTCCGCGTTGGCGAATGGGCCGGCGGCGTCCGCCTCCGCCCGGGGCGCTCGGGGTTCGGCCGGGAGCGGGTCGAGGAGGCGAGCGCTGGTCGAGGGGCGCCGGTCGAGCCGGGCGGCGGCCTCGGCCGACAGTTTGCCAGTACGGACCGCTGCGGCCAGGATTTCCGACCAGCGCCCGGCCGTTTGCAGATCGGCTTGCAGGTCGAGCAGGGTCTGGGCCGGATGGGTCAGCAGGAAAGCGCCCTGAGCCTCCACGGCCGACAGAGTCAGGGTGCGGCGGTGGATGATTACCTGCGGCGGGGTACGTTTGCGGAAAGCGGTCGGCACGGTCAAATGGATGCGGCCGGGATCATACTCGGCCAAGCCGTGGGCGGCCAGCGCGGAATCGTGGCTGATGATGGCCTGGGGCTGATCGGAATGGTTGCGGCTCCAGAGCGCCCAGCGGGTAAAATCCGCGGCCCATGAATCGGCGTACCCGGGCAGACGGAAGAGGCCGCGAGCGATTTTCAGCCATAGCCCTTTGGCGACATAATAGCGATTGTGATCCGAGTCCGCGATTCCGCAGGCCAGGGCCTGGGAGTAGGTAAAGTAGCCGAATTGGCCGGCGGCGATCGCGCTCAAATCCTGGTTTTTCACGGCATTCTTCCTGGAGACATGCCTCCAGGATATTTCATGCAGTTAAGTTTAGCCAAGCCAAAGCGACTTTTGGGGCGTGCAAATAACCTGGATAAAAAAGAGCGGCTTGGCGGCTAACCGCTTAGCAGGACGAAAGTTGGTGCGGGATGAAAAGGGCAAGGGGGAGCGGCTGCGGCTAGGCTTCCAGCGCTCTACGCACGGCTTCGCGCAGATCGGCCGGCTCGAATGGTTTTTCGACAAAGCCCGCGGCCCCGGCGTCGAGCAGAGTTTGCGTGTCGCTGGTCAAGGTATAGCCCGAAGCCAGCAGGACCTTGGCCTGGGGATTCAGGCTCCGGATGGCGTGGAAAGTTTCTCGGCCGTGCAAGCGGGGCATGACCATGTCCAGGATGACCAGGTCGATCTCGGCCTGGTGTTGCCGGTAATATTCCAATGCGGCCTGGGAGTCGTCGCAGATCGCCACCTCGTACCCCTGCGAGGCTAGAATGTCGCGCGCCAGGTGCAGCAGCAGGTCCTCGTCGTCCACCACCAGGATCCGGCCCGGTCCGGCCGCGACCCGCTCCGGCATCCGCGCCGGCCGGGGCTCGTCGGCGGGCTGATGCAGCGGCAGATAGAGGCGGAAGGTCGTCCCTTCCCCCACCTGGCTGTAGACGTTGATCGAACCGCCGTGCTGCTTGACCGTACCGTAGACGGCGGCCAGGCCCATGCCCGTGCCCTTGCCCGCCTCCTTGGTGGTGAAGAAGGGCTCGAAGCAGCGCTTCCGCGTGGCTTCGTCCATGCCGACGCCGGTGTCGCTGACGACGATCTTGAGATAGCGGCCGGGGTGCACCTCGTAGGGCAGTTTCCGGCAGTACTCTTCGTCCAGGTCCGCGATCTCCGTGGCCAGGCGCAGCTCGCCGCCCTCGGGCATGGCGTCGCGGGCGTTGAGCGCGAGATTGAGCAGGGCGTTCTGGAGCTGGGAGGGGTCGCCGTGGGTGAAGCTCGGCCGGGCGTTTAGCTCCTGCTGGATCGCGATGCGCTTGTCGATGCTGTGGCGCAGGATTTCGGCCACCTCGGCGATGAGAGGATGCGCGTCGACCGGCACGAGCTGGTACTGCCCCTGGCGGGCGAAGGCCAGCAGCTTGCCCGTCAGATCCCGGGCCCGGCGCGCGCCGACCAGCACGTTGTCGGCAAACCGCCGAAGTTGCAGGTCGTGCAGCTGCTGGCGGAGCATGCCCGCGTAGCCCATGATGCCGGTCAGCAGATTGTTGAAATCGTGGGCCACCCCGCCGGCCAGCTGGCCGATGGCGTCCATCTTCTCCATCTGCCGCAGCCGGTCCTCGAGCTGCCGCCGCTCGGTCACGTCCTGGTTGATGCCGAGCATGCGCACCGGCCGGCCGGCGGTGTCGCGCAGCACCTGGCCGTGGGCCCGCACGTGCCGCAGGGTTCCGTCGGGCAGCCAGATGCGGAACTCGCACTCGTACTCCGTTTCGCCGCGCAGCGCGGCCTGGCAGGCCTCCCAGACCCGGGTGGCGTCGTCGAGGTGCAGGGCCCGCCGCCAGGCCTCCACCTCCTGGACCCGCGGGGCGCGTTCCAGTCCGTAGATCTCGGACATTCGCTCGTCCCAGGTCAGCCGGTTCCGGTCGACGTCCCAGTCCCAGACGCCCAGCTTGGCCGAGGCGGTGGCCAGGGCCAAGCGCTGGCGGCTCTCCTCCAGGGCGGCTTCGGCCCGCTTGCGTTCGGTGACGTCGGTGAGCATGGTGGCGAACTGTGTGGGGCCGGTCCGGTAGGCGTAGATCTCGAAATACCGGCCCGGCCCGGCCGCATGGCGCGCGAAATGGGCCGGTTGGCCGGTCCGCACCACCTGGCTGAAGAACTCGAGCCAGTCGGGCTCGATTCCGGGGTCGATCTCGGCCTTCATTCGCCGGCCGATGATTTGCTCGGCCCGCAGCCCGGTCAGGCGCTCGAAGGCCGGATTCACGACCAGAAAGCGGGTGTCGCACGGCTCGCCGCGCTCGTCGTAGACCAGCTCGCTCAGGGTGAAGCCGTTGCTCATGGTGTCGAAGAGCTCGCGGTAGCGGGCTTCCGACTGGCGCAGGGCCTCGGCCGCCGCGTACTCCTGGGTCACGTCGCGGAAGACCAGGACCACGCCGGTCGTCCGCCCGGCGTCGTCG
The DNA here is from genome assembly GCA_964389915.1 of uncultured Planctomycetaceae bacterium. Taxonomy (GTDB): domain Bacteria; phylum Planctomycetota; class SZUA-567; order SZUA-567; family SZUA-567; genus CAYMGG01. Next base: position 18,368 of record CAYMGG010000081.1, read on the forward strand.
CGGATCGGGGCGGCGCTGTCGGCGATCGGCCGCTCCCGGCCGTCGCGGGCGACCAGGACCGTATGGTTGGCCAGGCCCACGGTGTGGCCGCTGGCGAGGACCTTGGTCACCGGATTCTCGATCGGTGCGCGCGTGTCGGCGTTGATGATCCTGAACACCTCGGCCAGCGGCTGGCCGGCCGCTTCGCAGGTCCGCCAGCCGGTCAGCGCTTCGGCCACGGAGTTGAGCTGCCGGACGCGGCCGACGGCGTCGGTCGTGATGACCGCGTCGCCGATCGAGGTGAGGGTGGTGCGGTGGAGCGCTTCGCTGGCGGTCAGCGCGGCCATGGCGCGCTTGGTTTCGGTCAGGTCCAGGACCGCGCCGATCAGGCCCACCGTCCCCGCCTCGGGCGTGGCCAGCGTGGCCTTGTGGAACACCACCTCGCGCCATTCGCCCCGGGCGTTGCGCACGCGGCTCTCGTAGACCTGCACGCCGGGGCGGGCGAACAGCTCCTGGTCCTTGGCA
>CAYMGG010000082.1:0-2558 GCA_964389915.1 uncultured Planctomycetaceae bacterium
AGTTCGATGAGGGCCTGTGCGGCCTGCGCCGGGCGGCCGAGCCCGACGGGGTCTTCTGCTATACCTTCTTCAAGGCCGTGGCCGAGGTGGGCGACGCATGAACGCGAACCGGAAAACCGGCAGTCTGCTCCTAGGTTTGGCCATTATCGGCGCGGCGGTCCGGGCCGCGGCGGCGGATGCTCCGGGCGGCGCGCCCGATGACCGGCAGCTGCTGGCCACGGCGGCCGATCTCTCTCGCCCGCGGCTGGAGCGCGAACTGGCGGGCCGGCAGCTGCTGGCGCGGCAGAATCAGGCTCTGCCGGTTCTGCTGGCCGGCTTGACCGATCAACGTTCGATCCTCCGCCAGGTCTCGGCCATTCTTCTGGGCGAGATGGGGGATCTGCGGGCCGAGGACGCGCTGCTGGCGGTCGCCGGCGGGGCCGATCCGCTGGCGGCGGACAACGCCCGCCGGGCACTGGGCCGACTGTATGTCGGTTTGCAGCCGACCGAGCTGACCCCCCGGCTGGCCGCCTCGGCCGCTCCGGAAGCGGTGCGGGCGGCCTTGGAGGCCCTGGCCTCGGGAACGGGCGAGTTGTCCGAGGATTTGACCGCCCGGCTATGCGAGTTGCTCAAGTCCCCGGAAGCCGAAGTACGGACCGGCGCGGCCCTGGCCCTGGGGCGCGCCGCTGGCCCGGCCGGAGCCGCGGCCGCCGCGGATCTGCTGGCCCTGGCGCGCGAGGAGAAGGTCGAAGCGGTGCTGATCGCCCTCTGCCGGAGCGTGGCCCGGTTGCGGCCGGCCCAGGGCGGCGAAGAGTTGCGCCGCCTGGCCGACGGCACGGGTTTGCTGGCCGTGGAAGCGGCCGCCGCCCTGCACGGTCTGGGCTATGGCGGAGCGTCCGAGGCGCTCTCCCGCCAGCTGCGCGACGAGGCGCCCCTGGCCCGGGCCCGGGCGGTGGAGGTGGCCGCCGAGTTGCGGCTGCCGGAAGGCCCCGAACTGGCGGCCCGGGCGGCGGGCGACGCCTCGCCTTTCGTCCGTCTGGCCGCGGCAAGGGCCTTTGTCCAATTCAAGACACCGGGCATTCCCGGCGAACTGCGCGAGCTTTTGCGCGATAGCGACGCCCAGGTCCGGGCCGAGGCGGCCGTAGCCCTCGACGGCCTGGGGATGACCGGGGCGATCTGGACCTTGCGCGAGGATCTGCGCGGCGGCGAACCGGCCTTTCGCCGGGTTGCGGCCGAAGCCCTGGGCCGGCTCAAAGCCCGGGCCGCCTTGACCGAACTGGGGCAGGCCCTGACCGACGAGGATTTGGAGCTGGCCTGCCGGGCGGCCGAAGCCCTGGGGCAGATCGGGGGTGATTCGGCCGTGGCCAAGCTTTGGGCTGCGCTCTTGTCGCCGCGCCCGGCGCTGGCCGAGGCCGCCCGCCAGGCGCTGGCCGAGGCCACGGGCGAGGATCCCGGCAACGAACCGGCCGCCTGGCGCGAGTGGGGCCAGAAGCGCGGTCTGGTCGTTCCGGGGAAGTGAAACCCGTTTCCACCGCAACGTCTTACGGGGGAACTTTTTTGCAAAAAAGTTCCCCCGAGCCCCCTCAAAAAATTCTCATCCGGCTTCGCCGTTTCGAACGTTCGGATGGGAAAACTCAACGCTAACCCCATGCGTGTGGTTCGCCCATCTGAACCTGGCGGAGACGCGAAGCGTTTTTGGGTGTGCGGCACGCACTTGCAAAAAAGTTCCCCCGAGCCCCCTCAAAAAACGCTCATCCGGCTTCGCCGTTTCGAACGTTCGGATGGGCAAACTCAACGCTAACCTCATGCGTGCGACTCGCCCATCTGAACCGGCCGGAGACGCAAAGCGTTTTTTTGGGGGTGCGGCACGCACTTTTCTTTGCTTCGCGGCCGCTTTGCGCTAAGATTCATCATTTATCCGGCTTTGCGGCGGGCGGCGCGAACGATACGGTTCCGCGCGCCCCAGCATGTGCTTTGGCGAAGGGATATTTTTGGGCGGACGGTTCATTGTTTTCGAAGGGCCCGACGGCAGCGGCAAGAGTACCGCCGCGGCCGCTGCCCGGGCGCGGCTGGAGGCTCGGGGCTTGTCCGTCACGGCGGTGCGCGATCCGGGCGGCACTTCGCTGGGCGACCGGTTGCGCCGGATTCTGCTCGAATCGGGCGAGGCGGAGATCTGTCCCCGGGCGGAATTATTGCTTTATTGCGCCAGCCGGGCTCAATTGGTGAACGATATCATTGCCCCGGCTCTGGCGGCCGGGCAGGTTGTGCTGGCCGACCGGTTTACGCTTTCGACCCTGGCCTATCAGGGCGCGGCCGGCCGGCTGACCGAGGCGGAATTGCGGGCCGGGACCGAATTGGGCGCCGGCGGCCTGGAACCGGATCATGTGATTTTGCTCGACCTGCCGGCCGAGGCCGGTCTGGCCCGGGCCGGTGGGCGGGACCGGATGGAGGCGCGGGGCGCGGCCTTTCACGAGGCGGTGCGCCGGCGTTATCTGGCCCTGGCGGCGGCGCTGCCGGCGGATCGGGTGAGGCAGGCAGCGTGGCGGAGGAATGGCAGCGCAAGCTGGACGGCGGCGCCT
>CAYMGG010000082.1:2568-18563 GCA_964389915.1 uncultured Planctomycetaceae bacterium
ATCGGGTGAGCATCGTGGACGCCGCCCGACCGCGCGAGGCGGTCGAGCGGGAGGTGCTGGAGCTGGTGGATGGGCTGGTGGAGTGAGATTCTGGGCCAGGAGGCGGCGCGGGAGCAGTTCGGCGCCGAACTGGCCGGCGGCCGGCTCAACCATGCCTATCTGTTCGAAGGCCGGACCGGCAGCGGCCGGGCGACCCTGGCCCGGACCCTGGCGGCGGCGGCCCTCTGTGAGCGCGGGCCGGCCGAGCCCTGCGGCGAGTGCGAAGGCTGCCGGCGGTTCGCTTCCGGCGGGCACCCGGACTATCTGGAGCTGCCCCGCGAGGGCGGCAGCCTGCGCAAGGCGCGGTTCGTGGAGGCCGGCGAGAAACTGGAGCATCCGCCGGTCCTGTCCTTTCTGAGCCTGACGCCGCATCTGGCCCGGGGACGGGTGGTGCTGATTCCCGACGCCGAGCGGCTGGAGGACGAGGCGGCCAACGCCTTCTTGAAGACTTTGGAGGAGCCGCCGGCGGGTGCGCTGCTCCTTTTGACCGTGAGCGCCCGCGACCGGCTGCTCTCGACCATCGTCAGCCGCTGCCGCCGGGTGCGAGTACGGCCCCTGCCGGCGGCAACGATCGCCGCGGAACTGGCGCGGCGGGGCGCGGCCGGAGCCGAGGAGGCCGCCGATCTGGCCGAGGTGGCTGAAGGCTCGCTGGGCCAAGCGCTCAATCTGGCCGGCGAGGCGGCGGTGGCCGACTGGCGCTGGTTGCGCGAAGCGGTGGGCGAACGTACGCCGGCCGGAGCGGTGCGCCTGGCCGAGGGGATGCGCGAGCGCGCCCGCGCGGGCGGGGGGAGCAAGGCCGACGAACGCCACGGCGCGCGACGGCAGCTGGATCTGCTGGCCCTGCTGGTGCGCCGGGAGTTGCGCGCCGGGTTGCCGGCTGCGGTCGGCGAGACGGCTCTGCGCGCCCTCTGGACCGCCGGCGAACGGTTGGAGGCCAACGTCCGGCCGGAGTTGACCCTACAGGTGGCGGCAATGGACGTGGTGGCGGCCTGGCGCAACGCCCGGTAGCCGTAAGCGGCGGCGGGGGAAAGGCTGGAACCGGAAAATGATCAATCTAGAATCTAAAATTTAGAATCTAGAATTACAAAATTCGTTGTCGTGGGACCGATATCGGATAAGGCGCTGGTAATAATTAAAGGTTGCGAGGTTTGGTTGAGGTGCGGCGGAGCGAAAGGCGTTTTTGGCCAGGGTTCTAGCCAAACCGCCGAAAGCGTAGTCGCGCCGAAGGAGCAAACCGTAATTATTGCCGGCGCTTAAATGCGCGGCGGATACGGTTCGGCTTTTGACGATGGGCTGAGGGTGGCGGGACGCGGACGCTCCGTTCGATTTCAGCGAATGGATGAAATTTCAAGGTTCCGGTTCCGGACATTTTAGATTCTAGATTCTAAATTTTAGATTCTAGATTTGCGTCTCAAGGAGTTGGTTTATGGAGCGAGCGGTGGTGGCGGTGCGCTACGGGCTGATGGCGGTCACCGAGAATTTCGTCAGTTCCCTGCCCGGGCTGAAGCGCGGCGACGTGGTCATCATCCGCACCGGCCGAGGCATCGATCACGGCATCGTGGCCCAGGACGCCGTGCCCACCGACCGGGAGGTCAAGGGGTTGGGCGAGGTGTTGCGCCTGGCCAACGAGAAGGACGTGGGCATCATCCGGCACATCGCCGACAACAAGGAGCCCGAGGAACTGCACTACTGCGCCGACCGGGTGGCGGAGCGGTCCCTGCCGATGAAGCTGGTGGGGGTCGAGCATCTCTTCAGCGGCGACAAGCTGGTGTTCTACTTTCTTTCCGACGGCCGGGTCGATTTTCGCGAGCTGGTCAAGGATCTGGCCCGGCGTTACCGCACCCGGATCGAGATGCGCCAGATCGGGGTGCGCGACGAGGCCCGGCTGCTGGCGGACTACGAGCACTGCGGCCGGGAGCTCTGCTGCCGCACCTTCCTGCGCAACCTGGAGCCGGTCACCATGCGCATGGCCAAGATCCAAAAGACCACCCTCGACCCGACCAAGATTTCCGGCCATTGCGGCCGATTGATGTGCTGCCTGCGCTTCGAGGACCAGGTCTACTCGATCCTGCGCGGCGAGCTGCCCCGCAAGGGCGAGCAGGTGCGGACCCCTCATTTCGTCGGCGAGGTCCAGGGGCACAACATCATCAAGCAGGAGGTCGTCCTCACCCTGCCCGACGGTTCGCGCGAGACCGTGCACGTCTCGGAGATCGTCGAGCGACTGAGCAAGGGCGGCCGGCGGCCCTCGGGGGGCGGCGCGCCCCGCGGCGAAGGGCGGCGCGAAGGGCGCGGCGGCGAAGCTTCCCGCGCCCCGGCCCAGACCGAGTCGGAGGAGCCGGCCGACGAAGAGACCGAGGCCGACGTCGGCGGCGAGGATGGCGAGGACGCCGAAGCATGAGCGCTGAGCAGCATAACCTGCGCCGGATCTACGAACTGGCCCGCCAGGACGGGCGCTATACGCCCGAGGCGTTTCTCTTCGTCTCCGAAACCATCGGCAAGACGGTCGAATGGCTCAAGGCCGGGGTGCTGACGGCCAACGACTGCGGCGATTCGCGCGGCGACGGGCCGACCTTCCACGTCAGCGGCCGCGAACTGCTGGCCGGTTTCGAAAAGCTGGCCCGCGAACGCTGGGGGCTGATGGCCAGGCATGTCCTGCGGCAGTGGGGGATACGGTGCACCGAAGACGTGGGTGAGATCGTTTTTATGATGGTCGAGGACGAGAGCCTGGGCTGGAAGAAGCGCGATTGCGACCGGCGGGAGGATTTCGCCGGCGGTTTCGACTTTGACGCCGCCTTCGGCAGTCTGTAAACTCGCCTCGGGGCGATCGGAGGACGAAAGACGCAATGCCGGAGAATTTCGGATTTCTGATTCCCGGCCGGCTGGCGGGCATGGCCCGGCCGGGCGCGGGCGAGGCGTTGCGGCGCGATCTGGAGTTCCTGCGCGGCAAGGGCGTGGGGGCGATCGTATCATTAACCGAGAGTCCGTTGGAGGCGGAGGTTCTGGCGGCGGAGGGCTTCGCCTGGCTCCACCTGCCGGTGATCGACTACACCCCGCCCGTCCCGGAGCAGATCGAACGTTTCATCGCCTTCGCCGACGCGCAGCTGGCCGGCGGCAAGGGCGTGGCGGTGCATTGCGGCGCGGGGATCGGCCGGACCGGGACCATGCTGGCCTGCTATCTGGTCAGCCAGGGGCGCGACCCCGACGAGGCCATCGAAACCGTGCGGCTCTTCCGCCCCGGCTCGATCGAGACCCGGGAGCAGGAGACGGCCGTGCGCGCCTACGCGCGCCGGCGGGGAACCACGCGGGGCTGATTCAAACACCAACCGGCAGTCATTGGCCGCCGGGGCGGACCCGACGGGTCCGGCCGCGGCCGGCGATGACTGAGCGGCGGAGAACGACGGCATGCCGGAAATGGATCAGGATTTCGATTTCGCCACTTTGGCCATCGCCCACAAGATCGTCAGCCGCGAAAAGGTGGAGGGGGCCCAGGCCGTGTTGCAGCAGGAGGCCCTGGCGGGCAAGCCGCCGCGGCCGATAGAGGATATTCTGCTGGAGCGGGGCGACCTGACGGCCGAAGGGGTCTGGGCGGTCTACAAGGCCCGCGAGCGGCTGGTGCGCGACGCCAAGGCCACCGGCCGGCGGATCGGCGGCTACGAGATCCTGGGCACCCTGGGCGAAGGCGGCCTGGGCGTGGTTTACAAGGCCCGCCAGCTCAGCATGGGCCGGATCGTGGCCCTGAAGGTGCTGCACAAGAAATGGATCGGCGACGACGAGTTCCGCCGGCGCTTCCTGGTCGAGGCCCGGCTGGTCGGCCGCCTCTCGCACCAGAACCTGATCCAGGTCTTCGACGTCGGCCGTCACAAGGACACGCTTTACTACTCGATGGAGTTCGTCGACGGCGAGACCGTCGAGGACCGGATCGAGCGCGAGGGGCGCCTGGGGGTGGGCGAGTCCCTGGACATCACCATCCAGGTGACCCGGGCCCTGGAGTATCTCCACTCCAAGGAGATCGTCCACCGCGACGTCAAGCCCGGCAACATCATGGTCACCAAGGACGGCACGGCCAAGCTGGGCGACTTCGGCTTCGTCAAGTCCTCGCTCGACTCGGTCCTCTCCACCGAGGGCGAGGTGCTGGGCACGCCCGACTACATCTCGCCCGAGGCGGCGATGGGCGAGAAGAACCTCGACTTTCGCAGCGACCTCTACAGCCTCGGGGCCAGCCTCTACCACATGCTCACCGGCGCGCCGCCCTTCGACGGCAGCAGTTCGGACATCATGGAGGCCCACATCAAGGACCGCCTGCCCGACCTGAGCCAGGCGGCCCCCGAGGTGCCCGACCGCATCCGCCGGGTGGTCGAGAAGCTGATGGCCAAGAACCCCAAGGACCGGCACCAGAATTTCGACGACCTGTTCGAGGATCTGGAGCAGTTGCGCCTGGAGCAGGGGCCGCTGGCCAGCAAGGTCAAACCCAGCCGGCGGATGTTGCGCCTGCTGGCCCGGGGCGGCAACGGGGTCGACGAGCTTTTGCTGCGCGAGCGCGAGCTCTCCCGCCGGGTGCGCCAGCTGTTGTACGTGACGATCGGATTGGGCGGCGGGCTGATCCTGGCCCTGACGGCTCTGGTTTTAATGCTGTTGAAAAAATAAACCGGGAAGGGGGAACGACCATGCGCAAAGCGACGGGCGGGCGGCTGGGGCTGGTCCTGGCGGCCGGACTCTGTTTCTGCAGCTTGGCAGCGGCAGCTCAGTCTCATGGGGCAGGCGCGGCGCCGGTCATGGGCGACCGCGAGAAGGCCGCCAAGGCGGCCGAAAATCTGAAGAGCCCCATCCCCGAGCGGCAGGTCGAGGCCATGCGCCTGATCACCCAGATCCAGGACCCGCAGGTCCAGGCCGAGTTCAAGTTCATCGACGAGCTGGTGGCCGTGGCCCAGGACGAAAAGGCCAATCCCCGCATCCGCTACGAGGCCCTGCGGACTCTGCTCGTCCTGCAGAACCTGGGCATCAGCAGCCCCAAGCTGCTCACCTTCCTGGCGGCGCTGGTCACGGACAAGGCCGCGGATCTGCGGGTGAAGATGCAGGCGCTGTACCTGCTCGGGCAGCTGGCCGGGCCGGCCTCCGACATGTCCGCCCGTTCCGCCTGCGACACGCTTAAGAAGCTGCTTAGGCAGCATGACCTGCCCGAAGTCCTGTCGGCCCGGGTCTACGCCGCCATCGGCAATTTCAGCGAGCACGCCGGGGTCAAGGAGGCGGTGCTGGCCGGGCTCAAGGAGAAGTCGTCCGTAGTCCGCGCCGGCGCCCTGGCCGGTCTGCGCAAGGTGGTCGAAAATACGGGCAAGACCGACGACCGGTTGCAGCGGGAGCTGATGCAGCTGCTGCAACGGGGCGAAGGCACGGAGCGGATTGAGGCCATCAAGCTGCTGGCTACCCTGGTGCGCAACGGGGCGGATCTGGGCAAGGCTGCCGTCACCAAGGAAACCCTGCTCAAGCTAGTGAACGAAGGCTCGGACCAGGAGGTCTGCACCGCCGCTGAACTGCTCCTCTCCATCGCCGACGCCGACGTGGTCAAGCAGACCGCCAAGGCTCTGACCTCGCGGGTGAGCAAGCTGCAATTCGCGACCCTGCTCAACCTGGTGCAGGTCCTGGGGGGCATGCTCGCCCAGACGGCCAAGTGGTCGGATCGGGCCGCCGCGAAGGACGCCGCCGAGGACATCACCAAGGTGCTCTACTGGCTGATCGATCCCAAGACCGATCCCAAGCCGCCGCTGGCCCTGCGCAAGAGCGCGATCTTCGGCCTGGGCATGACGCCCACCGAATACGACCGCCGGCCGGTGGTCAAGAACCTGCTGGCCGTCCTGGCCGTCGAGGCCAAGGGGGGCACCAATGAACTGGTCGAGGAGCTGGAGAAGAGCTTGCAGAACCTGACCGGCGAAGACCCCAAGCGTTTCCCCGATCCGGCCACCAACGAGGAGCGGCCCGACATCGAGGGCTGGAGCCAGTGGTTAGAACAGAACCAGGACCAGCTCGATGCGGGCAAGACGCCCTGGCAGCAGTGAGGAAATTTGCTATTTTGCGCTTTTCATCAACCAATGGCGATGGTTTGAACCAACGGCGTTGCGGCGGGCCAAACCTCCGCTTTGCGGCGGGGTGGGGGCTGCTCCTTCTGGCCTTGGCCGCCGGCGGCTGCCGGCGGGAGACGCCGGCCGAGGCCATCCGGCCGGCGGAGGCCGACGCGGCCTTCGCCAAGGGCGGCCAGGCCTACCTGAGCGGGGACTGGGCCGGGGCCGAGCGGGCCTTCGCCTCGGTCCAGGCCGCTTCCACCGACGAGCGCCAGGTCCGCGAGGCGGCCTACTGGCGGGGCGCTTCCCTGCTGGAGTTGGGGCGGGCCCGCGAGGCGGCCGCGGTGCTGCGGCCGGTGGCGGGGGCGGCCGAGGGCGAGTTCGGCGCCCGGGCCTGGAAGTGCCTGGCCCAGGCCTACGCCCGTACCGGCGACTACCGCGCCGCCGAGGCCATCTATCAAAAGCTATTAAGGCGCAGCGCCGATTACATCGACCGCGGCGAAGTGCTAGCCGCTTTGGCCGCCTGCAAGCATAAACGCGGCGACGAAGCCGGCGCGGCCGAGATCGAGCGCGAGCTGGCCGCCAACTTCCCCGGCAGCCTCTACCGCGCGGGGGTGAGCGAAACCGGCGGAGCCAGCACCCCCGTCGGCGCCGGCGCGCGCGTGGTCCAGTGCGGGGCCTTCAGCACCCAGAGTCTGGCCGAGGCCCAGCGCGACCGGCTGCGCTCCGCCGGCTTCGCCGCCGAGGTCCTGCCCTATCGCGGCAGTGGCGCGGCGCGGTTTGTGGTCCAGACCGGGGCCTACGCCTCGGCCGCCGCCGCCGAGCGCGAGGCCGCGCGCCTCAAGGCCCGGGGTTTCGAGGCCGTGGTCAAATGAGCCGCCCTCCCGCCGCCGGCAGCGGCCTGACGCCCGCCATGGAGCAGTGGCGCAAGGTCAAAGACCAACACCCCGACAAGATCCTCCTCTTCCGCATGGGGGATTTTTACGAACTCTTCCACGAGGACGCCCAGATCGTCAGCCGCGATCTGGGCCTGGTCCTGACCACCCGCAGCAAGGGCGAGAATCCCGTGCCCATGGCCGGGGTGCCCCACCACCAGCTCGAACGCTATCTTAAGGATCTATTGGCCAAGGGGCACAAGGCGGTGGTCTGCGACCAGCTTGAAGACCCCGCCCAGGCCAAGGGCGTGGTCAAGCGCGGCGTGACCCGGGTGGTGACGCCGGGCACGGTGCTGGAGGACTCCTGCCTGGAGCGTTCCAGCCACAACTTCCTGGCCGCCGCCTGCCGGGCCGGGGCGCGCGCGGGCGTGGCCTACGCCGACCTCTCGACCGGCGAGTTCTACGTCTGCTCCCTGGCCGCGACCGAACTGGTCGACGAACTCGAGCGCCTGGGGCCGGCCGAGACTCTGATCCCCAAGGGCGAGGGCCCCGCCTCGCCGGCCGCCGAGCTGGCCGGCCGGCCGGTGGGCCTGGTGACCGGGTTGGACGGCTACTATTTCGACGCGCTCTCGGCGGCGCGGGCGCTGGCCGAGCATTTCGGCGTGGCCTCCCTGGCCGGCTTCGGCCTGGAGGATTCCGACCCGGCGGTGGGCGCGGCCGGGGCCTGCCTGGCCTATCTGGCCGAGACCTCGCCCGGCGCGGTGGGCAACATCTTCGGCCTGCGCAAGGTCGACCGCAGCGACTGCCTGCTGCTCGACCGGGCCACCCAGCGCAATCTCGAGCTTTTCCGCTCCCTCTCCGGCGACCGCCGCCGGGGCACGTTGCTGGGCGTGCTGGACCGCACCTGCACCGGGCCGGGCGCGCGGTTGTTGCAGACCTGGCTTTTGCGCCCCTTGCGCCGACTGGAGCCGATTCGCGAGCGGCAGGCGGCCGTGGCCGAGCTCATGGGCGACCATCTTTTGCGCGGCGAGCTGCGCGAACTGCTGCAAGGGCTGGCCGACCTGGAGCGGATCATGGCCCGGGTGGTGGCCGGTCGGGCCACGGGCCGGGATCTGGCGGCCCTGCGGCGCAGCGCCGAGATTCTGCCCGGATTGGCCCAGGCGGCCGCCGCGGTCGAGGCCCCGCTTCTGGCCCGGGTGACCGCGCAGCTCGATCCGCTGAGCGATCTGGCCGAGGCCGTCGGCGCGACCCTGGTCGACGAGCCGCCCGCCGCGCTGCGCGAGGGCGGGCTGATCCGCGAAGGATATAATGCCGACCTGGACGAACTGCGCCAGATCGCCCGGGGCGGCCGGGAGTGGATCGCCCGCTTCCAGGCCGACGAACAGGCCAAGAGCGGCATCCCCTCCCTCAAGGTCGGTTTCAACAAAGTCTTCGGCTACTACCTGGAGGTTACCCACGTCCACCGCGACAAGGTGCCGGCCCACTACGAGCGCAAGCAGACCCTGGTCAACGCCGAGCGCTACGTCACGCCCGAACTGAAGGAATATGAGGCCAAGGTGCTGGGCGCGCAGGACAAGATCGTCAATCTGGAGTATGACCTTTTCTGCCAGGTGCGCGACCAGGTGGCCGCCCAGGCCGCCCGGGTCCAGGCCGTCGCCCAGGCCCTGGCCGAACTCGACGTTCTGGCCGCGCTGGCCGAGGGGGGCGCGCTGGGCGGCTACTGCCTGCCGGAGGTGCACGAGGGACTGGACACGGTGGTCGAGGACGGCCGCCATCCGGTGGTCGAGGCCCTGCTGCCCGAGGGGCAGTTCGTGGCCAATGATCTGAATTTCAACGCGGCCGACGCGCGCCTGCTCATCATCACCGGCCCCAACATGGCCGGCAAAAGCACCTACATCCGCCAGGTGGCGCTGTTGACGATCCTCGCCCATCTGGGCGCGCCGGTGCCCGCCAAGCGCGCCCGGATCGGCTTGGTGGACCAGGTCTTCACCCGGGTCGGGGCGGCCGACGACCTGGCCCGCGGCCAGAGTACCTTCATGGTCGAGATGACCGAGACGGCCAATATTCTCAACAATGCCACCGAGCGCAGCCTGATCGTGCTCGACGAGGTCGGGCGCGGCACCAGCACCTTCGACGGCGTCTCCCTGGCCTGGGCCATCAGCGAGTTCCTGCACAACCAGATCAAGGCCCGTACCCTCTTCGCCACCCATTACCACGAATTGGCCGAACTGGGGGTGATCCTGGAGCGGGCCAAAAATTTAAATGTCGCCGTGCGCGACTGGGGCGGGGAGATCATCTTCCTGCGCAAGATCCAACCCGGCAGCTGCGACCGCTCCTACGGCCTGCAGGTGGCCAAGCTGGCCGGCCTGCCCGGCGGGGTGATCGAGCGCAGCCGCGAGATTCTGCTGGGCTTGGAGGCCCAGGCCAGCGAGCGTGACTGGAATTATCTCCACGCCGGCGAGGTGCTGCGGGCGGCCGCGCGCGAAGTACAACTAGACCTCTTTGCTCCGCCCAAGCCGAATTACGACGCCCTGGCCGCCGAGCTTTCGGCTCTGGACCTCGACCAACTCTCGCCCCGGGAGGCCCACGAGCGTTTGGGCCGGCTGGTGGAACAGGCCCGGGGCGGGCGTGCAAGCAAAGGGAACCGATGAGCGAAGTCCGGCAACAGGTCCGCGCGCTGTACGAGGCCGTGCCCTATCCCGCGCCGCCCAGCGATCTGGATGAATACGCCAGCGGGCGGCAGGTCCTGCGCGGCATGCCCGGCGGCCATTACCGCCTGCTCTGGCCGCGCGGACCGGTGCGGGAGGAGCTTTCCATCCTGATCGCCGGTTGCGGTTCGGCCCAAGCCCCGGTCACGGCGCTTACGCATCCGCGCGCCCGGGTGGTGGGCATTGACATCTGCCGGGCCAGCCTGGCCCATTCGCGGATGCTGATGGAAAAATACGACCTGCGCAATCTGGAGCTGCGGGAGCTGCCGGTCGAGGCGGCCGGGACCTTGGGGGAGACCTTCGATCTGGTGGTCTGTACGGGTGTGCTGCATCACTTGGCCGACCCCGACCGGGGGTTGACGGTGCTGCGCGACTGCCTGAAGCCCGAGGGGGTTCTGTACCTGATGGTCTATGGCCGCTACGGCCGGCTGGGCGTCTATCTGGCGCAGGAGTACTGCCGGCGGCTGGGCGTTACCACCGCCCCGGCCGACCTGGCCGAGTTGCGCGAGGCGGTGCAGAAATTTCCCGCCAAAAATCCACTGCTGTTGTATGCCGCGCGCTACGCGGAAGAGGCCAAGACCGAGGCGTTTCTGGCCGACAGCTTTCTGCATCCCTGCGACCGGCCTTACACGGTCCCGGAGCTCTACGCCTGGCTCGACCGGTGCGGCGTGGTCTTCCGCCGCTGGCTGAATCAGGCGCCCTATCTGCCGAGTTGCTCCCCGTTGGCCTCGACCGACCACGGCCGAAAAATCGCCGCCCGACCGGAACGCGAGCAGCACGCGCTGATGGAACTCTATTGGGGGTCGCTGACCCAGCACACGTTCTACGCCGGCCGCACGGAACAGCCGGATCAGCGGGTCGATTTTGCCCGGGACGAGTGGCCGAGTTTCGTGCCCCGCGTCCGGCCGGAGGCCTGGATCTCCCGGCAGAACCTGCGGGCCGGCGTGGTGGCCGAACTGCGCACCCCTCCGGGGGACGCGCAGCTGCCGGCGTTCGAGCTCGATCCTCTGCGGGCGCATCTGTTCGATTTGCTTTCTCCCGGCCGGCTGACGCTCGCCGAATTGATTCGCGAAAGCCGGCTCCGCGCCGCTCCCGCCGAGATCGAGGCCTATGTGCGGGATTTCGTCCAGGCCCTATACGAGCTGGACCTGGTGGAAATCACGCTGCCGTATTGACGGCCGGCCGCGTGGCTCTTATGAATGAATTTTAGCGCTTTCAATCTCAACCCAGGAGCCGCCCCATGAGTCCGTTCGAAATCATCATGCTGGCCTGTTTTGGTGCCAGCTGGCCCTTCTCCATCTACAAGGTCTGGCGCACCAAGACCAGCGCCGGCAAGAGCTTCATCTTTATGATTCTGGTCATCATCGGGTACGTCTGCGGCTGCCTGCATAAGATCTACTATCATTTCGATTGGGTGATTCTGCTTTACGCCTTTAACGGGCTGTTGGTCAGTGTGGACCTGACGCTCTGCTACCGCTACCGGCCGAAAGGAGCCTGAGCCATGGATAATCTGACCAAAATCTACCGCCAGGCCGAGGGCAAGCGCGAGTTCGCCGCCGGTTATTTCGCCTACCTTTCCCAGCTCTTGGCCCAGGTCGACCCCGGGGTGGTGGCCCAGATCATCGAGGCTTTCGAGGCCGCCGGTCGCGACAGTCGCGCCATCTACTTCGTCGGCAACGGCGGCTCGGCCTCCACCGCCAGCCATTTCGCCGCCGACCTGGCGTTAAATACGCTCTCGGCCGATCACCCCAAACTCAAGGCTTTCAGCCTCTCGGACAATGTCGCCGCCCTTACCGCCCTGGCCAACGACGGCGGGTATGAAGACGTCTTCTTTCGCCACCTGGAGGGCATGATCCAGGCCGGCGACGTGCTGGTGGCCCTCTCGGTCAGCGGCAATTCGCCCAACGTGGTCAATGCCGCGCGCTACGCCCGCCAGATGGGCGCGACCGTGATCGGCTGCACCGGGTTCGACGGCGGCGAGCTGAAAAAGCTGTCGCACCTCAGCCTGCACGTGCCCACGCCGCGCGGCGAGTACGGACCGGTGGAGGATATCTTCCAGATCCTCGACCATCTGGTTTACACCTATCTGCGCCTGGCCCGGCTGGGCAAGCTGGAGCGTTAATAAGGCGGCCGGAAACCTTCCGCTGCTGTCTGGGCGGATTTCGCCGGCCGGCGAGACAAGAGAAGAAAACATGACCTCGGATTTGGCGGTTCTGGTCTGCTGCCGCTACATGTTGCCTTGGCGCGAGGATTTCGCGGCCGTCTTCCGGCGGCGGGGGATTACGGTCCTGGTGCCCGATTCCGGGGCCCTGAAGCGCGGCCCCGAGCGGATGACCGAGGACGATTTGTTGGCCTTCGCCGGCCGGGTGGATGGCATTGTCTGCGCCGACGACGCCCTGACCGCGCGGGTGTTGCAGGCCGCCGCGCCGCGCCTGAAGGTGGTGGCCAAGTGGGGCACGGGCCTGGACGCCATCGACCGCGAGGCTGCCGAGCGGCTGGGCATCAAGGTGCGCAACGTGCCGGGTGCTTTCACCGTGCCCGTGGCCGAAAGCGCGTTGGCCTATATGCTGGCCTTCGCCCGCGGCCAGCCCTGGCAGGACCGGGAGGTCAAAGGCGGCGTCTGGCGCAAGCCCCCGGGCCGGACGCTGGCCGAGTCCGCCTTGGGCGTGATCGGCGTGGGTGACATCGGCCAGCAGGTGTTGCGCCTGGCGCGCGCCTTCGGCATGACGCTTTTGGGCCACGACGTCCGGCCGATCGATCCGGACTTTCTGGCCGAGACCGGCGTGGAGCCGGTCGGGCTGGAGGAGTTGCTGGCCCGAGCCGATTTCGTCAGCCTTAACTGCGACCTCAATCCCACCAGCCGGGGGCTGATTAGCCGGGAACGGCTGGCTCTGCTGAAGCCCGGTGCCGTGCTGGTCAACACCGCCCGCGGGGCAGTGGTGGACGAAGCGGCCCTGGCCGAGGCTCTGGCCGCCGGCCGACTGGGCGGAGCGGGGCTGGACGTATTCGTTGACGAACCGTTGCCCGAAGCCAGTCCGCTGCGCCGACTGGACAACGTGCTCCTCGCGCCGCACAACTCCAACTCCAGCCCGCGCTATTGGGAACGGGTCCACCGCCGGACCCTCTGTAACTTGCTGGAAATTCTCCAACCGCCGGTGAACGATCCCGAACTGCAACCGGCGGGGGAATGAAAAAATCGCCCATGCCCAAAAGCTATGCGGTCGGCGTCTTTTGGTCTTTCGCCAGCGCGTTTCTCTGGAGCACCACCTTCGTCTGCTCCCGGCAGCTGATGAAGGAGAACGCCGTGGACCCGGTCACGCTCTCCTTCATCCGTTTCCTGGTCGGTGGCGGGTTGCTGTTCGGCCTGGGGCTCTGGCTGACGCGGGGGAGCATTTTGCGGGTGGCGCGGACGGATCTGCTCCGGCTGGCGGGACTGAGCCTGGCCGGCGTGGTGGGGATGAGCGTCTTTCTCTTCTTCGGACAGCGCTCGACCACGGCCATCAACAGCGCGCTCATCATGCAGAGCAACCCGGTCATCGTCATGTTACTGAGCGTGTTCATCGGCGAGAAGCTCCGGACGCTCCAGGTCGGCGGTACTTTGCTGAGCCTGCTGGGATGTCTATTCGTGGTCGAGGTCATCACTTTCCAGGGATTCGCTTTCGATCCCAGCCATATCCGCGGCGATCTGCTGGTCGGGCTTTCCGCCTGTTGCTGGGCTGTCTATTCGGTTTGGAGCAAGCCGGTCGTCAAGCGGCTGGGAGCTTTCAACGCCACGGCCTGGGCGATGCTGCTGGGGGCGGCGGAACTGTTTCTGCTGTTGGTTCTCCTGCCCGGGCCGCGGGTGATTCCGCCGGACGCCTTCTCCTGGTCGCTGATCGCGTACCTGGCGGTCTTTCCCACGGCGGTGGCGTTTTACGCCTGGTTTGCGGCCATGGACCGGATCGAGCTTTCGCTTCTGAACGTCATGCAGTATCTGACTCCGGCCTTCACCATCCTGCTGGCGTGGCTGCTGCTGGGCGAGGGCTTGAACAGGCTGAAGCTGCTGGGCATCGGCCTGATCGTCGCCGGGGTTTTGGTTTCCGGATTGAAGCCGCGCGCCAAACCCGCGGCGGTTACGGCCTGACTGCTGGAGCGGCCCAAATAAAATCGAGGATAACGGTCGACCGCCGAAACCCACTGAATTCGCCCATCTGAACGCTCGAAACGGCGAAGCCAGGTGAGAGTTTTTTGAGAGGGGCAGGGGGAACTTTTTTGCAAAAAAGTTCCCCCTGGGTCGACCTGAGTTACAAAGGTGCTATTCCTGCCGCCGTTCCTGGCGCAGGCGGTCCCAGTATTCCAGCCGCTTTTTGATGTCCTTCTCGAAGCCGTAGGGGCCGGGCTCGTAGTAGGTCTTGCCTTGCAGCGAATCGGGCAGGAAGCTCTGGCCCGAGAAGCCGTCCTTCGCGTCGTGGTCGTATTGGTATTCCTTACCGTAGCCCAGTTCCTTCATCAGTTTGGTCGGGGCGTTGCGGATGTGCAGGGGCACAGGGTCGTTGCGCGTCTCCTGCACGTCGCCCTTGGCCGCGGCGATGGCCAGGTAGAGGCGGTTGGATTTGGGCGCGGTGGCCAGATAGACGACCAGCTGGGCCAGGGCCGTGTCGCACTCGGGATAGCCCAGGAAGTGGGCCGCGTCCCGGGCGGCGATGGCCTGCACCAGGGCCTGCGGATCGGCCAGCCCGATGTCCTCGGAGGCGAAACGCACCAGCCGCCGGGCGATATAGAGCGGGTCGGCCCCGCCCTCGATCATCCGCGCCAGCCAGTAGAGCCCGGCCTGCGGGTCCGAACCGCGCAGGCTCTTGTGCAGGGCCGAGATCAGATTGTAGAACTCCTCGCCTCCCTTGTCGTAGGCCACATTGCGGCCGGAGATGGCCTCGCGCATGGTCTTTTCGTCGATCGTGCGCGTCCCGTCCGCGCCGGCCGGCTCGCCGTTCACCGCCAGCTCCAGGGCGTTCAGGGCGGTGCGGGCGTCGCCGTTGGCGTAGCCCACCAGCAGCGCCTTGGCCTCGGGGGAGAGGCCGGCCCGCAGCCGGCCCAAACCCCGGTCGAGGTCGGTCAGGGCGTGGTCCACGATTCGGGCGAGGTCGTCGTCGGTCAAAGCCTTCAGGGTGTAGACCCGGCAGCGGCTGAGCAGAGCGCCGTTCACCTCGAAGGACGGGTTTTCGGTGGTGGCGCCGATGAAGACCACCGTGCCGGCCTCGACGTGGGGCAGGAAGGCGTCCTGCTGGGCCTTGTTGAAGCGGTGGATTTCGTCCACGAACAGGACCGTGCCGCCTTCGCCGGAATCGAGCCGGCGGCGGGCTTCGGCCACAATCTCGCGCACCTCCTTGACCCCCTGCAACACGGCGCTGAAGGTGACGAAGCGGCGTTTGGTGGTGCCGGCGATCACCTTGGCCAGGGTGGTCTTGCCGCTGCCCGGAGGGCCCCAGAGGATCATCGAGACCAGGCTGTCCTCGGCGATGGCCCGGCGCAGCAGCTGCCCCTCGCCGACCAGGTGCTCCTGGCCGACGAATTCATCGAGCGTACGCGGCCGCAGACGGTCGGCCAGGGGGGCGCCGGTCGAGCCGGCGAAGAGGCTGGCGGCCATTACCACCTTTCGCGGTGTACGAGCTCGCTTAGCGGCAGGCGGGCTTTTTCCGCCGGTGCGGGGTCGGCCGGATAGCCCAGGGGCAGGAGTTCCACCACCCGGATGTGGCGGGGGATGCCGAGGATCTCCTTGACCTGCTCCTCGAAGAAGGCCCCGATCCAGCAAGCGCCCAGCCCTTCGGCCGTGGCGCAGAGGGCGAGGTGGTCGATGACGATGGCCAGGTCGATCGGATAGCAGAGCTGGCCGCAGGTCATGACGTGGTTGTTGGTGTCGGCGCAGCAGGCGATCACCACCGGGGCCTGGCCCACGAAGGTCTGGCCGCGGGCGGCCTCGGCCAGCTGGCGGCGGGTGACCGGATCGCGCACCACCACGAACCGCCACTCCTGCAGGTTTTTGGCCGAGGGGGCCAGGCGGGCGGCCTCCAGGATGCGGGTCAGGGTAGCCTCGGGCACGTCGCGGTCGAGGAACGCGCGCACGCTCTTGCGGGTCCGAATCGCTTCATAAATATCCATATCCGCTCCTTGGGCTCGGGGCTGGACCAGCCCAGCCGCTAAGCGTTTCATTCTTGGCTAGAGCCGGAATTTGGCAACTGAAAAAGCCGGCGCCGGAACGATTGGTTCCGGGGGGGCGGTCGGGTTGGGGGGGTGAAAGCTGCGCGGGCGGCCGCTAACGCCCGACCGGGGCGGGCGGTCCGGGC
>CAYMGG010000083.1:0-16604 GCA_964389915.1 uncultured Planctomycetaceae bacterium
ATTCCGCTACCCGTTTAATCAATTTTTCTTCGCCGAATTACGCAACGCTACACAAACAGCGCCGGGGTCATCCTGATGCAGCCGCTCAAGCCGCAACTCAACGGCAAACAGATGATGGGGCTCAAGGATGACAAGGGCAAGGCCTTCTTCGCGGAGATGATGAAGGTCGCCAACGAAGCCGGCAGCGGCTGGGTCGAATACCGCTGGCCCAAGCCGGGGCAGAAGGAATACTCGCCGAAGGTCGCCTACGTCAAGCTGGCCAAGCACGGCAACGACGAGTTCGTCGTGGCCTGCGGCATGTACGACGTCACCAAGGAAGAGATCGTCAAGCAACTCGGCACGGACAAGTAAGCGACCGCACCGACCGTTCTGACGCAGCGGGGGCGATTTGCCCCCGCTGCGTTTCCATATCGTCGAGGAGTCCGACCATGGCTGGAGCTTCAGTGTCCAGATTCGTCACCTTGCGGGTGAAGCTGGCGGGGTTTGCGCTCTTTTCGATTCTTTCGATGCTGGTGCTCCTGGGCATCGGCGGACTTTATTATGGCCAGATCGAAAAGCAGGTCGGGCAGCGCCACCTGGTGTCCGAAGCGGTTGGCAAGGTACAGGAGGTCCGCTTGGCCGAGAAGACCTGCCTGCAGTTCTGGACGGCCGATACCCGCCAGCGGGTCCAACGGCTTACCGGCGAAATCCGCGCCGATTATCTGGAAAAATACGCTGCCTTGAGCGGCGTCAACGGGAAGTTTTCCGCCTATGCCCAGGCCTTTCAGGGCGTGCTGGAAGTCCACGACCGGCTGGCCGAGGCCAGCGCCAAGCTGGCGGCCCCGCTCGACGAAGCCTTGCGCATGATCAACACCGTAATCAACGAGCTGGGCGAAATCCAGCGCACCCGCCAGATGGAACAGGGCGAGAGCCTGAGCGAGAATGAGCGGGAGATTCTGATCGCGGCCAAGAGTTGCGCCATCCTCACCCTCCAACTGCAGGCCCTGCTGCAAAAGTTCCTGCTGACCGGCAGCGAGGAATACGTCCAAAACTTTAACGACCAGATCAAGTCCGGCTCCGACGGTGATCTGCTGCTTGAAACCCTCAGCACCGTGGCCAAGGTGGCCAAGAACGAGAAAATCAACACTTCCGCCAAACGAGCCCCGGAATTGATCCGAGAGTTTGCCAGTCAGGCCGGCTCGGTGCAGAAGATCTTTACCGCCGAGAGCGCCGCCGTTCGGGCGCTGGAGAGCGCGGGCCAAGCCGTGCTCCAGGAGGCGGCCGAAGCCATCACCTCGGCCAACGCCCAGCTCGAAGTGACCAAGCGCCATGCGCGCAACGTGCTGCTTTTCATCACCGCCGCGGCCACCTGCGCCTTTCTGATCGTGGCCGCCCTGCTCATCGCCTCGCTGCTCAAACCCCTGAGTCAGGGGGTCGGGCTGGCCGAAGCGGTCCGCCAGGGCAACCTGAACCAACGGGTCGACTTTGCCAGCCGCGACGAGCTGGGCCGGCTGGGCGACGCCCTCAACGCCATGGCCGCTTCATTGCAGGAGAAGGCGGCGGATGCCGAGGCCATCGCCAGCGGCGATTTGGCCCGCGAGGTTAGCCTCGCCTCCGCTCAGGATACGTTGGGCCTGGCCTTGCGGGAGATGACCTCCCGTTTGAATTCGACTATCAGCAACGTCAACGACGTGACCTCCGGCTTGCATTTGCGTGCGGAGCAGATTTCCGCCGCCGGTCAGGGCCTCTCCCAGGGCGCGACCAAGTCGGCTGCCTCCCTTCAACAGATCACGGCTTCGATCACCCAGATCGACTCGCAGGCGCGAGGCAACGCCGACAACGCCGCCGAAGCCAGCCGCCTCTCCGGCCAGACCAAGAGCACTTCTGACAAGGGCTATCGGGAGGTGCAGGAGATGCAGTCCGCCATGAGCGAGATCAAGGCGGCCGGCGTTCAGATTTCCAAGATCGTCAAGCTGATCGACGATATCGCCTTTCAAACCAACCTGCTGGCCCTTAATGCCGCCGTGGAAGCCGCCCGGGCCGGGCGCCACGGCAAAGGTTTTGCGGTGGTGGCCGAGGAGGTGCGCAATCTGGCCGGCCGAAGCGCCAGCGCCGCCAAGGAAACCGCCACTTTGGTGGAAGGGACGATTCATAAGGTCGGTAACGGCGTGGCCATCTCCGCCCGTACCGAAATCACCCTTAAGGATATTCTGGGCAACGTCACCAAGCTGGAGGGGTTGAGCCGCGAGATTGCGACCGCCTCGCGGGAGCAGGCCCAGGGCGTAACCCAGATCAGCCAGGGGTTACAGCAGATCGACGAGGTCACGCAGCAGAACACGGCCAGCGCGGAAGAGACGGCCTCGGCCGCCGACGAGCTGCTGGCCAACGCCTCGCATCTGCGGCGGCTCATGGGGCAGTTCACCTTGCGCCAGGTCGAACGCGATCCGGACGAGGAGGTTGGCGAAACGCCGGCGCCGTTGCGGTTGCCCGGATCCACCGCCGGCAATTGAACCAGAGCGAGGGTTGGGCTCGGGAAGAATTTTTCAAAAACCGCTATTCTTGCTTTGCGGGTAGCGGCGGCATGACGTAGATGTGTTGTCCCCCCGGCCAATCCTAAACGCTACCCCTTACCCCGGGGGCGGTTGCCGCGTTTAGCCGCCGGTTTTTCTGCCTGCGTTTGGCCTGTCAGCCTGAAAAAATTGCCGATTCCCCCCCCAGCAGTAATTTGAGCTGTCTTGCCGGCATGGTTTTCTTGCCCCTCCGCTTTCGCCTTTTATTCCCTAAGACTTATAGCATCGCATAATGTCATGGTTCTGATATTGGCGTCCCTCTCTTCGCCATATCGATGAGGGGGAAGGCTTTTTTTTTCCCAGCCAAACTAAAGTTTGACTAGCGCAAACCCACGTGGTAAGTTTTTCTTGTCGGGTGCGGCAATCTCTCGGGTTTTTTATTTTCAAAAAGGAGCACCGCCATGGGCATACCACGCGGACGGGACTATTGTTTATTGGCATTATTGGCCTTGTTTGGCGTCTGGGTCGCCGCCGTTCCGGCCCAGGCCAATACGGCTCCCAGCGTGCAGATCAACAGCCCCATAAACGGGGAGGTGCTTACGCCGCCGGCAGAAATTTCGATCACCGCCTCGGCTTTCGACTCTGACGGCCAGGTGACCAAGGTTGAATTTTACGCCAACGACGGGTTTGTGGGCGAGGCGATCACGAGCCCGTTCATCTTCACTATGCACGGGGTCAGCGCCGGCACCTATATCCTCAAGGCCAAGGCCTACGACAACTCCGGCGATTCCACGACTTCGGACGCCGTGACCGTCTCGGTCGGCACGGCCGGCAGCAATCAGGCGCCACAGGTCGAACTCTCTTCGCCGATAAACGGCGCCACCTTCGCCAGTCCCACGAGCATTTCGCTTACCGCCTCGGCTACCGACTCCGACGGCCAGGTAGTCAAAGTCGAGTTCTTTGACAATGGGCAACTGCTCGGTTCGGCAAACATCAGCCCGTTTATCTTCCCCTGGATGTATCCTCCTGCCGGAACCCATCAGTTGACCGCCAAGGCTTATGACAATCAGGGCGCCAACGGCACCTCGGCCCCCGTTACCATCACCATCAGCTCGGGTTCCGGCACCACCAATCAGAATCCGCAGGTCGAGCTCTCCTCGCCGCCCAACGGTTCCACTTTTACCTCGCCGGCCGACATTACGCTGACGGCTTCGGCCTGGGATACCGACGGTTCGGTGGTACAGGTCTGCTTCTACGCCAACGGCAACCTTCTGGGCTCGGTCGACACCAGTCCCTTCCAGTATAACTGGACGGGCGTGGCGGCCGGCACCTACTCGGTTTACGCCATGGCTCATGACGACCAGGGCGGCGAGGGCACGTCGGCTACGATCACCATTACCGTCAACGGTTCCGGCGGCACCACCGACGGGCAGATCAGCGAATTCGTCGCCCGCTTCTATACCCTCTGCCTGCTGCGGGATCCCGATACGGCGGGTCTGAACGGCTGGGTCAACAACCTGCAAAGCGGCGCTTCGACCGGCGCCGACGTGGCCACGGGCTTCTTCTTCAGCCCCGAGTTCCAGGCCCGCGGACTGAGCAACTCCGACTGGCTGGATGTAATGTATCAGGCGCTCTTCAATCGGGCCGCCGATGAGGCGGGCAAGAGCGGCTGGCTGGATCAGATGCAGAGCGGCGCCAGCAAGTTGTCCGTGGTCGACGGTTTCACCCACGGTCAGGAGTTCATCAACCTCTGCAATCAGTACGGCATCACCCCCTTCTCCGGCTACAGCGGCGGCAGCACCGCGGTGCGGGATTTCGTCTCCCGCTTCTATCAGTACTGCCTGCAGCGCGATCCGGACGACACGGGCCTCAACGCCTGGGTCAGCAACCTGCAGAGCGGGGTTTCGACCGGGGCGGACGTGGGCACGGGCTTTGTCTTCAGCTCGGAATTCCAGTCCCGGAACCTGAGCAATTCCGACTGGCTGGACGTGATGTACCAGGTCTTCTTCAACCGCGCCGCCGACGAGGCGGGCAAGAACGGCTGGCTGACCCAGATGCAGAGCGGGGTCAGCAAGCTGGCCGTGCTGGACGGCTTCACCCACGGCGGCGAGTTCGTCGAGCTCTGCAATCAGTACAGCATCAAGCCATATTGATCCACGTCGCGTCCGCTCAACCGGCCCCGCCCAGATATCAGGCGGGGCCGGTTTTTTCTCAATTCCCGATTTCGCCATAGTGCGCGCGCGAAAGTCCGAACCGGCGTTTCAGCCTAGGAGCGGCGTGCGTGGCTGCGCCCAAAAAAAAGCCGGTAGTTTCGAAATTTTTGCGCGTTCGTGCAACTGCGACGCAGGTTCAAACGCCGAGGCGAACTTTTTACGCACGCTCTCAGGTGCTCTGCCATTGAATGCGCTAATTTGGCGTTTTTGGATTTTGTCCGAGTCGGCGAAAAGGGCGTAGCGGCGGACCGTCGGTTACGGCAATTAATCATCCCGGTCGCTTCAGCCTGCCCGGGCCCGGGCAGAATTGCGCCGCGTCCCCGAGCCGGCAGATGCGGTCAGGCGGCTTGAGTCTCGGTAAATGCAATTCGGCGAAATCATTTGACAAAATCTGGCTAAAGTGCTACCCGATGCGCCATGGAGGGGTCACAATCATGGCAGATCAGGAAACTGAGTCCGTTCAAGCGGGCGGCGGTCCGGTAATGCTGGCGCTTTCGACTTTCCGGCAGTCGGAAAAGGCGGTGGCTCTGGCGCTGGAGAAGGCTCGGCTCAAGGGGCGGCTGTTCATCGTTCATGTGGCGGACGTGAACCTGGCCCGCTACTTCATCGGTTCGGACGCGATTTACTATCCCGAGTTGCGCGACAAGTGCGAGCAGGAGCTGCTGGCGGAGCATCTGGCGCAGGGCCAGGCCAGCGCCGAAGCGGTGGCCGTCCAGGCCCGGGCGCAGGGGATCGCGGTCGAAACCCATGTTCAGATCGGGCGCTTTGCCCTGGTTTGCCTGGAGGTGGTGGCCAAGATCAAGCCGGAGCTGATTGTGACCACCCGCTCCAAGCGGCCGAGTTGGATCAAAAGATTCTTCGGCGCGCCGGTGGACAAACTGATTGCCGAAGCCGGCTGTCCGGTGATTGAAGCCTGAGGCGCAAAAGCTATCAAGGCATTGAGAAAAACGCCTAGGATTCTGAACCCCGCCGGCTAACCCGGCGCTTGCGGTCTGGACTGAAGACGGGCGGGGAATGGTGGAAAACCGTTTCCCCGGCCCGGGCCGCGGTATCGCCCTTCCGGGCAATTATTGCGCCTAACGGCGATTTTGCGAATCGCCGGGTTAATTCGCACCTGTCGGCTTCATCCCCCCACAAATATGGCCTAATATCAATCCAAGTTAATTGAGACCGATTCAGGGGAACCTTTTTTACAAAAAAGGTTCCCCTGACCCTTCCAAAAAACTCTCGACCGGCTTCGCCGTTTCGAACGCTCAGATGGACAAATTCGGCGCGGATGGATTTCGCACCTATTCTACGATCATTAACTTGAATTGATATAAAGCCTCGCTGCGTCTGAAAAGCGCAGTCTCCCTTGGCCTCAGCCGCAAAAAGACAATCCGTCGCCGCCTTTCGCCCCAGGGACGGCGGCGTCTGGCTGGCGGCCCGTAAGCCGACGGGAGTCATTGTCCTGGTCGAGCTCGGCGACCGGGTTTTTGTCACTGCGCGGTCAGGCTGAGCGCCCGTTCATAGGCCTGGCGGGTCGAGTCGAACAATTCGTCCTGGGAGAGATAAATGTTGCCGGCGCCGATTCGCTCGGCGAGGCGGGTATTCTCAAGGATCGCGTGCATGCCGGTCCGCACGCCGCAGAGAAGGACCGTGGCGCCGCTCTGCTTCATCCGGCGGACGAAGACATCCAGCACCTCCAGGGCGGTCAGATCGATCGTCGTCACCCGCTTGAGTCGCAGGATGTAGACCTGGGCCTGGCCCGCGAACGATTCCAGCTTGCGTTCGAGATCGTCGGCCACGCCGAAATACAGATTCCCTTCGATGTGAATGGTGAGGACGGGGCAGGCGGTCGAAACATGCCCGAGTTCGCGTTCGCAGAAGCCGGAGCCGTCCGGAACCGGCACCAACAGCCGGACCGGCACCGTGTTCGTGTCCCGCAGGTAGAGGGCGATCGAGATGAAGACGCCCATGTAGATGGCCCAATCCAGGTCGGGCATCAGGATGGTCGCGCCGAAGGTGACCCACATGGTGATGCTGTCCGAGCGGCTGGCGGCCATCACCTTGCGGATCTCGCGCGGATTGACCATGCCGATGCCGATCAGGATGATGACCGCCGCCAGGCTGCATTTGGGCATGTACTGGGCGAACGGGGCGAAGCCGAAGAGCAGGGCCGCGAGGATCAGGCCGGAGAAGACGCCGGCGAACCGGGTGGCCGCGCCGCTGTAGTAGTTGATCGCCGAGCGGGTGAAGGAACCGGAGCCGGGGTAGCACTGGAAGAACGCGGCGATCGTATTGGCCAAGCCCTGGCCGAGAAATTCCTGGTTGGCGTCGATCTTCTGATCCGACTGGCTGCCGATCGACTTGGCGATCGAGATCGCTTCGACCAGGCCGATGATCGCGATCGGAATCGCGGCACTGAAGAGGCCGCGGATCGTCTCGTAGTCGAGGGGGAAGAGGTGCGGCACGGGCAGCGAGCAGGGGATGGCGCCGGTCAGCTTCACGCCGTGCGCCGAGAGATCCAGGACGCGCGAGGCGAGGATGGCGCCCAGGAGGGCGATAAGCGGCCCGGGAAGATTCTTGTTAATGCGCTTGAGCAGCAGGATCAGGCCGATCACCGCCGCCGAAACCCCGGCGGTCCAGGGATTGACCGAGTCGAGGTGGCCGAGGAGGTGCCAGACTTTGGCGGCGACCGCCTGGTAGCCGCGGGCGCTGGGCACGCCGAGGGCGGAGTTGAGCTGGCCCAGGGCGATGATCACGCCGGCGCCGCAGGTGAAGCCGACGATGACCGAATGCGAAACGAAGTTGATCATTTTCCCCATGCGCACCAGGCCGCAGAAGATCTGCATCAGCCCCGCCAGCAGAGTGAGGAGCGCCACCACTTCGAGAAACCGTTCTTGGCCGGTATAGCGCTGGAGTCCGCTCGCCACCAGCAGGGAGATGGCATTGGTCGGGCCGGTGATCAGGTGATTGGAGCTGCCCATGAGCGAGCCGATCACGGCCGAGACGATCGCCGTGTAGATGCCATACACCGGATCGAGGCCGGCGATGATCGCATAGGCCATGGATTGGGGCAGGGCGACGATCGCCACGGTCAGGCCGGCCAGCAGGTCTTTTCCCAGCGCCGAGGTCGAATACGTGCGCAGGGTCGGCAAAAACGGAAGGGGAATGGCCATGGGAACTCCTATATGCGCCGGCCCGGGATTTCATCCCGGTTGCGGACCGGCGGTAAATGGGGCACCGGGAGGCTCGGATAAGTACAAGGAATAGGTGGCGGATTTCCGGGCAGCCCAAGACGCGGGAGAAATAGTGGCCGATCCTCGCGGCAATATTGCCCAGAAAATCAGCCGCTCGCTCTCGCTCACCGCCGGAAACGAACTCTTCGGCGGTCAACCGGGACCGTCATTCTTGCCGGTCGTTCTCCAGGTCTACGGGATCGGGTTCTTGGAGGATTCAGGCATTCAGCGCCTTGAGCTTGAATGAAGATCATGCTATTCCGCGGCGTTCTTTTTGGCAAATTGAAAAGAGGAAGCGCCGGGCGGAGCTGGCGAGCCGGTAGCCGGGCCGGGGCGGCGCGCGAAAAGCGGGGCAGAACGCCGGGGCGTTCGCAGGCCGAAAGCCGCTAGCGGCAATGCCCGTCATCGGCGGTGGCGCCAGCGATCCGACTATCGCCCGCCGCGGCGAGGATCTCCTGCCGGCGCTGGCTGAACCAGCGCGAGAAGGCGGCCGGACAGGAGAAGCCGAGCTCCGCGCCGAGTTCTTTGAGCGACCTGCCCGCCCGCAGCCCGCCGACGACCTTCTCCCGGCGGCTACAGTCCACGAATTCGTGCACCGACATCCCCGCATGCCGTTTGAACAGCCGCCAGAAATGATAGCGGCTGTACCCCGAAAGCCGGGCCAGTTCGGCCAGGCTGGCGTCCCGGCCGCCCGTCTCGGCGATATGCCGGCGGACGGCCTCGACCACCGCCGCCGAAAACCGCGCCGACTCCTGGGGCGGGTCGGCCGGCTCCGCCTCGGCCAGCCGGGCCAGAATGCCGCCCACCGCCAGTTTCAGGCGCAGCGCCGCCAGCTGCGGAGTGGAGGCCGCCCGGCTTTCCGCCAGCAGGCGCCAGAAGTCGACTCCGGTCTGGGCCAGGGCGATCAACCTAGTCCAGTGGGAGGTGATTTCGATCCCCCCGGTTCGGCCCGAAGCCAGGCTGGCGAAAACGCTGTCCGGCGTGACCCGCAGCCAGAGGTGCAGAAACGGATTGGTGCCGGGGGGATAGCCGTTGTCATGGGGTTCCCGCGCGTCCAGCAGAAACAGGCTGCCCGGCGAGCAGGGGTGCACCTGCCCGGCCAGACCGTAGCCGACCTGACCGTCGAGCGCCAGCATCAGTTCGGGGTAGTCGTGCAGATGCTGGTGGTTCCGGCGCCAGGTCGCGTGCGGCCGGTCGGATCGCGGCGGCGCGGGCGGCGGCAGGAAGGTGGCCACCGGCCGCCAGGCGGCCGGCTCGAGCATCAACCCGGTCTGGGCGGTCGTGAACTTGACGGGCACGGGAGCTGACGGCATGGCTTCCTCCGCCGACTGCCGGCGCGCCGCAGAGCGGTTGGCCGGCTGGCGTTCGAGGGTGCGGCGTTCGCTGGGGCGGGCCATCTTTGGCTTCGGCCCGTTGAGCAAGAAACGTTAATCAATCGCAACTTTGGTAAATTGCTGCTTCTGCTCCTATAGCGTACTTTACGAGAGGAATAAGTCAAGCCACAGCGGCTAAAGAGCAATTTAAGCAAACCAGGGCTATTTTTGACAAGGAGGCACCCATGGCCGTTTTAGTCGCCCCAAACACCCCCGAATTGGCTCTGCGCGGCGGTTCCCCGGCCGTCCGGAATCCTGCCCCCGCCTGGCCGGTCAGCGGCGAGCTGGAGGTCGCCTGGATGGAAGGCGTGGTCCGCAGCGGCAAATGGAGCTGGTCCGGTCCGCACGAGACCGCCTTCACCAAGGAGTTTGCCGGCTTTATCGGCGCTTCCCACTGCCTCTGTCTGGCCAACGGCACGGTCACGCTGCAATGCGCGTTGCAGGCGGTCGGAGTCAAGCCCGGCGACGAGGTGATCGTGCCCGGTCTGACCTGGGTCGCCACCGCCCAGGCCGCCCTGGACATTGGCGCGGACGTGGTCTTCGCCGACATCGACCCCCGCACCCTGAACCTCGACCCGCAGGCCTTCGAAAAGGCGATCACGCCCCGCACCAAGGCGGTGATCCCGGTGCACCTTTACGGCTGCATGTGCGACATGGATGCGATCCTGGCCATTGCCCGGCGGCACCATCTGAAGGTGGTCGAAGACGTGGCCCACCAGCACGGTAGCCGCTGGCGCAATCAAGGCGCGGGCGCGCTGGGCGACGTGGGCAGCTTCTCCTTCCAGCAGAGCAAGGTGCTCACCAGCGGCGAGGGCGGGGCCGTCACCACCAACGATCCGGCGCTGCACGACATCATCCACTGCCTCAAGCAGGTGGGCTGGAATTCGTCCGGCCAGCCCGGCAACCGTTACGGGCACAATTACCGCATCACGGAGATGCAGTGCGTGCTGCTGCGGGGGGGGCTGTCCCGGCTGGGCGACCAGACCCGCCGGCGCGAGGAAGCGGCCGAATTTCTAGCGGCGGGCCTGAAAAAGCTGGGCGGACCGCTGCAAGTGGTGGCGCGCGACCCGCGCGTCACGCGCCAGGCCTATTACGGGCTGACCATGTACTACGACGGCGCGACCGCCGGCGGACTTCCCAAAGCCGGCTATCTGGCGGCCGCCAACGCCGAGGGTTGCAGCCTGGTGGGAACCTACTCGCCGGTGTACGCCGCGCCGCTGCTCAACCTGTACGACGAGCAGACCAGCCCCGTACCTTACCGGGATCAGCGCCGGCTCCAGGATTACCGCCACCTCAAGCTGCCCAATGTGGAAAAGGCGGTCAAGGAGACGGGAGTGATCATGATGCACCACCACCTGCTGGGCGACCGGGAATATCTCCAACAACTCCTCGACGGCTTGGCCAAGGTGAACGATAATCTCGAGGGCGCGCGCCAAAGCTGGGAAGAAAAGCAGACCGCCAAGTGAAGGAGCCGTCCCGATGCGACTGGGCTTTGCGAAGAACGACATCACCCCCCGCGGGGGCGTGGAATTGTGCGGATTCGGCCCGTACCTGCTGCGGCAGTCCACCGCGGTGCGCGACCGGCTCTGGGCGCGGGCCATGGCCGTGGAAACCGGGCGCGACCGGGCCCTGCTCATCACCTGCGATCTGATCGGCCTGCCGCTCGAATATGCCCGGCGGGTGCGCGACGGCCTGGCCCGGCGCCTGGGCTATCCTTCCGAAGCCGTCATGGTGGCCTGTTCCCACACCCACAGCGGGCCGGCCACCGGCTATTGCGGCTGGGGCGAGCCGGACTGGCCCTATCTGGAAACCTTGCCCCAGCGCATCATCAAGGCCGGCCTGGCGGCGGCGGCGAATCTGCGCGAGGCGACCTGGCGCCAGGCGGAAGTGCCCTGCGAGGGGTTGGGGGTGAATCGCGAGTACGACGCCCGGCCGGAGCTGGAGGCCGCCTTGAGCGACGACTGGCGCCCGGCCCGGCCGGAACTGACCGACACGACCTGCCAAGTGTTTTGCGCCGAGGCCGAGGGCCGGCTGCTCGGGTTCGTGAGCTATTTCGGCTGCCATCCCGTGGTCTGCTGCGCGGCCAACCGGCAGATCCACGGCGATTACTGCGGGGTGGCCACCAACCTGCTGGAGCGGGAGCATCCCGGCGCGGTCGGCCTGTTCGTCCAGGGCGCGCAGGGCGACGTCAACTCCTGCGTGGTCCATCAGGGCGAAGCGGAGTCCCTGCTGGCCCTGGACGTCCTGGCCTCGCGCTACGCCCGGGCGGTGCGGCGCGGGCTGGCCGAGGCCAAGCCGCTGCCTCTGGACCAGGCGCGCGGCGTCTGCCGGGAGCTGGCCTTCAGCCGCAAGCCGTACACGCTCGAGCAACTGCGGGAGATGCTCCGGGAGCGCGAGGATTTCGTCCACCAGCTCGATTTCACCGACAGCACGGTGGTCGAAAAACGCAGCGTGCGCATGGAAACGGTTTGCCTCCGCGCCCTGCGGCAGGTGATCGCCCGAATGGAGGCCGGCCAGCCGGCCGCCCCGGGCACCGAGATCCAGGGGCTGCGCCTGGGGCCGGTGGCGATCCTGGGGAGCGGCTTCGAGACTTTCCAGGCCATCAAGAACGAGGTCCGGGCCGCCGCCCGCTCGCAGCTGCCGCTGGTGGCCAGCTTTGTCAACGACGTGGCCGGCTACGCCCCGGACAAGACCGCCGCCGCGCGCGGCGGCTACGCCGCCGACGTGGTCCCGTTCATCACCGGGCAGGTGGCTTACGCCAACATTCACGATGAATTGGTCGCCGCCCTGCTGGAACTGGAGCGCGCGCTGGGATTCTGACGGCCGTCGGCGGCGCTCCTTTGCGGGTCAGATCAATCCAAGTTAATTGAGACCGATGTAGGGGAACCTTTTTGGCAAAAAAGGTTCCCCTGACCCTTCCCAAAAACTCTGGTCCGGCTTCGCCGTTTCGAATGTTCGGATGGGCAAATTCGGCGCGAATGGATTTCGCGCCGATTCGACGGTCATAAATTTGAATTGGCATCAGATCGATTCAAGGCCATCACGATCGATTCCGGGGGAAGCTTTTTTTGTGCAAAGAAGGTTCCCCGCCCTCTAGCTCGAAAACTCTCCCCTGCCTTCGCCCGCTCGCGCGTCCAGATGGACTGGCTCAGCGTTGGCGGACTCCGGATCGATTCGCCCTTTGATAATGGAAAATTTGCGCCGTGAAGCGGGGTCACTTGGCCGGCGGAATCTCGTTCTCCCGGCAGACTCGATTGTTTTCGATTACGGCGTCCTGCGCCTCCTCCACCCAGAGGCCGTTGTTCCGCAGCGGGTCGGCCGCGGCTTCCCGCGGCGTGTCCGGCGCCAGCGCGACAAGGTTTCCGCTCAGGCGCAGTCCCTTCACCCCTTTGATCATTATGCCTCGGCTGCCGGGGCGGATGATCCGGTTGTCGCAGATTTCGAGGTCGTGCTGCAAAAGCGTGGTGCGGTAATCGCCCGGGCTCTCCACGTGCAGGGCGGGGCTGAACCGGTCGGCGGCGAGTTTGTCGATGCCAATGTCCACTAGGGTGTTTCCGGCGATCCGAACGTGGTGCGCATTGGTGGCCTCGCCCCAGAAGGTGGGATAGCTGGTCACTGCGATGCCGCTGGCCGTGGTGCGCTCGACCCAATTGTTCTCCACCGTGACGTTGTAAGTTTGCAGCCTGAAACCGTTGGCCAGCAGGTTTTTAAACCGGCAGCCGCGGATGACCGCCCCCTGGCCCACATAGTCCTCGCAGGAGAAGATGGTTCCCCGGGGCATGCTGTAGGGCCGATCCAACACCACGCGGCAAGCGTTGCGCGTCTCGCCGAAAGTGAGCCCGCCGTTGCCGCCGGAATGCCAGTCCGTAGCCTGATCGAACAGACATTTATCCTGAGTCAGCGTCCATTTGGTCCGCTCCGTTTTGATTCCGACCCGGGTCTCCAGGAAGCCGAAGTCGGCATGGCGGTAAAAATTGAGGGTCAGGTTGGCCTTGTACTCCGGTCGATAGCCGATCCAGTCGGTGATGATGGTCGTGGGTGACTCCTGCCAGAGCACGCGGTAATAGTGGCCATGGACGTTTACCGCATCGTCGCCGATGGTGTCGATTTCGCAGTCTTCCAGCATCGGGCCGTGCTCCATGTTGCTCGAATTGAAGCCGTCGGCGTTGCCGCCCATGAGCCGGTCGGTGTCGGGCCGGCGCACGACCCGGCAGCGTCGATAGACGACCGGGCCTTCGCCGACGGCATCATGAAAGCAGACAAAACCGGAGGCGTAGAGCGTTACGTTTTCAAAGGTCATCGGCCCGCAGCTTTCGGCGATAAAGGTTCGTCCGGAGCGCAGCCAGAGCGCTAACAGGTCGCCGGGGGCGATGGCCAGATCCGCAAGCTTGAACTGTCCGAAAATCCGGAGTTTGACGCGATAGGTGCGTTCCGCCACCCGGTTCTCCCAGAACGGCTGGGCCATGAATCCGACTTGGCCCGGCTTGAGCTGGCGCGTCGCGCGGTCGAAGAAAGCGCCGCGGATCTTGCCGGGGTCGCCCGACCGCAGCCGGGCGAACGCTTCGGTCGTGCGGGCGAAGGTCTGGTCCAGGCGCAGGTCCACGGTCTGGCCGGCCGGATCGATTCCGATCACCTCGCCCTGCACGTAAGGCAGCGGGTCCCAATCGATGAAGAGATTTTTCAGGCTTACGTTGCGGCAGCCGCTGAACACCACCGCCGAAGCCTGCTCTTCGCACCAGAAAGTGGACCCCTGGCCGTCGATCGTCAGATCCTGCGCCCCCTTGATTGAGACGTGGCAGCCGCCGGGAGCCTTTTCGAAGCGGTAATCGCCCTTCGGCACGATCAGGCTTTTGGCGCCGCTTTGGATTGCGCTGGCCAAATCCGCCAGAAACTTCTGCCCCGCTTGCCGCTGGGCGGCTTTGGTCGCCTCGTCCCAGGCGGCGATTTCCGGCGGATAGGCGCGGGCCTCTTCGGCATTGCCGGCGGCCGCGCCGAACCAGCCGGCCGCCAGCAGAAACAGCGTTTTGAGCGGGGAACGCAGGGGGAGGCGATAGCGGCGGTTCATGGTCAAAACTCCTGGGGATGGGACGCGCGGTCAGGGTTCCCCGCGCGTCGGGGTCAAACCGAGCCGGCGTTTGGCAGCGTCAGCGAAAATTGTCCTGATTCTGTAGGTCGGCGGCCACCGGGCTCAATTGCGCCAGGGATTTGGCCGCCACGTGGCCGTCAATATAGAGGGCGTTGGTGCGCGAATTGTGGTAATAGCCGGTGGTCCATTGGGCGAAGGGATCGACGTTTTTCAACACGCATGCGCCCGCGTTCGATTCCCAGCCGCCGCTGTGGGCCGCATCATTGGGCCCGACGTCCGCGAGGAGGGGTTCTTCGAGGCCGAGGCACTGCGAAAGTTTCCGCCAAGGCTTGGCGACGGCCCCGGAAACGGCTCCGGTCAAATACCAGTTAAGTCCGCCTGAACCGCGGCCACTGGGGTGTTCCGCGCGCCCGTTGCTGCGGACGTATCCGGCACACCAGAAGAGCTGGTAATTGGCGCTGGTGGCCATAAGCCGAATGCAATCGGCGCTGACGTTGGGCACGTTCGGTTCCAGCATTCTGAAGAGGATGCGCCGCCAATAGCTTGCCGGGAGTCCCGGCGATTCGACGTCCGGCTGATTATAGTGGATCATGTAATCTTGATAGTTGTCCGCGTACTGCATGGCCAATTGGTGGACCTGCCGGAATTTATTGGCGCAGTCGACGGTCCAGGCCGCTTCGCTGGCCTTCTGGAGCACGGGCAGCAGCATGGCGGCCAGAAGGCTGATGATGCCGATCACCACCAGCAGTTCCACCAGGGTGAAGCCGGCTTGCGCGCGGCGGCGGGCTGAGCGTTGCGGACTGGTCCGGCGGAAAATCATCTGATAGATCCTTTCGCTGATCTGGGTCGCACCTTCGGTCCGACCGGGCGAAGATTCCGCCGGCTGCGCCCCGGCGGGAGCGGCTTCTGGCATTTTAGCCGGGGCCGTTTCCGGCGAATCGTTCGGGGCCGGCCCGGCCGCGGGAGGCCGCCCGTTCGCGGCCAGCGGCGGGGCGAAGCCCAACTCCCGCGCTTCTTCGCGGGAGAGTTGGCCGGCGGCCAGCGCCTGGGCCAGGGTCTCTTCCCACTGCCCGCGGGCGGTGAGAAACTCCCGCAGATCCTCCAGGGTGCGAAGCAGGCGGGTGACCAGGAACCCGCGCCGCGACTCGATGAAGGAGAGATTCAGAGACGCCTTATGGAGGACGCAGCCGGGCGGAGCCGCCTTGCGGAAGGAGGCCGGCACGGTCAGGTGGACCTGCGCCGGATCAGGCTTCAGCAGCGCTCGCAGAGCCAAAGCGCTTTGGTGGCTGATTACTCCCTGGGGCTGATCCTGATGGTTGCGGCTCCAGAGCGTCCACCGCGCAAATTCTCCTTCCAATGAGTTTTCATGGTTCGGCAAGCGGAACAGTCCGTTGTCGCACTTGAGCCATTTGCCGGTTTTGCAGTAGTACGAATGCATGCGCCGGGTGAACCCGAGCGTTTGGGCCTGCTTGGCGGTGAAGAAGCCATATTGCCCGGTTGCCAGGGCCGTAAGTTTTCTGGCCGAACCATTCAAGATCAGATCCTTGGGGACTGTGGATACTCGAAGACTATTCCAGCAAGTTAAGTTTGGCGAGCAGTTATTACGGAAAGGAGATTGCAAAAGTATTACAAGAAACGCTTCAACTAGCTGGGGTTAATGGCGTTAGTTGAGTGTCGGCATTGGTAATGTGGATATAATCCGCACCGAACCGAGTTGTTGGCCGGGAGGCAGGCACTCGGTCCCTCGATCTCTCCTCTCAGTCCGCTGCAAAAAGGCTGTCTCGGCGTTTGATCCGGCGTCACTGACGCGCACACGCATTAAACCATAAAAATTGCCAAGGTTTTTAATGCTGCCTCGCGCACCGCTTCTTGGCTGAACCGCCGATCCGACCTTTTTCAACGGATTGCTTGACGTGTACGGTTATTCATTCGGCAAAATAAGCCCAGACTTCACGCGGCAATTATTGCCCTGGAAATCAAACCCGACTTATAGCCATTCATATTATTTGTTGCCGAACCATTTGGCGCTGCAATTCCGGTAGCTGCGGATTTGTCCATCTGAGCATTCGCTAGGGCGAAGCCGGGAGAGTGTTTTGGGGAGGCGCCCGGGAACCTTTTCTTTAAAAAAGGTTCCCGGGAGTCGATCACCCTTATTTTGGTCTGAAAATGCGTTCAGAGGTCGCTCCGGATTGGAGCTGCACGCGGCTTTGTTTATGGTCGGG
>CAYMGG010000083.1:16614-18519 GCA_964389915.1 uncultured Planctomycetaceae bacterium
CCCGCCACCAGCCCGGGTGGTGTTTTCAGACTGCCGAAGCGGCGCCTAGCGTGACCTCCACCTGGTGCGTCTGGCCGTCGGCGAAGACCGGGAGGCTGGCGCCCGCGACCGGCTGGCCGTCGACGCGCATCTGTTTGACGCCGCGGCCGGTGCCGGCGGCATTGTCGATCCGGATGCGGTAGGTGGCGCCCCGATACCGGCGGGTGATGGTGAACTCGGGCCAGTTCCCCGGAATGCAGGGATTGACCTCCAGCCCTTCGTAGCCCGCCCGCACCCCCAGGATGTGCTGGGTGATGGCCACATACATCCAGGCGGCGGTTCCGGTGAGCCAGGCGTTCTTGGCCTCGCCGTGGGTGGGGGCGTCCTTGCCGGCGATCATCTGCGAGTAGACGTAGGGTTCGGTCCGGTGGAGGGTCTGATCGCGGATATAGGCCGGAGCGACCTTTTTGTAGAGCTCGAAGGCCCGGTCGCCCCGCCCGAGCACGGTCTCGGCGATCATGATCCAGGGGTTGTTGTGGCAGAAGATGCCGGCGTTCTCCTTGTAGCCCGGCGGATAGCTGGAGATCTCGCCCAGGTTGAGGTGGTAAGTTTGGTAGGCCGGCTGCTGGAGGACGATGCCGTGCTCGGTTTCCAGGTGCGTGGCCACGCTGTCGAGGGCCTGTTTGGCCTGGCCGCTCTCCAGGCCGATCCCGCCCATCACGCAATAGCCCTGAGACTCGATGAAGATCTTGCCTTCGGCGCACTCGGCGCTGCCGACCTTGGCCCCGGCATCGTCGTAAGCCCGCAGGAACCAGGCGCCGTCCCAGCCATGGGCCAGGACCGCCGTTTTCATTGCGGCGATCGCCGCCTCGGCCCGCGCCGCTTCCGCCGCTTTTCCGAGCCGGTGGCAGATCTCGACGTACTCCCGGCCGATGCAGACGAACATGCCGGCGATCAGGACCGATTCGGCGGTGCGGCCGTCCTGGTTGCCGCAGGTCTGGAAGGCCTCGTCGGGGTTCAGCGAATAGCAGTTGAGGTTGAGGCAGTCGTTCCAGTCGGCCCGCCCGATCAGCGGCAGGCCGTGGGGACCGAGGTTTTCAATCACGTGGTCGAAGCTCCGCTTGAGGTGCTCCAGCAGACTGGCGGCCAGGGCTGGATCGTTCTCGAAGGGGACCGATTCGTCGAGAATCCGCCAGTCGCCGGTCTCCTTGAGGTAGGCGGCGGTGGAGGCGATCATCCAGAGCGGATCGTCGTTGAAGCCGCCGCCAATCTCGTGGTTGCCGCGCTTGGTGAGGGGCTGGTACTGGTGGTACGCGCCGCCGTCGCGAAGCTGGGTTGCGGCCAGATCTAGGATTCGTT
This sequence comes from uncultured Planctomycetaceae bacterium, assembly GCA_964389915.1. Lineage (GTDB taxonomy): Bacteria > Planctomycetota > SZUA-567 > SZUA-567 > SZUA-567 > CAYMGG01. The sequence goes on from CAYMGG010000083.1 coordinate 17,953, forward strand.
CGCGCGCCCGGTCGGGGATCATCTGGACAAAGCCCAGCAGGTCCTGGTTCGAGTCGCGGAAGCCCATGCCCCGCCCAATCCCCGATTCGAAGTACGAGGCGCTGCGGCTCAGGTTGAAGGTGACCATCACCTGGTACGGGTTCCAGAGGTTGACCATCCGCTCCAGCGGCGCCTCCGTTCCCTCCAGGCGATAGGTCGAAAGCATCTCTTCCCAGAAGCTGGCGAGCTGCGCCAGGGCCGCGCCGACCTGCGCGCCCGTGGCGAAGGCCGCCTGGACCGCTTCGGCGCGGGCGGTGTTCACCACGCCCGGCGCGCTCCACTTCTCCGCCAGCGGGTTGGTGACGAAGCCCAGGCAGAAGATCAATTCCTCGCTCGCGCCGGGGGCCAGCTCGACCGTCAGGTGATGGGAGGCAATGGGGCTCCACCCATGGGTCAGGGAATTGGTGCTTTTTCCGGCCAGGGGCACGGCCGGGTCCTGAAAGCTTCCGTAAGGACCAAGGAAAGCTTCGCGGCTGGTCTCGTAGCCGGTCAGGGGGCGGTTGACCGAGTAGAAGCTGAAATGGTCGC
>CAYMGG010000084.1:0-18422 GCA_964389915.1 uncultured Planctomycetaceae bacterium
GTGAGAGTTTTTTGAGGGGGTCTGGGGGAACTTTTTTGCAAAAAAGTTCCCCCAGAATCGGTCTGAAGCCGGGCATTGGATTGTGCCGGAAAGTCCCCGGAGCCACGCCGTTCGCCGGCGGCCGGCGTTACTTCTGTCCGGTACGCAAAGCGTTGTGGTATTCGCGGACGAAGTCTCGGTCTTCGCTGGGGATGACCTCCTGCTCGCGCAGATTTTCCGGCGAACTGGCGGCGGCCTCCACCGCTTGGGAGTAGGCGGTCTTGACGTGCGGGTCGTCGCTGGGTTCACCCCGGACGAACCATTGGGAGACCACCTCGCCCGCGCCCATCCGGGCGGCGGCCAGGCGTTTGGGGTCGAGGACCGCGTCACGGATCTGGTCCGGGGTTACCCCCTTGCCGCCCCGGCCGTAGCCGGCCCCCTTGCCGCCCGAGCCGGAGCCCGAGCCGGGCTGCCCGCCCGAACTGCCGCCGGCGGCGGGCATGGGCAGGTTGGCCAGGCCCACGCCGTTGTTGGTGTGGCCGGTCGAACCCTGATCGCCCTGGTTGCCGTTCTGGCCTTTCTTCATCTCCTCGAGCATCTTGCGCAGGTCTTCGAGCGTGAGCTGGCGGAGCTTGCCCTCCTGGGCGGCCTTTTCCATCTGTTTCAGGCGATCCTCGGTCAGTTCCATTTTGTTGAGCGCTTCGCGCAGCTGTTTGAGCAGGCGGCGCTCTTCTTCCGACAACGAGGAGAGGTCGAGGTCCTGCTGCTGGAGATTCTTGAGCGAGTCGCCCAGCTTCTCCTGCAATTTGCGCCATTTGTCCAGATCCCGGGAATTCTGCAGGTCGTGCAGGTCGTCGGCCAGGTCGTCGAAGTTCTTGCTCAGTTTCTCCAGCCCCAGCTCGTTCATCTGCTGGCGCAGGTCGTCGAGCTCTTTGCTCAGCTTTTCGAGTTCTTCGCGCTTCAGGCCCTTCTCCTGGAGGCGGCGGCGCAGGCGGCCCAGTTCCCGGGCCGCGCCGGCCGGGTCGTTCTCCTTAAGCCGCTCGGTCAGCTTGTCCAGCAGCTGGCGCTGGCGCCGGTCGGAGCCCAGCGCGGCCAGCTTGGCCGCTTCGGCCGCCGATTTCTGCGCCTCTTCGCGCAGCTGGTCTTGCAGGCGGTTGATCATCTCCTTGGCCTGGTTGGCGTCGACCAGGCGGTCCTGGTCCAGCCGGGCGGCCAGCTCTTCCATGCGCTTGAGCAGTTCGGCCAGCTGGGGGGCCGGCAGGGCTTCGGGGGGGGCGGCCTTCAATTCGGCAGCGCGCTGGCGCAGGTCGGCCGCCAACCGGCGGACTTCGGCCCGGTCCTGGGCGGTTTTGAGCTGCTGTTGGAGGGCCAGGGCTCGCCGGCCGCGCAGATCCAGTTCGGGCAGCACGCAAATCGCGCCCGCCAACAGGAGCAGGGCGCCGGTCAGCGGACGCCCCCAGCCGCCGAGGCGCAGGGGGAAGAGCCGGTCCGGGTCGACCTCGCGGCAGGCATTTTCGGCGTCTTGGCGCACCGCGGCGCTGAAGGCGTCGGTCCGGTCGCCGAAGACGACCGCCGTGGTCAGGCGTTCGCGCAGTTCGGCGCCTTGGTCCAGGGCCGCGGCGGCTTGGGCGGCGGAGGGGCGGACCAGCCAGGCCCGCAGCCAGGCCAGCGCCAAGGCCAGCCCCAGGCCGCCGAGAATCAAGTTCCGGATCAGGAGCGGGAGAGTCAGGGTCGGCGCGGACCATTCGCCATGGCGGTAGACGCCGCTCTCGGTCCAGACGGCCAGAGGCAGGACGCCGAGTTTGTCGGCCACGACCAGCCCGGCCAACAGTCCGGCGGCGGCGGTGAGGTGGGCGGCGGCCGCCGCCGCGGCGCGGACGCTGCGCTCGCGGGCCGCAGTCTGGTCGAGTTTTTGGCGTAGGAGCTGCAAATCAGTCTTTCCTTGCCTATTTCGAGGCACGGGCCTGGTTAATGAATTTTACTACTTGGGGGCAGGTCGCGGCAACCGAATAGCGGCAGGTTTCCGGATTTCTCCGGCGGCAAGTTGGCTCGGGGCAGGGGCAATAAAGGGGGGCGACGCGGGCCTACGGCGCGGCGGGCGGAGGAGGCGCATCCGGCGCTGCCGGGGGCGTGTCGGCCGGCGGTGGGGTGGGGGTAGCGCCGGGTTTGGACGGGGGGAAGATCTCCTGCACCCGTTTGAGGATGTCCTCGATCTTGAACGGCTTGATGAAATAGCCGCAGACGCCCAGCTTGGTGGCCATGACGATGTCGCGCTTTTCCTTGCGGGCGGTGACGATGGCGACGGGAATCTTGGCGTAGCGTTCGTCGCGGCGCATGGCCTCGAGGATGTCCAGGCCGCTGATCTTGGGCAGGTTGATGTCCAGCAGGCACAGATCGGGGCGGGTGTCGCGGATCAGCTTGAGCGCCGCCAGGCCGTCCCCCGTGCCGGTGACGGAGAAGCCCTTGCGCTCCAGCGAATTGCAGAGCAGGGTCAGGATCGGCGCCGTATCTTCGGCGATGACCACGCGCCGGCCCTCCCCGTCGAAATCGTTGGGGTTGAAGCGCCGGTATAGGGCGTCGACTTCGTCGAAGGTCCAGTTCTTGACATCGCTCATGGTTCGCTTTCCTCCGCCTTCACCGCTTGGGGTGGGGGCGGGGTTTGGCTTCGTCGCTCCAGAAACGCTCAACGGCCAGACCGCCCTGGATGGTCAGTTGGCGGCGTTCGATATCGGGTTCCAGGCTGATCGGCCCGGTCAGGGATTCGTGGTTTTCGCGTTCGTATTTGCCGGCCACGACCGTGACTCCGGGGTAGAGGCTGTTGCCGATCGAGACGCAGTTGATGGCCTGGTCGGAGAAGCTGCGCATCAACTCGCCGCTGGTCTGGTCCAACTGGCAGATTTGGCGCTGGAGTTGGCGGATGCTGCTGACCATATCGTCAACCTCTTCGCGCCGGCGATTGTCGATGGCCGGGGACTTGAGCAGGCGATCGATCAGCGGGCCGGCGCGGTTGAGCAGTTTTTGCTGTTTCTCCTGGAACTGCACCAGGTCGCGGTTGATCCCCAGCAGCTTTTCGGCCACCCGGTAGTCGAGCCCGGCGATGAGCGCGGTCTTGACCCCCAGGCTGCTGCCGGCGTCGCGCACCAGGATGCCGCGCAGGGCCACCACCTCGCTGCCCACGATCGTGCCGCGGGTGACGATCACCCGGCCCATGCAGTGGACCCGGGAGTTGACGATTTCCTTCTCGATCACCACGTCGCCGCCGATGGTGGCGGTGGTGTCGTTGAGGAACCGGCAGCGCAGGCCGCCTTTGCATTCGATCAGGCCCTTGCCCTTGCCGGTCACGCCGCCTTCGATGATGATCTCGCGCTCGGCCTTGAGCGAGCAGGCTTCGGCCGTGCCGCCGATATGGATGCCTTCGCCGGCCTCCAGGCAGAACTCGTCGCGCACGTCGCGGCGGACCTCGATCCGGCCGATGAAGCGGATGTTGCCTTCGGAGAGGTCGACGTCACCCTCGACCTGGTAGACCGGATGGACGGAGAGGGTTTTACGTTGGTAACGGATGTAACCGCTGGCGGTGGCGTAGTACTGGCGGGTGCTGTCGTCATAGCGGACGTTTTCGCCCACCGTGATGCTGACGTCGTGGGTCTTGGGGGGCGGGATGACGCGGCCGAAGATGTCGGCGCCGCCTTCGCCCTCGGTCATCGGGAAATAGGTGGCCAGAAGCTCGCCGGCCTGGACGTTGTCCACCGCCTTGACCTCACGGTAGTTGACCTTGGCGACGCTCTCCTCGATTTTGGTTTCGACTCCGCGCGGCCGCTTGTGGAACTCCAGGCTGGCATTGTTGCCCAGTTTGACCGGATGCCCTTCGGCGATCTTGACGCGGATGATCGGCCGGTTTTCACGGGCCGCGGCCAAAATTTCCTCCCGGCATTCTTTAATGACGAAATCGGGATGCAAATTGAGCTCGTTGAAGATGGCGTCCAGATTTTCCAAGGTCATGTCGGCCGGGCAGCCCCGCAGGCTCATAAAGCCCAGGATGCCATCATCGTCGGTTTCGACGACCGCCGCCCCCCAACGGGTGTTGGCCGAGCCGGCCGGGCGGAGTTTGATTTCTGGTTCGTCGGCCATGGCCAATTCCCGCGAAATAAGGCGGCTCACAATTCTGGCTGCGCTTTGGGTCGCCCGGTGCTTTGAGTCAACTGCCGTCTGGTCAAGTGGTTAGCGGCTCGGCCGATACTTCTGGGGCGGCCTGCATTCACTCTCCACGCCCTTAAACCAGGCATGGTTTTATTAATCTATCGGCCAAACTGCAGGCCGGCATAAGGAATTAATGGCCAGAAAGTTAAGATTTGGCAGAGTTTCCGACCGTATCTGTGGCCGCCGCGCTGTCTCTTTCCGATTCCAGTTCCGTTTCGCCGGCCAGCACCTTGACCTCGGCCGCGGCGAAGTCGTACAGATTCAGGTCGCGCAGATGGCGGGTCAATTGGTCCAGACGCCGGTCCAGGCGGCCGATCGAGATCATCAGCCGGTACAGGAAAAAGAGGACGACCACGGTCACCGTGGCGATGATGACGAAGAAGATGCCGAAGATCTGCTGGCTCATTGCTTCTCCCGAAGGCCCCGGCGGCCGAACGCAGAGCGGGGGTGAAGTTCGAATCGGTGATCCAGTCTAGGATCGGCGCCGGATCAAACCCCGAAGCTAACTTTTTCCCCGCACGTTTAGCGGCAGCACTCCAAGGCCGCGCGGAACAGGTCCAGATAGCTGTCCACCAGATACGGGCGGTCCAGCAGCCCCGGCAGACTCTCGGCCAGATCGGTCAGCGAAAGGCTGGTGATTTTGGTCCGATGCCGGACCAGGGCCTGGCAGATGGCCGCGGCGTAGATGACCGCCCCCGAGCGCTGCGTAGCGGCGGGAAAGAGCGGCATCATCATGATCTTGCCGTAGTCCTTGAGCAGGCGCAGCTGGCGCGGGCCGGCGGTCGGGGCGAACAGGGCGGCCGAAACCGACCGGCCGCGGAAGAAGGCCAGATCCTCCTCCTCCGCGCCGGTCAGGCGGCGGAAGGAGAAGGGACCGTCCTGATCCACGGTTAGGGGGGTCTCCAGATCGTGGTAGGTCTGGCGCAGCTTGCGCATGTTGTCGGGGTCGCGGATGCGGTCCAGCGCGCACCAGTTGTACTCGGCGCGTTCGAAGACCGGTTCGTCTTCCAATCCGGCGGCCGGCCGGCCGGAGTCGGCCCGGCCGGTCAGCAGGCCGACGGCGTTGCGCAACTCCAGCCGCTCCTCCAGAAACCAGTTCAGCCAGAGGCGCAGCTCGTCGGGCAGATTCTGCCCGCTCAACGAGCGCAGCGCCCCGAACAGGGGTTGGCGTTCGGCTTCGCTCTCGGCCTGGGCCAGCCGGCGCAGGAGCCGGGCGGCCTGGCCTTCGGCCTCCAGCGTCCAGCGTTCGCTCGGTTGATCGGTCATTGCGGCCTCTCCGCGCTGCGTTCCGGCATTCTCTTGAAGCATATCCCCGCAGAATCGGAAATGCAAAGTGTCGCCCGTTTTTTTCTGCCGCTCAAGCGCCGCTGGCGGCAAACCCCAGACCGCGCCAGACTGCCGAGTCCGCAACGCCGGCGGGGAGGGCCACGGTCGTGTGGGCGAACTCCCGGCGGCGGGGATATTCCTTGCGCAGGCGGGTGAAGAGCGCGCCCAGCTCGGTTCGCGGCAGGCCGAGCCCCGCGCGCAGCCGCCGGTCGTCGGCGCGCAGGTCGTAGATCTGGCGCACCGCCGCATCCAGGATCGCTTCGCGCCGGCCCGTGCTGGCGGGGGCCAGACGCGGCGTTTCCGGGGCGGGCAGGAGCGGGGAGACGTCCCAGGCCGGGTTTAGCCCGCAGACTCGGGCGGCCGCCTGGCGCAGCATGACCGTGCCGGCCACCTTGCCGTCGAACGAGTAGCCGGCGATGTGCGGCGTGGCCAGGCGCGCCAGCTGCAAGGTCTCGGCCGAGATCTCCGGCTCGCCTCGCCAGACGTCCAGGACATAAGCGGCCAGGCGGCCGCTTTGCCGCGCCTCCCGCAGGGCGGCCTCGTCGACCACCCGTCCGCGGCTGGAATTGAAGAAGCGCGCGCCCGGCTTCAAGCGGGCGAAGAAGCCGGCGTCAGCCAGGCCCTCGGTCCGGTCGGGACCTTCGCGGATCAGGGGCACGTGGACCGTCAGCAGGTCGCTTTCGGCCAGCAGCCGGTCGAGTTCCACGAATTCGGCCGCGCCTTCGGCCCGGGCCCGCGGCGGGTCGTTCAGCAATACCCGCAGTCCGAGCGCCCGGCCCTTGGCCGCCACCCGTCGGCCGACATTGCCCACCCCGATCACCCCCAGGGTCAGGCCGGCCAGGTCCAGTCCGTCGTCGGCGGCCTGGGCCAAGAGCGCGGCGGTGAGCCATTCGCTCACGCTGGTGGCGTTGGAGCCTGGCGCGCTGGCGAAAGTGATGTTACGCCGGGCCAGAAAGGCCTCGTCCACATGGTCGGTGCCGATGGTGGCGGTGCCGACGAAGCGGACCGACGCGTCGCCCAGCAGCCCTTCGTCCACCCGGGTGACGGAGCGGACCAGCAGCAGGTCGGCCTGCCGGGCCAGTTCCGGCTTGAGGGCCGCGGCCGGGTGGGTGCTGACCTGGCCGAAGGCGGCGAAAGCCTCGGCCACATAGGGAATGTTCTCGTCGGCGATGATGCGCATTTATGAACGTCCTTCCGGGGTCGCACAATTGGCCCGCAGGTGGGCCAGCAACTCGTGATCCGTAAGATCCGCCTGGAGCGGGGTGAGCGAAGCCCACCCAGTCTGGAAGGCGGCGGTGTCGAAGGTGTCGTCCGGATCGGTCAGGTGGATGTCGCCCGCCACCTGGTAATGGTCGGCCGGGCCGTCGACTAGAGGAATATAATTCTCCGCATAGCCGCTCAGCCCGTGCCGGGTGAAGCGCAATCCTTTTACCTGAACCAAGGGTAGGTCCGGAACGTTTAAATTGAGGCAGAAGGCCCGGCCGGCCGCGGGGGCCAGCCGCAGGGCCAGTTCCGCCGCTTGGCGGGTGAAGTGCTGGGCCGTCGACCAATCCGGCACCTCGTGGGCGGCCAGGGAGGTGGCCACGGCCGGCACGCCCAGCAAAGCGGCCTCAAGGGCCGCGCCGACCGTGCCCGAATAGAGGGCGTTGAGGCCGGCGTTGGCCCCGTTGTTGATGCCGCTGACCACCAGGCGGGGCGGGGAATGGCGGCAGACATGCCGGAGGGCGTATTTGACCGTGTCCACCGGCGAACCGTGGACCGCATGCGCCGCCACCGCGCCGGGAAATGAATCGTAGATTTGGGCGCACAGCGGCTTGCGGACCGTGATCGACTGACTGGCGCCGCTGTGATTTTTGGCCGGGGCCACGATCAACAATTCGTCCAAACCGGACAAAGCTTCGGCCAAAGCCCGCAGGCCCGGGGCTTCGATGCCGTCGTCATTGGTCAGCAGGATGGTCACGGCTCTCCCCTTTGGTTTGTAACTTGCTCATTACCAAGTGAATGCAGGATATACTAAATTGAGAGAGCAAAAGCAATTTGTTTCGGGGAACTTGACAGCCTAGGTTTATAGAGTATATTAAAAAAGTTGTCATGCCTATTAAAAATATTTACATAAGGGTGTGGGCGTATGACGGATGAAAAAGTGGCCGAAAAGAAAAGACGCTCAACCAAAATCCTGCTGACAGATGAGAACAAAGAACTGCGCCGACGGCTGTCGGCGTGGCGCGCAATTGCCTCTCTGCCGCTGCATGCGGCGGCGGGCAATACCGAAACGTTTCTTAATGAAGCGGTAAGGGGCTTGGCTTTGGGGGTACGGGCCGAGTTGATCGGCGTCTGGCTGCTGACCAATGACGGGGTCGGCTTGGCGTTAAAGGTTTCGGTCGGCCTGGACGCCGGCGGGGTGGAGCCGATCGCCCTGCGGGAGCGGGAGAGCCTGGTGGAGGCGGCGCGCCGGGGGGTGCCGGTCTGGGCCTGTCCGGAGTCCTTGCGCAGCGGAGGCCGCGGTCGCGGCGAGTTCTGGAACCATTCCGCCTTCGTCGAGATCGCCCACCGCGGCACGCCTTTGGGCGTGCTCTGCGCTACGCCCGGAGTCGAGCGGGAGGCGTTCGGCGACGACGAATTGCTGATGATCAAGTGCCTGACCGAACAGGTGGCGGCCGTTCTTTACAACGAGGGGCCGGCCAGGCAGATGATGGCCCGCGAGCGGCTGGAGCGGGAAATCCAGTTCGTTCAAGCGCTGAAGGCCGAGCTCCAGCCGCAGCCGCCGGCCGAGGCCGACGCCGTGGTCTGGGGTATGCGCAAGTACCGCTGCCTGGAGGGGGGGGGGGATTTTCACGATTTCGTTCCTCTGACCGGCGGGCGTTGGCTGGCCCTGGCCGGCCATATCTCCGGGCGGGGGCTGGCGGCCGCCTTGACGGCGGCCGGGGTGCTGGTCCGGGCGCGCAACTGCCTGCTGGCCGGCGAAACGTTGGCCGGAGTCTTTGCCGCGCTGAACCGCGATCTGATCTCCCGGCGGGGGCGGGGGGTGCTGGTAAACCTGGCCGCGGTCCTGGTCGATCCGGCGTCCGGCCGCGGGCAGGCGCTGGCCGCCGGCAATGTCAAAATCCTGCAACTCGAACCCGGCCGCGTGGGCGAATTGCCCCCGGCCTCCGGATCGCCCTTGGGCGTGATCGGCGACCAGCAGTACGCGGTGCAGACGCTGGACGAATTGGCCGGGCGCAGCCTGGTGCTGGTCACCGACGGTCTGGGGCGCAATTTGGACGCCCAGGGCGCGCCCTACGGCAACCTGGGGCTGGCCGAGGCGCTGGAGCGCGCCGCCCGCGGGCAGAGCGGCCGCCCTGCGGCCGAGCTGATCGGCGACCACTTCGAGTCCGCCTGTCCGGGCGGGGTCTTCGCCGAGGACGCCACCGTTCTCAGCGCGGCGTTGCGAGTCTGAATCGGGGGGCCTTTTGAGCCGAAAAGGTCCCCGGCTCCCCACCCCGCAAGAGCTCAGCAATTATATCAATTCAAACCAATAGTGATTGATCATGGGGAGCCTTTTCTGCAAAAAAAGGTTCCCCAAACCCCCTGTAGGCTCGGTAGACAAAAAACTGAGGAGAGTTTTTTTGAGGGGGTGCGGGGGAACTTTTTTTGCAAAAAAAGTTCCCCCGCGAAACTGGGTTCTACGCTTCAGGCAAAACCGTGGCGGCGCAGGAAGTCTTCGCTCAGGCCGCCGCCGGTATCGGCTCCGCCCAGCCAGCGGGCCACGTAACGAGCCAGAACGTCGGCCTCCAGGTTGACCGCGTCACCGGGGTGTTTGCCGGCCAGGGTCGTCTCCCGGCGGGTGTGGGGGATGACCGAGACCGTGAACCAGTCGGCCTGCGCCTCGACCACGGTCAGGGAGATGCCGTCGACCGCCACCGAGCCCTTGACCGCCACCAGCCGGGTCAGCGCTTCCGGCAGGGAGAAGCGGTAGAGCCAGCTGCCGCCCCGCTCCTCCACGCCCAGCACCGCGCCCACCGTGTCGACGTGCCCCTGCACCAGGTGCCCGTCCAGCGGCGCGCCCGCCCGCAGGGCGGGTTCGAGGTTGACCGGGTCGCCGGGGTTCAACCGGCCGAGGGTCGTACGCGCGGCGGTTTCGGCGGCCACGTCGAAGCTGGCCGCGGTTCCCGCCAGGCGCGTTACCGTCAGGCACGCGCCCGAAACGGCGATCGAGGCGCCGAGCTGCGGCGTCTCGGCCAGGCCGGAGACGTCCACCGTCAGTTCATATCCCTGGCCGCGCGCCTGTCGGCGAATCACCGCTCCCGTCGTTTGGATCAATCCGGTAAACATCAGGGTCCTTTTTTATTTGAATAAAATCGCCGAGCGGCTCATAATCCCCGAACGTCGTCAACCATCGGCGTACCGCATTATAAAGGATTCAGCCATGATCGTCATGAAGTTTGGCGGCACCAGCGTCGGTACGGCGGAAAGCATCCGCACCGCCTGCCGGCTTGTCAAGGATCGACTCCCGCGCCGGCCGGTCGTGGTCGTCTCGGCCCATAACAGTCCCAGCTGCCGGATGACCGACACGCTGATCGACTGCGCGCAGCAGGCGTTGCGCGGCAAGCCCGACGCCAAGCGCGTCTTCGACCTGCAACGCGGGGTCTGCCGCGACCTGGGGCTGGACACGGCCCTGGTCGACGCCCAGCTGGAGGAGTTCGCCAATCTGCTTAGCGGCATCCACATGATCGGCGAGATCTCGCCCCGAACCATGGACCTGGTCATGAGCTTTGGCGAACGGATGTCCAGCCGCGTCTTCGCCGAGGTGCTGGCCAAGGAGTTCGGCGTCGAGACCCGCTGGGAGACGGCCTATAACCTCGGCCTGCTGACCGACGGCAATTTCGGTTCGGCCAAGCCGGACAAAAAATGCTTCCCCCGCCTGGGCGAGAACGTCGCCGGACTGGGCGGCGAGGCGGTGGTGACCACCGGTTTTCTCGGCGCGAGCCCGGACGGGCACATCACCACCCTCGGCCGCGGCGGCTCGGATTTTAGCGCCACCATCTTCGGCGCGGCCGTGCGGGCCGAGGAGGTCGAGATCTGGACCGACGTCGACGGCGTCATGTCCGCCGATCCGAAGCTCGTTCCCGGCGCCAAGAGCATCCCCGAGCTCTCCTTCATGGAGGCCTCGGAGCTGGCCTGGTACGGGGCCAAGGTCCTGCACCCCTCGACCATGATTCCGGCCATCGAACACCGCATCCCGGTGCGGGTGCTCAACACCCACCGGCCGGAGCATCCGGGCACGGTCATCCTGCCGCAGCTGTCGGACAGCGGCGCGGGCGCGGCCAAGTCGATCGCCAGCCAGAAGCACACGGACCTGGTCACCATCACCTCGGCGCGGATGCTCGGGTCCCACGGCTTCATGGCCCGGGTCTTCGAGGTCTTCGGCCGCCACCAGGTCGACATCCACATGATCGCCACCTCCGAGGTTTCGATCAGCCTGACCACCCCCCGGGGCGAGCGGCTGACCGAGGCGGCCAACGAACTGCGCGAGTTCGCCGAGGTGACCATCGAGCAGGACAAGGCCCTCATCAGCGTGGTGGGCGAAAACATGGCCGGCGTGCCCGGCGTGGCCAGCCGGGTCTGCGGCGCGCTGGCCAAGGCGGGGGTGAACATCCGGATGATCAGCCAGGGCGCCCGGGAGTTGAACATCGCCCTGCTGGTGGATGGCTCGGACATGGTCAAGGCCGTGCAGGCCCTGCACGGGGAGCTCTTCTAGACTCATGCGCACCGCCTTCATCAGCGACGTGCACGGTAACCTCACGGCCCTGCGGACCGCGCTGGCCGACATCGAGCGGGTCGGCGTCGACGAGATCGTCTGCCTGGGCGACACCGTCGGCTACGGTCCGCAGCCGCGCGAGTGCCTGGAGATCGTCCGCCAGCGCTGCTCGCTGGTGCTGGCGGGCAATCACGAAAACGCGGTCCTGAACGGGGCCGAGCACTTCACCCCGCTGGCCCGGGTGGCCATCGACTGGACCGCCCAACAGCTACGCGACCGGGAGACGCTCAATTACCTACAGAGCCTCAAGCCGCTGGCTTTGCGCGAGCGGCAGTTGCTGGTCCACGGCAGCCCCCGCGATCCGCTCTTTGATTATGTGCGCGAGGCCGACAGCCCCTGGATGTTCTATCGCCTGGTGCAGACCCTGCGCGAGGAGTTCGTCGATTTCGATCTCTGCTTCGTCGGCCACAACCATCGCGCCTTTCTAGGTACGGAACTGGGTTACATCTTCCCCCATGACGACCAGCCTTCGCCGCGTACCAGCTTTCACATGGAGAACCAGAAGGCGTTCGTCTCGGTCGGCTCGGTGGGGCAGCCGCGCGACGGCGATCCGCGCAGTTCGTGGCTCTTCTACGACGGCAAGACGGTCGAATATCACCGGCTGGACTACGACCGCAAGACCACCATCGCCCTGATCCAGCGGGCCGGCCTGCCCGACTACCTGGCCGAACGGTTGATGTACGGCGATTGATCCCCCCCGACACGGGCAGAATTTCTCCGATTTCCGGCTTGGCGAAATGATTTTTGCGCGGTATGCTGAGTAAGGCATTTGCACATAATGTATGGCAGGGGTGGTTTGCGGCCCGAATTCCAAAATAAGGCGACCTGTCTATCTTTCTTGCTACGGAGTGGGTCGAGCTTTTTCAGGCAACCAGGAAACCGCAGAGATGAGTCAGTCTGCCTCTTCCCCGCTCGATTCCGCCGCCTCGGCCAAGCCTGAGTCCGTCGGGCGGCCGCGCATCATGGTGATCGAGGATTCCGCGCCTTTGCGGCGGATGTTGGTCAAGATCCTGGAACGGATCGGGGCGGTTTGCGTCGAGGCCGGGGACGGCAAGGAGGCATTGGAGTTGCTGCGGCAGCAGGGGCCGCAGAGCCTGGCCTTGATCCTGGCCGATCTGATGATGCCGGTCATGGATGGGGCCACCTTTATCACCATGGCCAAAAAGGAATTCGATCTCAGCCTGCCGCCGATCCTGATCTGCTCCAGCCGTTCCGACCGCGAGGCGATTCAGACCGTAATGCGCCTGGGCGTCACCGGCTATATCCTCAAACCGTTCAAAGCCAATACGGTCATCGACAAAATGCGGGAAATGCTGCCCGAACTCGCGGAAGGCAAGACCCCGACTACGCCTGCCCCGCCTGCTAGCCCGTCTGAATAAGTAATGCTTCCTAACCAATCCTGATTCCGCACCTTCCCAAACAATGATAAAAGCCTTCTTGGACGGCCGACAGTACCCTATGTTTTATGAAGGGGGCAAGCCAAATTTCGGTGCCTCCAGAGACGGTTCGTTGGCGGTTTTTGGGGCGGCGCTAGTGATTAGCGGTCAGGAAAAGATAGTCCAGCCTCATCTAGCATTACGCATGATTAAATCTTAAATTAGTGGAAAATCACAAAAACTTGTTAATAAAACCAAGTTTATTCTAGCTCAAATCGCTGGAATACAAGTTTATCGTGTTTTTATTGCCGACCACTATGCTCTATGGTTAAGGAGCTAAGCAGAAACCAGACTGTTTCAAAAGGCGAGGCGATCTCTCGTAAAGCGGGAAAAAGCTATGAACCATCCGCGCAAAGAGCGAGCCGAACAGCTGCGCCTGCTGGGCGAAGGGCAATACGGATACTTTACTGCGGCTCAGGCCAAACAGCTAGGATATGGGTCTTACGATCAGGCCTATCATGTTGAGGCCGGGCACTGGACGCGGGTGGATGTCGGGCTTTACCGCCTGCCCGGACAGGCGGATACCCGCGCAGCGGTTTTTACGCGCTGGGCCTTTTGGAGCCGCAACCGGGCCGGCCAGCCGCAAGCCGTGGTCAGCCATGCCAGTGCCTTGGCTCATTATGATCCCACCGAGCCTTTCGGCCTGCCCATTCATCTGACCGTGCCCCCCCGCTTCCAGAAGCGTTGCCCGCCGGAGGTGGTTCTGCATCGCGCGCTTCTGGCGGCGGAGGAGATCGAAACCGCCGGCCTCTACCTGGTCACCACCCGCGCCCGGACCTGGCGCGATACGCGCCAGACCCTGGAGGAAGCCATGCCGGCCGAGAGGGCGGTCGCCCATCTGGCTTTGCCGGACCTGACCTGGACGGACGCCGGCAAAGGCGGGCCCGGCGGTTTGGCCGGCGCGAGCGCTGCGAACAAAACGTTATCGCTTCATACCGACCCGATGGTTCAAGAGGAGAAGTTCATGACTGAAACCGCCCCTGTGTCGGATGCCAGCGTGACGATTGCGGACCAAGGTTCGCTTCCGGCCGGCCGGTTCTTCGGCCGAGCCTATCGCTTCCCGCTACTCCGGTCGCGTCACGCCGAGGAGCCGGTCCGGAGGCGGGCGCAGGCCGGTTTCACCCTGGTCGAATTGCTGGTGGTGACGGCGATCATCTCGGTCCTGGCCGCCATGCTGCTGCCGGCCCTAGAACGGGCTCTGGCTAGCGCGCGGGGCATCTCCTGCGCCAACAATCTCAAGCAGATCGGCATCGGTCTGACCCTCTACGCCGACATGTGCGGCGGCTGGACGCCCAACCTCGATGCGCCGATCTGGACGGTCAAAGCCTCGGGCCTTCCGGCCGGCAGTCCCCCGAGCTGGATTGGTTATGTGGTCGAGAACTATGACAAGCTCGACTGCCCCTCCTACAAGCTGATGTTTTTCAAACAGGGCAATTACGGCCTCTCTTTCGACGCCTGCGCCTTCAATTACTTCGGTAAGCCGCACCGCAAGTTGGACGGCTTTAAATACCCCTCCCAGGTTTTGTTTTGCTGCGACGTGTTTTACGAAGGCACCAACGATCTGAACGCCGAGGGCTACATGACCGGCTCGTCCTACTGCCTGGACTCGACGGCCGGCCATTCCAATCGTCACTTCCGCCACTTGGGCGCGTTAAACGTCATCTACCTGGACACGCATTACGCCTCGCGGCGCACCGACATTCTGACCAACGACCCGGCCTGGAACAAATAGGAGACCGCCCATGTCCCACCGCCTCAATCCTCGTTGCTCGTTTGGCCCGCTTTCCCTCTGCGCTGCCGTCGTGACCGGCATCATGCTGGGGCTGGGCGCCCTGAGCGGCGGCGCGGGTTCGGCCGCCGAAGGCGCGGCCAAGCCGCCCCGACACGCCTTTGTGTGTCAACTAGGTTGGTTCGCGCCAAATCATGCGGGGGCGGGCTATCTGGCCGACACTGATTTTTCCGTGACCCCGCTGGAGGTCTCCCCGGCTGCGGGGGCGGATCCCAAGGCCGCCGGAGCGGAGATGGACGCCAATTTCCGACGGGCCGAGGTGCGGCTGATGCACGATTTCGGTTGGACGTCCGTGGGGCCGGACTTTCTTTTCTTCTCCCCGGATCACGTCAACCGGCAGATCGGCCTGCTGCGCTCCTACCTGGACGCCATCGCCGCCGAGGGCTACACCGATTTCTGGGCCGTGCCCTGGCTGGAGACACAATCGATCTGCAACAAGGACGAAGGCGTGGCCATCGTGGCCGACGGGGTGGACAAGATGTGCGCCGAGCTGGCCGACCGGCCGCAGTGGCTCAAATTCAATGGCCGGCCGGTGATCCTCAACTACAGCTCGACCAGCGGTTCGGCCGAGTGGTGGGGCAAGGTCTTTGCGGCGCTCAAGGCCAAGGGGCGCGAGCCATTCTGGATCTATGAATTAGGCGGCCTGCAACCGGCCCTGTTCGGCACCTTCCCGGCCGAGAAATATCGCGAAAGCATGGACCTGTTCGACGGGGTCTATAATTTCGGCGCCTCCTCGCTGGAGGCCGGGGCCAAGATGCCCGAGAGCCTGCGGGCCGCCTACGGCCAGACCCGGGCCGGGCAATACATCGGCGCCACCCTCTGGCCGGATTATCTGAGCGCCCGGGCGACCAACAAGAATTTCATCGCCCCCCGGCGGACCGAATTTTTCCGTAACGTCTGGGAGGCCGGCTTGGCGACCAATCCGGACTTCCTGCACTTTTCGACCTGGAACGATTATCACGAATCGACCACGCTGGATTGCAGCTATTCGATCCTGACCAGCCGGCTGGAGATCTCCCAGCGCTACCTCTGCCGCTATTTCGGGCGGGAGCTGCCGGCCGGCTCGCCCGACCGGCCGGAGGCCGTGCTCTCCTACCGCAAGTGCCTGTACGCGGGCGAGCCGTTGCGGCTGGAATTTCTGCCTCTGCCCACCCGGCAGGGGCCGGCGCAGGGGCAGTGGTCGCTGGAACTGCGCGACGAGAACGACCGCAAACTGGCCGAGGCTCAAAGTCCGCAGGTGCCGCTGGATAAAATGGAGCCGTGGAATTGGGAGTGCCCGGTCGATTTCGACCGCGCCGCGACCCGGGTGGTCAAGGTCCGGCCGGTTCTGCGCCTGCCGGACGGCCGAGAGATCCGCTACGCCAACCTGCCCGACGTGGCCATTGCGGTGCCGGTCAGCTACGCCGACCAGCTGGTCTACAGCGTGCCGTTGCACCGGTTGGCCGGGGCCGAGCGCGGACTTAAGCTGACCGTGAACCAGGCCGTCGGCGCGACCGCGCACGACGAATACAAGCAGGTCGCCTGGGAGCCGACCGGCCCCGGCGCGGCCGAGGCGGCGGTGGCCGTGATGCGTAACGCCCACCCCTTCCGTCGCATGGCCCGGTGGGATTGGGGCGGGGTGGAGCTGAATCAGCCCGACGAGCCGGATCACAGCCTGCTGCCGCGGCCCAATCCGGCCGGCGTCAAGCCCGGCCAACTCGATTGGGCGCCCAGCGAGACCGCCGTGGGCGAGGATTATTACGCCGGCCTGGCCCGTTTTGCCGACGGCACCTGGGCCTACTCGCCCACGGTCTGGACCCGGCCGGCCCTGCCGGACGAGCTGGTCGCGGCCCAATGGATCTTCGCCCCCAAGAGCGTCAAGGAAACCCGCCTGGTGCCCGATCGTTCCGGACATGGTCGCGATTTGAGCTGGGCGGAGACCGCCACCGGGCTCAAATTCGTCAAGCTGCCCGGCAATGCCCGGGCCCTGAACTTCGAAGCCGCCACCGCGCTGAGCGCGCCGGCGGACACCGCTCCCAACGGCCCGGTGGCGGTCGAGGCGGTCTTCCGGCTGCGCGAGTCGGGGCGCGAACAGGTCATCTGCTACCAGCGCGGCGCCCAGGCGTCGCTGGTCTGCCGGAAAAACGGTAGCATCCGGCGCCGTTCGCCGAGGTCAAGAGCCGTCAGCCGCTGGAAGCCGGGCGTTTTTACCATGCCGTCGCCGTCTTCGACGGCAAGCGCCTGGCCCTGTATCTGAACGGCGAGCTGCAAGGCGAGACGTCCTGCACGGGCTCGCGTTCGACCGAAGGGTTCATGATCGGCGGGCCGGCCGGCGGCGGCGACAAGATCACCGCCCCGGTGGACAACCTGAGCGGCGGTTCTTATCTGCGCGGTGATCTGGCCCGCATGACCGTCTATGCCGTGGCCCTCACCGCGGCGCAGATTCAGGCCCAATACGCCCGGCTGGCCGGCTTGGCCTTCTTTGCCGAGCAACTGCCGGCCGACCAGATTCACCGCAACTTCGGAACCAAGCAGGCCGCGGCAACCAGTTGGAAGGTCGGCGAGAAAGCCGCGGAAACCGGCGATCCGGCCGCAGAAAAGCTGGGGACCGCCGCCTTGCCGGCGCCGCGCCTGGTCGGTGCGGCCGATGGCCGGTTCAGCTTGGCCATCGGCCCCGGCGCCAGCCATCGGGGCGCAACCGCTGCGCCGGGCGAGGCCATTGCCTTGGCCGACAATCAGGAGTTTAGGCTGCCGGTGCAACGTTTGGATCGGGAGGTGAAGAAGGGCTGGTCGGCCTGCTTCCTGGAGCTGGTCAATTCGGCCGGGCATGCCTACATCATCACGCTGGGCGATCAAGGCAAGGGGTATATCTCGCGCAAGGATCCGGATTGGCGTTCCTGGGGGCATGAGTTTCAATACTCCCTGCCGGCGGTTTTCCGTTATCGCCGGGAGCACGGTCAGTTGAGCCTGTACTACAATCAGACCCGCATTTTCAATGCTGACGAGCCGGCGCAGCCCTTTGAACGGTTTAACGCTCAACTCAGTCTGCAACATCCCGACGGCAGCCTGCTGTTGGAAGCCGGACCGCTGGAAGTCTACGTCCCCTGAGCTCCCCGATTGAACCAGTCTTTGACCCGGAGATGCCCATGCCCCCCAAACGTCAGGCCCGGAAATCGCGTCCGCAGTCCTTCAATAATCTCTGGCTGTTGATAGTAGCGCTGCTGGTGGCTGGTTTGGGGGGCGGTCTGGCCTATTATTCTGCCCGTCCCAAGGTCGACCGGCCGAAGGGGGCGGCCCGGCCCGAAGCGGTCAGGCCTGCCGTCGCCCAGTCGGAGCCGGAACTCCCGGCCGTCGAATCGCCGCCGCCGCCCCGACCGGCGGTGCTGGCCTGGACCAATCCCCAACCGGAAGCGCCGCTGGCCGAAGCGCTGGATTTGGGCGAGAGCCGCTATCTGAGTTGCGGCCCCTACCAGGTGGAGATGCGCTTTCGGCTCGACCAGGACAAACTGAAGAATCCGCCGGCCGAGGGCTGGCCGCTGCTCTCTTTGGGTTCGACCGGGGAATTAAGGTTGCAGGGCGACGGGCGGCTGACGCTGCGGCGGCAAGGCGAGCTGCGGGTGGCCGGCGACAGACGCGAAATCCACGTCAGCCAGCGGAGCCTGCGCGATCTGCCGACCGGCGAACTCGATCTCGTTCTGGCCTGGACCGGCCGGCGCTGCCAGGCCCTGGTCGGCGGCGAGCTCTGGCTGGATTTCCCTTCCGCCGGCACGCGGGTTTGGGGCGATCTGCGCTCCGGCCCCTGGCCGGGCCGAGTGCTCAGTTTGAAACTCTCCGCCGGGGCGGCGGGCGAGCGGCCGTAATTCTGTGCCCCAATCAAATCTGGTTCAGGGGGAACTTTTTTGCAAAAAAGTTCCCCCTG
>CAYMGG010000085.1:0-18312 GCA_964389915.1 uncultured Planctomycetaceae bacterium
ATTCCGCTACGGAAATAAATCGCTTTTCTGAACCGAATTTCGAACGCCGCACAAGGCCTTTCGTAAATAACGCCCCACCAAAAAGAAGCAAGGTAATTGCCGCGACGGCCAACGATCCTGTGTCAAGTAATGGATTAGTTGTTTGGTTGCATTGAGACATAATTGTTTGCCCTTGATTTTAGCTTTTCCTAAATAATGCCAAAAAGTCGATAGCCACAACCGAATTATGCGCTAATGAAGACATTAAATCAAGATGCAACTGTTGGTCAGGAAGTTAGTTGCTATTTTTTAGATACTTTCATGCATGAGACTATAGGTCATTTCAATTTGTGTTCGCAGGCGGATGAAATATAGTCGGAAGAGATACTTGAAAAGGGGAGCCAGTGAGAGCCAGTCGCAACAAATTGGGTAAGCGTTCAGGCCTTTTTCCTGAAAAAGTTGATACCATCTGTTTCTCGGCAACTGAATTCATACAATTGAGGAGCATGAACGATCCAGAAAAAGACCACTTGCTTCAGCAACTGGTAGAAAAGGACCGGTTGATTGCTCATCTGCGCGAGGAAATCGCCGCGCGGGATAAGTCTATCGCCGACTTGCTGCGCCGGATCGAGGATTTGGAGCGGCGGCTGAATCGCAACTCCCGCAATTCCTCTCAGCCACCTTCCGCCGATGGGCCAGCGCACAACCTCCCACCTGCGGACAAGGCCAAGCCGCGCAAACGCGGAGGCCAAAAGGGGCATCCCGGCCATCGACGCGCTTTGGTTCCGGTGGAGAGAGTCGATGCGCTGCATGTAGTCAAACCGGGCCGTTGTGCGCATTGCGGCCGGGAGTTGACAGGAATAGACCCGCAGCCGACACGGCATCAAGTGTGGAGTCTGCCGCCGATTAGCCCCCGTGTCGAGGAGTACCAGTGCCACTCGTTGACCTGTGCGGGCTGCGGCGCGGTTAATTCCGCCCCCTTGCCCGAGGCGGCGGCGAGGTCGTTTTCGCCCAGCATCGTGGCCGTGATCTGCATCTTGACCGGGGTACTGCCTCTGAGTCGCCGAACGGCGCGAATGACCTTGAAAGAGGTTTTCGGTATCCCGCTGAGCTTGGGGGCGATTTCCGCCTGTGAGGCTCAGCTCGCCGGTGCCCTGGCCGAGCCGGTGCCCGAAGCGCAAGCTTACGCGCAGGAACAAGCAGTGGCGCATGCCGACGAAACCGGCTGGCGACGGGGTAACCGGCTGAAAGCCTGGCTGTGGGTGCTGATCGCCGGCGGAGTAACCGTATTTCGCGTAGCGGCCGGCCGTGGCCAAGAGGCGGGTCGGGCTTTGCTGGGCAGTTTCGCTGGCGTGCTGGTGACGGACCGGTGGGGCGGCTACAACTTTTTCAGCGGTCGTCGGCAGATCTGCTGGGCACATTTGAAGCGGGATTTCCAGAGCTTTGTGGAAATGTCTGGCTTGTCCGGAATTATCGGCAGCCAATTGCAAGCGGAACGGGCGGAAATTTTCAAATGGTGGCAGCGGGTGCGGGATGGGACCTGTTCCCGCGCCCGCTTTCAACGGGAGATTCGGCCGCATCAGGAACGCCTCGAGGAATTGCTCGAAGTGGGTGCGGCGTGTGATCAATTGCCAATTGCCGGCAAATGCGCCGAGATTTTGAAATTTCGCCCGGCATTTTGGACCTTTGTGAGGTTCGAGGGGGTGGAGCCGACGAACAACACGGCTGAGCAGGCGATCCGCCCGGCGGTACTGTGGCGCAAGGGTAGTTTCGGCTGCCAAAGTGAGCGGGGCTGCCGGTTCGTGGAGCGTGTTTTGACCGCCCACGCCACTTGCAAGCAGCAGGGCCGAAGCATTGTCGCCTATTTGACGGAACTCTGCCATGCTCATTTCCAAGGACAACCTATCCCTTCGCTACTGCCAAATGAGAATCGTTTGGGCAATGTGGCCTGAACGCTTACTGTGTTTCTTATGGGTGAACCCGCGCCGATTGAGGCCTGCGTTTCGGTCCGCGGCTTGGTCAATGAACCGCTCGCCGGGACCTTTATTTTGCGGATTCAGGATTTTTCGGGAAACGTCGTGCGCCAGGAGGAAATTCCGGCCATAAACTGGACCGGATCGCGTTGTACCGTGAACCTGACGTTTATGGCGCAAATGCCGGGCAGTTATTTGACCAAAGTAAATTTCAAGACTGGCCAAGGCCGGCTCACGGCCCAGGCCGAGGCGAACCTGGTCTATGTGCGGCCGCCGGAAGCCGCCCCGGCCGGGACGCTCCCTTTTTGCGGGGTCGAGGGGGCGAACACGCCCGGTTTGGCACGGATCGGCAACAAGTGGCAGGGGCATCTGTTCCATTGGAAACAAATCGAGGCTCAGCCCGGCCAATATACCTGGCCTGACCTTGGCCAGGCGAAGGCCGAGGGCTTCCGGCTCAAATTGACCCTCGGCCATTTGCCCAGCACGCCCGAATGGGCTTGGAATCCCCAAGATGTAGCGGATTGCCGGGCCAAGGGACTGAAGCCTAGGTTCGGATTTCTGCCGGCGCCAGAGCATATTGTGGCCTGGCGGGCTTTCATAACGAAAATGGCCGAGCAATATCGCGACCTGGTTGAGGTATGGGAAATCGGCGGCGAGGACGATCTGACCTTTGGCAAGAATCCCTACTATTTGGCTAAATATCCCGAACACGTTAAAGGTGGGTTGCTGGTCGGTGGGCCGGCTTATGAAATGTACGCCGAAATGGTCCGTCTGGCCTGTTTGGAGATAAAAAAGGCCATTCCCGGCGCCAAAGTGGGCATTGTCCGGCCCAGTGGTGTGGATTGCACGGACGTCAAACCGCGCTTTCAATTTTCCGCCCCCGTCATCAGGCATTGTGCCGAGGTTTTCGACTTCTTTCCGCTGGATTGCTACTGCTTTCCCCGCTATCTCGGAGCCGGCCAACGGACCGTGGCCTTGCCCGAAGACTTTTTGCCAGATGATTTCCGCGAAGCCGGCGCGGTCTGCGACGCCCAGGGGCGGGGGCAGAACATCTTTGTCTCCGAATTCGGTTATGCGCTCGATTTCAACGCGCCGGCCGACAGCGATTATGCCAAGGAAATGGTCAAACGGTTGGCGCGGACTTTCTTGCTCGCCCGGCTTAATCCGCGGGTGAAGATGATTCATTGGTTCCATACCAACGGATGCATTGAAGGCGGGATTTATCATTACGGGCTCTGGCGGTTCGGGCAGCCGCTGCCGACTGTCGCGGCCTATGCCACGGTGAGCAGAGTGGTGGAAAATGTCCGGCAGGTCCGCGAGGTGGATTTGGGCCAGAACGCCAAGGCGGCGGTTTTTTCAAAGAGCGGCTCGGCGCAGGCGGCGGTCTGGATGCTGCGGGGCAAGGGCAAATTGGCCAATTTGAAGCTACCGGCCGGCCTTCAAATCTACAATGTGGTGGGGGCCACAACCGCGACCCGGCCGGAGGCGGCGGGCGCGGCTTTGGATCTCGACGAATTCCCGATTTATCTGGAGCTGGCCGGGCAAACGGCCGGCGCGGAATTGGAACAGCTGCTGGCCTCGGCCGTGCTCGTCTGCAATCCGGCTAAAATCCGACTGCTCACACCGCATAGCAATGAGGCGGTTTTGCAGATCCGCAATATGAGCGCCGGCGATCTGACGGCCCAACTGCAGTTCAAGGTTGGCGAAAACGGCGAATCTCGCCAGTTAAGCCTGAAGCGCGGCGAAACCCAGGCGTTGCCCCTGGCGCTGCCAGGCGGACATTCTACGCCAGCGCTCGCGGTTGAAGTTAGGGCGGATTACGGATCGAATTTTGAAACTGATCGACAGATCTTTCCTGTGGAAATTCTGCGCTGCAAAAAAATGACCGCGCCGATCAAAGTGGACGGCGATTTGGCCGATTGGACGGGGCGGGATAGCCTCACGTTGGCCGACCGCAGCCAGATACTGCCGCCCGACCCCTGGATCGACTGGAGCGGACCGCAGGATCTGAGCGCTAGGCTGCACTGGGGCTGGGATGAGCAAAACTTCTACTTGGCCGCGGAAGTGAAGGACGATGCCCATTTCAACCGCAATCCGGCCGAGCAGATTTACGGCGGCGATTGTCTACAGATCGCTTTTGATCCGTTGGCCAACGCTGGCGGCGTGGATTCGCTCGATTTCGGCTATGAAAAAGACGATTTCGATCTCGGGTTTGCCCTGACCGATTCCGGCCCGGCCGCCGGGCAATGGAGCGGCGACGCCCAGCTTATGCCGGCCTGCCGATACGCAGTCAAGCGGGACGAGGCAAAAAAAACAACCGTTTATGAAGTCGCGATTCCTTTCGCCGCGCTCAAGGTCAAGGCCCAGCCCCGGATGGTCTTCGGATTCAATGCGGTACTCTTTGACGACGACACGGGCGGCGGGCAGAATTACTGGCTGCAGTTGGCCCCGGGTATCGCGGGGGGAAAGCTGCCGGCGCTGTTTAAAAAACTGGCGCTCGAATAGCGCTGAGTCGGGCGGATTGCCCGAACAGGCTTACTTTCTGCCAACTCCCAATAATAAGGGCCGATTCCGGGGAACCTTTTTTGCATAAAAAGGTTCCCCAAACCTTACGGGCAGTTCCAACTCGACCTGTATAACTATTGGGACGTCATCGATTGGCGCGAATTGACCCGAGCCACGCCGGACGGGTGCCTCGCCGGAGATTTTCCTACCCAAGGTGTGACTCCCTCCCGCCTGTGCCGGTCTGCCGAAATCACCGCCGCCATCAACAGTGCGGCGGCTTTGGACCTAAGCCAATGCCTGGTCAATTCCGTGCGGACCGGCTCCCTGCCCCCGGGGTGACGTCAGCCTGTCGTCCCTAGCGCAACTGGAGCGCGTATATGCCGCCCCCGGTTGGCGGAAGACTCAAAATCAGACAGATGTGGTTCGACCAAGCCCCATTGTTCGTCGGTCATTTGGGTGCCGACCCGATATTCACGTTTCTTCATCATGTCCCTCCGTCGACGGGATGCGATAGCTATAAATCGTCCGACGAGAAGGGATTGCATCAACTTTTAACGAAAACGGTTGTCGAACTGCTTCTAGAAAAATACACGAACCTGCTTTTGGGAAGCCGATCGGATAGCACTCTAATGATTTTTATCTTTGCTGATAAGTCGCCGGACAGTACGGTCCCTTGATGAACATGAACAGATCGAATGCGCCCCGATAATGGCGACCAAGGTTGTCAGGCGCTGCCAGGCAGACTTCCAGCGTGTGACGGCCAACAGTCAATTCGGTTTCGCCCCAACAATCAATATCTATCCACATCCATCCGGAAATTCTCGGCGCTACATCCCGAAATATTGTACGACGGTCAGCATAATGCCATTCGCCACCATCCACCCGGAATTTGACTGTGCTGGCCAGTTGAATCCAGAATTCACGGGCCCACAAACGATACCTGCCCGGTTCGTTTATGGCAAACTCATAGCTGGCTTTGATACTGTCAGGAGTGCCTTGATCATAGTTGGCTTCATGCGTGATCCAGCGGCCCCCCGAAAGGCTGCCATGTTTAGTGGGGCAGGCCAGCCGCTGATTCAGATTATGCTTTAGCGCGGCTTCGCCTTCGATCGCAACAATGACACTGCTTTCTGGCTGGTAAATAGCTTGTTGCAAGGTCTGGGCCTGTTTTTCGGCTTCCTGACCGCGAGCGACATTAAAGCGCTGTTCGATTTGCGGATCTGAGCCTTGTCCGAATGCACATAATTCGTATTGCAGGCATCCATGTCGCCCGTTTAATTCCAGGGCCAGGCCGTGGTCTTTAAAGACCAGCGGTATTTCCTCAAGCCTTTCACCCTCCGGCGAAAGGGCGTAGGCTTTCATACTCTCGGTGTGAGTCACCGCCAGTTTTAGTTCGCCGTTGACCGGTTGGGCCATCATGGGGCGGACACCTGTGTTGACTGGGTCGCGCATGCTCGAGTTCCAGATCCAGCCGTTTGGTTCGCAGCGGGCTACGGCGCTTATCAGCATGCGCTGGCTCTCTGCCAACAGTTTACGATCCATCGCCAGACAGGAGACCGCACAGAAGTCGGTGGTGACGGACAATGAGAAATCTTTAAGTTCGATCGGCCGAGTGCCCATGAAACCGACAAAAGCCTTGGCTTGGGGCGTGTCGATTGTAAAAAATCCCCACTGCGTATTAAATAACAGCTCGCCGGTTGTGTTTATCAATCCAATAGGTTTGACTTGTCCCAATCCCCACTTGTCCAATTGGTGGGCCAGTAACGATTTTATTTCGGCCGCGTTTTTATTCACCAGGTCTCCATTATTCAAGATTATTTGCCGGTCGGTACTCACGCCGATGGTTTGTCCGGCCAACAATAAAGGCTGTCCTGCCGGTAGGACTGGTTCGTTTTTTACTCGGCTTCCGGCATCGACATAAGGGCAATCATAAATACGAAATAAACGGTGAGCTGAGGAATAGTTGCCGCTACTGGTTTGCCCCGAAGGCAAAATCAGGTCGGCCGGAGGTGGGATTTGAACCCACGGCCTCCGGGTTATGAGTTGGTGCTATCTGCACGTGGGTCGGCTTATCCGACAATCAGTTGTAGGTTCTTAAAAAATATCCTTGGCGGTTCCTTGGCGGGAGATTTTGCGTTAGCGTCGCCGGTTGGAGTCGTCTTATACTGTGCGGGTTCCACAGCCGGACCGTCCAGGGCTACGGATAAAGTCTGTCGATTCCAATTTCATGTCGGCACAGCTGGAGGCATACATGCCGGCCGTATCAACCAGGACCGACGTTCGCAGATCCCGTGTGCCCGGCGAGCCTGCTCTACTGCCGCCCTGCGCTTCGCCGGGCTTACAAGTTTCCCGCCGCCACCTCCTTGAGCACGGCGTTGTCCAGGCGCAGGTTCGCCACCAGCCTCTTGAGCCGGGCGTTCTCCGACTCCAGGTCCTTCAGCCGCCTGGCCTGGTCGATCTACAGCCGGCCGAACTCTTTCTTGTACCGGCAATAGGTTTGCTCCGTGACGCTCAGCTTCCGGCAGGCCTCGGCGATGCTGCTGCCTTGCCCCTGCAGCACCTCCACCTCTCGTAACAACCGAATCGCCTTCTCCACATTCACCCGCTTGCCTATCTGCTGCCCTCCTTAACCCCAGATTTTAATCCAAAACCCCTAACAGTTACACTGGCAGCGGTTGCGGGGGACAGGTCATCAGTCAAAGCATGCAAATTAGGAACCGCCAATCTGTGACTGGCAATTGGGGCCTGTCGCACGCCGATAGATGCCAGCATTTGATTCGCCTCGTTCGTGCTGGATTGCAGGGATTGATCGATAAGTTGCAAGCTGCGCCCGATCTGGGTCACGCCGTTGGTTTGTTCGCTAGCTGCCGAGAAAATCCCATTTGTCAGGCGAGAGGATTCATTGGCATTCTCTAAAATTTGGTCTAGCGCTCCGGCCACGCGCTTGACGACATTTTCGCCATTTGACGTCAGATTGGCCGAATTTTTTACCAACTCGGCGGTTTCGCGGGCGGCCTCCGCGCTACGTCCGGCCAGGAGTCGTACTTGGTCTGCCACTACGGCAAATCCCTTGCCGGCTCGTCCCGCACGCGCGGCTTCGATTGAGGCATTCAAGGCCAACAGATTGGTCTGAAATGCGATGTCATCGATTAGCTTGACGATACCGGTAATTTGCTGGCTGGCCTGCTGCATCAACCCCATGGTAGACAGCAATTCCTTCATTTCCCGGTGGCCCTTCTGCACATCCTCGCGCACTTGACCAGCCAACCGAGCGGAGTCTTCGGCGTTCTGGGCACTTACCTGAGAACGGGATTGAACCTGGGTCATAGCGTTGGCCGCCTCTTCCATCGCCGTCGCCTGTTCCGATGACGTGGTTGCATAACGGTCGGACACGTTCTGCAGACAGCTGACCACATGATGGTGGCAGTGTAAGGGCTGATTTAGCCCGTTGTGGATGGCCGTCGCCATGGCCTCGCAAGAATTGTAGCCACAAGATGCGCAGTTATAGATGTGATCCTCTGAGGTTTTACTGAGTCGGGCAAAAATTTGACGTAATTCTTGTGAATTCGGCGGGCATACTTGGTTGTTATCCGAACGGTTCTCGTAGACGCGGTCGTAAAGCCCGGGTTTCCAGTAGTCAGCGACCAGTTTTTCGAGCTTACGTTTAGCGCGCCAATTTTTAAGCGGCCCTTGTGGCTCGTGCCGGTGCCGCATCTCCACCTGCCGTTTTTCGATACGCGCTTCCAGAGAATCCAGGGGTATATCGTGACTCAAGCCCGTGCCCGTGCCGCCATTGCAGCCGGCCTCACAATTCAAACAGTCGATCAGAAGCGGAGCTTGGCCAGCGTCGATCATGCTCTTAAGACCGTTTAAGTATGGATATATAAGCTCCGGCCCTTCGATCTTTCGCGTTAAGGCGCGAATGTCTTTGGACCAACGTTCGGCGGTGCGCTGCAGCCCACCCGGAGTGGAGAAAAGCACGGCCCGCTCGGCGGGCGGGTTATCGTAATCTACGGCCGGAAAAGTCGCCAAGTTCCGCCCCTTGTCCGCCAGGTGTTTTTTTAATGAGGCGAAAGTCACGTTGTAATCGCCTTGCCCGGTGGCCGCAAATTCGCGTTTTTTGGCAATGCAAGGGGAGATCACGGCAAAGCGGCAACCGCGATACTGCGGAAAAAACTCGCGGACCATGCGGATGGTATGCAACATTGGGCTGTCGGCCGGCGCCAGATACGGCAGCAGTTCTGGATGATAGATTTCCAGATAAGTAACGATCGCTGGGCAAGGTTGGGCAATGACGCACTTCGGGCGATTTTTCTCAACATGATCCAGGTAGGTTTTGACTGTCAGTTCAGCGCCAAATGAAACATCGAAACAGGCGACCACCCCCAACGACTTCAAATACCCATTGAGATTGAGATATTGATCCGGAAAATTCGCGGCTACAGCCGGGGCGACGATTGCCACCATTTTTGTGCCAGCTGACAAATCCCTAAGAAAGGCTGGAAAATCATCTACGGGAATTCTGGCCATGTGTGTACAGGATTTTATGCATTGTCCGCATCCAATGCAAAGATCCGGATTAATATCGACGTGATCTCCGCTCGCATCGTTACAAAATTTAACGGGACATTTGGCAATGCAAGCGTGACAATTGACGCATTTATTTGGGTCTACGGACACGACTGGCGCAAGCTTAGGCATCTCCCCCTCCCAATTATTACACTAAACGAATATGATCCCGACAAATTTGTAATATACCCAAATAGCAATAAAGAATGCAAGGAGAAATTCGGGTGATGGTGTGAATAAAATCACAACAGGTCCCGTAAAAATATTCGCTGATGCGGTAAGCTGCGCGCCCGGAGCTTGAAAGCGAAAATGTTGACTTTAAAACAAACCTTTACGCAACCCCCAATCAATCTTCACTCAGAATATTAACGCACTAAAACCGGAGTTCGATTGTTGGGCTGAGGTAGACGGCCAGCTTCTTCAGTTCGCCCACGATCCGTACTTTGCCCCAGGTGACGTTCTCACGGGCGAGGAGGAGCACAAGGTCGATCACATCCTGCTTAACGCTCTTTTTGCGGCCGACCTGGCCAGGCTCAATGCCCTGCTTTTCTTCTCAGACCCACTTGCGGTAGGTTTTCGGGTTGACGATCAAGTGGAGATCATCCACCTCGTGGTCGACATCCGCACCGATGGACAAAAGCCATTGCCGCTCCTTGGGGAAGAGGATGTAGTGGCCGGTCTTTTTGTCACGGCTCATGGCTACGGTTGCCTACGCCTGGGCGAAACGGAGATGGACCGCATAGCGGCGGTCAATGAAGCGGCGGGTAAGGAAGCAAATAGCAAAGAGCTTGTCGCGCATGGCGGCATCCTGGGTAAACGTCTAGCTAAATAGGATACAGGAATGCGGGAGGGCGCCCGACAGGGGGAAAATAGCTATTTTTAAGGAATACTGCAACCTTCTGTCAAGACGAGGATTCAGCGGGAGCGACATTTCGGGCTAGCGGTGTAATTCTTAAGAACCAGTACACCCGCCTTCGATAAGCCGGAAAAGTACTTATGGACTAGGCTGATTTATGTCAGACAAATTAAAAAACGGGCCCCCTTCTAGCGGCGGCAAATAGATAATTCTTCAGATTTTCTTAGGTATCCACCGGTGCTGAATTGATTTCCCTGACGAAAAAGTTTAGCCAGACCGCAGAAGAGACGGTCTGGCTAAACCCCAGCGCGAACAGAACGGGCGCTACTTCTCTTTTTCGGTCTGGCTCGCAGCTTTTGCAGCCTCGATTTTCGTCAGAGCCTCTTGGCGCAAACTGAGGCCCTGCGCCATGTTCTGCGGCATGGCCTGGCCTGTTCTTCAGGCGTTCAAGTCAAAAAAACCGGGTTGGTGAAGGCCAGCACGCCGCTGACATCGAGCGGATTGCCACAATGCCCATTGGCCGGGACGCCTTCGTCCTCGGCATAGAGTTGAGCCAGCACCCAGTTGCCGGCCGACCGGTCCAGGGTCACCTCTTGCTCGATCAATAGTTGTCCCTTGCCGTCCAGCGTGTGCCGTACTTGTTCGGCCTGGACCAGATCGATCCGTTGGATGGGGCGGGTAGATTGGCACTGAATCCGGGCGCGGAAACCATTTTGTGATTCGGCGGTCTGGCCGGGCAAGGCTTGGTTGACCGTCAGGTAGAGCAGGGCGCCGGGCTTGCGCGTGCAGAAGGCTCGACCAGCGGCCAGTGCTTCGAGAATGGCCGCGGCGTCGATCCGGCCGCCGGTGTAGAGTCCGATCCGGCAGTCGCCGGCCGGGAACCAGACCGCGTCGTGACCGTCAGTGGTCCAGAGGCCGGTCAAGCGCCGGCCACGTGAGAGCCGGTCATACCAGGAGGGGAAGTCGAAATTCTCCACCATCCGCACTGCCTGCGGATTCTCGTCGGCCACCCACCAACTGCGGAAATAGCCGTGTCGCAAAGCCACCTCCGGCCGGTGGGCGGGATGATTGAGCTGCAGGGCGCAGGGGTGGCCCTGGGTTTGGGCGGCGGCCAGCTCCTTCAGCCAGTCGGCCGGATCGGGGTAGCGTTCGGCCTGAACGCCATACGGCACGGCCGGTCCGTCCGTGGGCAGGTTGAGCAGGCTGCAATGGGTAAACGGGGTGGTCAATTCCTGGCCGAAGAGGCCGACGAAACGGCCGGGCTGGTTGCAGCTCTCGAAACCGTCGTCGAAAGCCGCCCGGTCATCGGAGAGGAACATGTAATGCAGGCCGTTTACCCGGCCGGCCCGGGCGTTGGCGGCCGGCGACTGGCCGCCGTCATTATGATAGCAGTGCGTGTGCTGGTCGCCCCAGATCCAGCCGGCTTCGGGCTGGAGGCAGCGCTTTAGCCGGGGCGTCAGCCGCAATTCTCCGCGCGCCGGCAGCATCAGCGCCTGGCTCCAGGGGGTGTATTCGATGCCCTGGCCGGCTTCGAATTCCGCCGGGCAGGGTGGGCAGTGGAACAACGCTCGCTCGCCGGCCAGCACGTCGGCCACGGCCGCCAGCCGGCCATCGAGCCTGAACTTGACCCGCGCGTCGGTCGGCTCGCCGCTCTCCGTTCGCACATCCACCTCGATCCGGGCGTAGGGGAATTCCCCCTCCGGGCGGTCGAGCAGCCAGGGCAGGCCTTCGGCTACGGTCAGGCGAAACGATTTCTCAGGCACCTGCAGGTCCAGGATGAACAATCCGTCGCGGCCGGCGGTCGGAATTTCGGCCGTCATATAAGCGCAGCGGGGGCAACGCCAGACGAGCGGGCGGAAGGCTTCATCCTCCCAGCCGGCGGCGGCGGCCTGTCGATCCAGGCCGGCGGCGTGGAGCGTGACCTGGGGCAGGCCGGCGGGGATTTGCAGCCAGAGCCGGATTTGCCGGGCCTGCCCGTCGAGCGTGCCGGCGAAACGCAGGCGCGGCCCCCGGTCGGGCAGATGGCTCAGAACGCACCCCGCCCCCGGAATCACCCACGGAACCCCCGCCGCCGGCGGCCGGAAAAATCCGCCCGGGGCGATCGTCTGGCGCCGCATCTCGCCGGTTTGCGGGAGCCAGACGTACATCACCCCGAATTCATTGCCCGCGTTGTGCATCAGGATCGGCGTGTCCATGGACGTTTCCTTTTTTTGGGGAACTTTTTTTGCAAAAAAGTTTCCCCACGCCCCCGCAAAAAACCTTTTCATCTCCCGATCCCGAGCGTTCTTCGCCTCGGGCGGTGGACCGCGAACTTGCGGTCGCCGACTGTCGGGGCCTACCAGCGGTGATAGCGGTAAGGATCGTCGCCCAAGGCATGATCCTTGCGATAGTCCGGATCGTAGACGCCGAGTTCCCGGTTGTCGGCCAGCTTTAGGAGCAGCGAGTTGCGGGGGGCCATGAGTCCGCCCGAACCAAAATGATCGAAGACGCGCACCGCGATCACGTTTTTTCCGCCGGCCTTGATCAGCTCCGCGGGCACACGATATTCCCGCAGGACCTGCCAGAAGAAGGGCGTGCGCTTGTCTATTTCGCCGATTTTCTTTCCGTTGAAATAGGTGACGTCGCAGTCGTCGACCGCGTCCAACAGCAGCAGGAGTTCGCGCCCCTGCCAGGCCGCCGGGACTGTGATTTCGCGGCGTAGCCAGAAGGTGCCGTCGAAGTTGGCCAGTTCGCCGCCCAGGTTTTCGATCGGCTGGGGCATCTCGGCCTTGAGCCAGGTCGAATCGTCGCAGTCGGGGGCGGCGTAGCCCAGGTCAAAGCCGGTGTTGCCCGGATCGGCCGGGGCCTGCTCGGGCGAAGCCACGGGCGGCAGCCGGGTCTCCACCTTCAGCCGCCACTCGCCCGCCAGCGGGAGCGGGTCGAACTGGGCCGACTCCTTGGTCCAGGCCAGCAACGTCTGGTTCATCTTGAATTGCCCGCCCTGGTTGGCCAGCACTTGGCAGAGGGCCCGCCGCCAACGCCAAGCGGTAAAGCGCAGATAGGTTTTTTTATCCTTTTCCAGCTCGTCGAAGCACGCGGCGCAGCTTATGGCCGAGCCCTGGCCTAGGGCGAACCGGCCCAGCCAGCCGCCTGCCCCCACCTCGGCGCCGGCGGTGAAGAGCGGAATCTGCAAATCCACCCGCGGCCGCAGGTCGCTTGCGGAAAGGCCCCGGCACTCCGGCCAGTCTGGGGCCGCCGCGCCGGTATAGGTCTTGGTCTCCCACTGGAATCCCAGCCCCTTGGCCGTCGCATCGCGGGTCAGCAGCACCGCCCGGCCGCCGCGTTCGATAAAGGCGCGCAGTTGATCGGCCGATAAGTTGGCGTCTTCGCCGATCACCAATAAGCCGTTGTTCGGCAAGGCCGGGGCCGGCTGATACTCCAGCCCGATCTGGTCCAGCAGCGTCCGCCCACGTTCTCCGCCCAGATAGGCGGCGGGTGCTGTCGGCCGTGGCGCGGCCGGCGTGCGGGCGTAGGCGAGCAGGCGCTGGGTCAGCAGTTCGGCCACCGGTTCGCGCTCGGTCCGGCCCACCAGGTCGAGGGTGCAGAGCACTACCCGCCCAGCGCCCAGGCCCAGCTCCATGAGCGGCGAGTAGGCCAGGTCGAATTCGCCCTCCAAGAGCGGGGTCCAGCCCGTATTGTGCGGCTTCTCGATTGCCGCGCTCGAGACGCTGCCGCGGTTGCCCCAGTGCCAGCCGTTTTCAGGCTTGGGCTTGGCCCATTCGAGTTCGGTGGCCGAGGTTTGCGGCACCAGCGTGCCCGCGCCGCGCCAGTCGCGGAGATCCTCGGCGTCCAGCCCGGTCAACAAGGGATGCGCGGCCTGGCTGGCCACCGGCCAGAACCGCCGCGAGACGTGGGCCGCAACGCGCAACCGGGAGCGGGATTGCAGCCAGTCCGGCTCCTGGCCCAGGCAGATCACGGTTCCGCCTGCGCGGGCGAATTCGGCTGGCTGGCCCGGGGCTGGAGTGAGCAGCGCCTTCTGGCCGATCACCAGCACCGCGCCGGGCGTGGCCGCCTCGCCCTGCCAGGGCCGAGTCGACCACCCCAGCTGCGTCAGGTACGCGCGGGTCTCTCCGCTCGGATCGAGCAGCCAGACCGGCTCGCTGCCGGCCGGAGCGAGCGCGGGATAGAGCGTAAAGGCCAGTTCGTCGCTCAGCCGGGTGCCGCCGAAATCTACCTCGGCCGCGATCTGGCCGCGAGTCTTGGCTTCAACGCTCGGCAGCGCCGCCTCCAACGGAATGAACAGGATCTGGCCGACGGCCAGCCGGCCCGCTTTTTCGCCCGAGGCCAGCGCCTTATCGCCCAATTTGACGTTCCAGCGCAGATTGTAATCCTGTTCAGTACGCTCGTCGTTTATCAAGACCGCCGATTTGAGCAGCTTCTCGCCGCCGCAGAAATGATGGCTCTTGTCGGTGAAGTCGGCGGCCGGTCCGGCCAGCCACATCAGCCGGGGGGCTTGGGACGTGACCAGCGTCTGGCCGGCCGGGGTGAGCTGCGAGCCTTCGGGCAGAAAGCCGTAGAAGGTCGATTTGCTCATTTTGGGCAGATACCAGCCGGTCTGGCCCGGTTGCCAGGCGGGCAGTTCGACCGCACCGGATTGGTTGGTCCAGCCGGTGGCGTTCTCCCAGGCGATCATGCCGCCGGAGAGGCCGTAGGTTCGCCAGCTGCGCCAGGTATTGCGGATGAACAGCTCCTGCAGCTGCATGGCCGCGGGCGCGAAGCGGAAGTTGGTCGTCCCCTGCCAGCGCTGATACTCCTGGCCGGAGATGAATTTTTTCACAATTTCCTGGCGATATTCGGGACGCTCCAGCGCGTAGGTTTCCGCACCCAGGTAGATGCCGCAGAACTCTGTGGTGAGAGGTTCGCTGTGCGGGGCCAGGTGTGCACCGTTGCGGCCGCGCAGATAGTTGTAGCAGAAGGGCGTGCCGAACTCGATGGCCATGTACGGCTTGTCGCCGGCCTGGGCCCACTCGCTCAGCCACTCCTCGCGCTCCTGCAGCGGGGTGTAGTCGAGGTAATGATTGCAGGTGTGGATGTCGCCCACGCCGGCGGCGTGGTGCGAGGTGAGGGGCCGGGTGGGATCGAAGCTGCGGATGATCTCCAGGGCCTCGCGGCCGGTCCGGGCGCTCGCCTGCCACTTCTCATCGCCTTCGATCAGCTTACTGTTGCCCAGCCGACGGGGATTCTGGTCGTCGAAGTGGCCGAAGCGGTTGGCGGTGCAGACGGTGATGACGATCGAGGGATGGTTGCGCATTCGCTTCCACTCCTTGAGCATCCGCTCGGTCCATTCCGTCCGGGCGCGCGGATCGTCCCAGGCCTTGATGAAGGTCTCCATCGAGACGGCCGGGTACATGAGCGGCCAGCCCGCTTCGTCGGCCGCCTCGGCCCAGTATTCGCGGTAATGGTAAACCCCGCGCTCCCAGTGGTCCCAGGGCCAGAGTTCCTGCAGGTTGAAGTTGTTCTGGATGAAGCCGGCGATCCAGTTGGCGATGGCCGGCTTGACCGCGCCGATCTCACGTTCGGGGAAACAGAGCACGGGCTGGAGGTGGAACGGCTTTTCATTGAACAGAAACTGCTTGCCCTCGATGCGGAACTCGCGGAATCCGAAGCGCTGGACGTATTCGTCCTCCAGTGTGCCCGGGGCGTTCAGTTTCAAGGCCAAGGTGTAGAGATTCGGTTGCTTGAAATCCCAGAGTCGCGGATCGGCCCACTCCCAACTGGCCACGGCCGTCTGGCTGGCGGCGCGGTTGAGGGGGATGCGCCCGGTGAAGGTCTTGACCGTTTGCCCGGCCGCGTCGCGGATCAACGCGGTCAACTCCGCCTCGGTCGGCTGGGGCACGTTGCGGACGTCGATCTCCACGGTCAGCGTCTTCTTTCGCACCGAGGTCTGGATGAAGAGGCCTTCGATATTGGTCCGGGCCGGCCGGCTGACTAGGCGCACGTCGCCGGTCAAACCGCGCGAACGCAGGGCCGCGTCCTTGGCCACGGCATGGTTGGCGTCGAGGTATTGCTTGAGTTCGCCCTCGGTCGGCACGGCCAGGACCAGAATGTCCAACCGGGCTTTCTGCCCCGGGTTAAGTAACTTGGTCAGCTCCAACTCTCCGAACGGCCAGTCGACCCGGCCGGCGGTTTGGCCGTCGATATAGACCACTGCGTCGGTCGAGACCCGATCGAGCTGGAGGATGATCTCCCGCCCGGCCCACTCGGCCGGCACGGTCAGCTCGCGCTGATACCAGGCCCGGCCCAGGTTGTCCAGGTCCAGTTTCTTCCACAGCCGGCCCGCACCTCGGGTGACCAGGCCGGGCATGGCACTCTTGGCCGCGTAAGCGCCCGGCACGCGGATATAGCCCCAGCCGCGTTCCGGCGCTTCGGCGACCGCGGCGTTGACGGCCGGGGCAAAGCGCCAGATGCCGTTCAGAATTATTTGGCTGCGGGAGGCAGAGACGGTTTCGACCGGCTCCTCGCCCCAGGCCAAGCGCTCGCCGGCCGGCAGTTTGACCTCCGGCAGCTCGGCATCGGGCTGGGCCAGAACGCGGATGCTCCGGATTTCCAGATTGCCGGTGGCGTAATACAACCCGGGCGTAAGGTCCAGCTTCACGGCCTGGGGCGGAATCTCGGCCGTGACGTTCAAGGTCTGCCAGTCGGAGTCCGTTGCCAGCTGGGGTGAGGGGGCGTATTTGAGCACTTTGCCGTCAGAACCGAGAAAGCCCAGCCCCACCCGGGCGAGGTGCCATTTATCCTTGCCCGGCTTGAGTCCAGTCACCCGCATCTGCACCTCGACCTGCAGGCGTTCCCATTCCGGCTTGAGTTTGACGGTCGTGGCCAGATTCAGCGCCTTGTCCGGTTGGGTGTTGCGGATCTGCAGGCAGCGGGCGCCGTCGACGGTGACCAGGCGGATGGCGGGGGCGTTATCGGCATTGATCCACCAGCCCAGGGGACGGTCGTCCTTGGCTTCGACCTGGGCGAACTCGCCCTGGGGAAGCAGGTTTTCCGGGGTGGTTTCGGCCGCGGGCAGGCTGCGTGAAGCCAAAACGAAAAGCAGCCAGAACAGGCTCATCACGATACGCGGGGAGTGGGGCATAGACATGGCGGGCTCCTGGGCAAAAGGGAATACGAAACGGGATTGAGGCGTTAAGGCTTAGGTGATTCCTGGCTCAATGCTTGTCTAGAACCGAACTGTCCAGCCAGGTGGGATTGCGGCCCTGCAATTGGCCGGGGAAATAAGTGTTGCCGGCCAGGAAATCATATTTGGCCGAGAGCAGGAAGGCCACATGCCCGTCCAGGAAGGCGGCGTTGCGCCCCGGGGCGGTCAGCGAGTGGCAGTTCCAGGGCGAGATGGCGTTAATCATGTCGCCCTGAACGCTGCCGCTGCGCCAGGCTTCAAAGATGGGGAGGGCCTGGCTGGCGTTGGTGATTTTGGTCAGATTGGTGTAATACGCGGGCCAGGAGCTGCTGAGTTCCTGGCCACAGTTGCGGTTGCTCTGCATGTAGGAGATCGTGGCCGTGGTCGGACTGGCCGAGCAGGTCAGGACCGAAAACTTGCGGTGATTGAAAAGCAGGTTGTTGAAGTTGGCCTGCCCGTAAAAACCGTTGGGAATGTCCAGGTGGCCGGAGAGCAGGTGCGTAAAACGCACGTTGCTGCCGCTGGGATAGCCGGCGGGAGCAAAGGCCGGCAGTAGGCCGGCGAAATCGTCGGCGTAAGAGAGATAGGCTACGCCGATCTGCTTGAGATTATTGGCGCAATAGGCCTTGCGCCCGGCGTCCTGCGCCTGCTGCAGGGTCGGTAGCAGCATGCCGGCCAGGATGGTGATGATCGCGATCACCACCAGCAGTTCGACCAGGGTAAAGGCGGTGCGGATTTTTAGGACCGGCATCTTTTCTCCTTCGCTTCAGCCCGGCACTCGGCAATGCTGGCGTGGGGGACGAATTCACTCCGCAGGGTCACGCTCGGTTGGGGGTGGCCTTCCTGGGCCAGGACGTCAAGCAGCATTCGCGCGGCCACCTGCCCGGCCGCATAGCGGTCGAAGATCATGCCGCCGATGGCCAGGCCGTGCTGAGGGATCCGGGCTTCCACGTCGCACGAGGCCAGGCTCACGTCCGCCGGCACGCGCAACCCCGCTTCGGCCAGGATCGGCCCCAGGATCTGGTACAGCTCCTGGCCCGACCCGATCACGGCGGTGGGGCGGGCGGCCAGGAATTGGGGCTGCAGAACGTCCGGCGCGTAGCCGACCAGAAACAGCGGCTCCTCGCCGGCCGCACGCCTGGCCGCCGCGTAGCCTTCAATCCGTTCGCCCACGCTGTAGTGCTGGGGCACGCCGGCCTGGTGCCGCTGCCAGGCATGCTCGCCCAGCGTGAGGGCGATTCGCCGGTGGCCCAGCCCCCGCAGCCGGGCGA
>CAYMGG010000086.1:0-2641 GCA_964389915.1 uncultured Planctomycetaceae bacterium
GCGTCCGACACGCCGCTCTCGCCCAGCCAGAGGCGGTCGGCCCCGACCAGAGACAACGGTTGATTGCCGCCCAACCGGCGGGCCTGTCCCAGGGAAGCGAAGGGGAGCAGAGATTCATCCATGGCGCTATTTTCTCATCCCGCAGTAATCAGAACGGTTACTAGCCGGCTCAATCGGCCGCGATCAACCGCGCGTACCAGCCCCCGCCGGCCAGCAATTCTTCGTGCCGTCCGCGTTCGACCACCCGCCCCTGATCGAGCACCAGGATTTCGTCAGCGTCGCGGATCGTGCTCAGCCGGTGGGCGATGATCAGGCAGGCGCAGCCCCGCCGGCGCAGGTTCTCGTCGATCCGCTGCTCGCTCACCGGATCAAGGGCGCTGGTCGCCTCGTCCAACACCAGCAGCACCGGGTCGCTCACCAGCGCCCGGGCCAATTCCAGCCGCTGGCGCTGCCCGCCGCTGAAATTGGCCCCGCCCTCGACGACCGGGCTGTCGTACCCCCCCGGGCGCGAGAGGATCAGATCGTGGATGTCCGCGTCGCGGGCGGCCGAGAAGACGGCCGCCTCGGAGATGGTCCGGTCCCAGAGGGTCAGATTGTCGCGCACCGAACCGGCGAAGAGCAGGATCTCTTGATCGACCAGGGCCATCCCCGCTCCGAGCGCGTCGCGCGACCACTCCGCCCGCGGCCGCCCGTCCAGCAGGATCTGCCCCGACCAGGGCCGATAGAGCCCCGTGGCCAGGCGACTGACGGTCGATTTGCCGCTGCCGGAAGCGCCCACCAGCGCCACCCGCGCGCCGGGCTTGAGCGTCAGATTAAAATCCGTCAGCAGGGGCGCCTCCTGGGGATTGTAGCCGAAGGTCACGCTGCGCAGTTCCAGCAGCCCAGTCAGGATCGAACTCGCGGCGGAAGCGCTCGCGTCGGCGGCCTCGGCGGCGGCCGGCCGGGCCTTGACCTGCGCCCATTCCGGGTCCAGGGGGTTCTCGAGCACGTCATCCAGCCGGTCGAGCGAGCACTCCAGGTCTTGCAGGCGCGGCCCCAGCGCGATCAGCTGCGCCATGGGGGCCAGAAAGCTGCTGAGCAGACACAGGAACGCCACCAACATGCCGATGGTCAGGCTGCCTTCGATTACCCGCAGCCCGCCCAAACCCAAGACGGCCACCCCCGTCAGCCCGGTCAGGGCCGACGGGATCACGGTCATGTACTGGGCGGAGCGCCCCAATTCCTGTTCGCCGGCCAGAACCCGGGCCTGCAACCCGGCCCAGCGGGCGAAGACCGCGTCTTCGCTGGCGGTGGCCTTGACGGTCTCGATGATCTGCAAGCCGCCCATGGTCGCGCCCAGCAGCTTGCCGTGGTCCTGCACCAACCGCAGATTGGCGTTGCGCCGGCTCTGGAACAGCAGCCCCAGGACGCCGAATCCGATCCCGCCGGAGATGGCCGCGATCAGGGCCAGAAACGGATCGTACCAGAGCATGACCGCCCCATAGACGACCACTAGAATCAGATTGAGCAGGGTCGGCACGAGCTGGCCACAAATCAGGCCGCAGACGTGGTCGTTCAGCCCCATCCGGCCGCCGATCTCGCCGCCGTAGCGCTGGTTGAAGAAGCCGAGGGGTAGGCGCAACACATGCCAGAGGAAACGTCCGGCCTGCACCTTGCTCAGCTTGTCCTGTAGCCGCAGCAACACCTGTTCCTGCAACCAGACCAGCAGAAAGCGCAGCCCCACGGCCAGGAACAGGCCCAGGATCAGGGGGCGGAACCAATCGGCTTGGCCGCGGACCAGGACCTCGTCGACGAAGACCCGGGCGAAGGCCGGCGCGGCGAGGCCCGGAATCAGCAGCCCCAGACAGGTGAGGAGGACGTAGAAGAGGGCGTCCCACGATCCGCGTAGGCGGTCGCCGACGCGGGCGGCCAACCCGGGCCGGCGGCCGCCGGGCTCGAAGCCCGGCCCCGGACGGAAGGTGAGGGCCACGCCGGTGAATGAACGGTCGAACTCGAACCAGTCGACCGTCCGCGGCCCCCAGGCCGGATCGTTCAGGTACACCCGGTTGTCACGGAAACCTTCGAGCACTACAAAATGGTTGAACTGCCAGTGGATTACGGCCGGCAGCTCGATGGCACCCAGATCCGCCGGCTCCAGCCGCCGGGCCCGGGTCTCGAGCCCGTATTTGCGGGCCGCGCGAACCAGGCTGCTGGCCTTGCTGCCGTCCCGGGAGACGCCGCACTCCTGACGCAATTCCGCCAGCGGCACGGCCCGACCGTAATGCGCCAGCACTATGCCCAGGGCGGCCGCCCCGCACTCGGCGGCCTCCAATTGCAGGACCGTGGGCGTGACGACCCGCCGGCGCGGCAAGCGCGGCCGGCCGAGGGCGTCGGTCGGGGCGGGCGAATCGGTCAGGGCGGTCATCAGAGTCCCGTCGCCCGGTGGATGAAGGGAAGAACCAGCGACAGCGGCCGCTGTCGGCGGACAGTGACGCTGGCCGAGCAGAGCGTCCCGCCGGTCACGGGCAGATCCGGGCCGCTGGACGAGGTCCAGCGCAGGCCGCTGGGCGTCACCAGATCCGGCAGCAGGTCGGCCGTCACCGCGATCGGCGCCCCGCCCCGGGTCAGCTCCTGGACCAGCACCTCGTTCTGCCCCAGCGAG
>CAYMGG010000086.1:2651-3416 GCA_964389915.1 uncultured Planctomycetaceae bacterium
GCATGCTTTGGCTCGTGGCCGGATAATCGGCGACATAGGTGACCAGGCCCAGGATGCTGCCGTACTCCTCGCGGCTGACGTTGGCCGGCGTGATGTCGATCTCCATGCCCGGCCGGATGCGTTTGCCGTCCACCGCCCGGACGTAGACCAGGGCCTCGAGCTTACGGTCCAGTGGTTCGAGACTGAGGATGGGCGAGCCGCCAGAGACGATGTGCCCCACCTCGACGGTGATTTCGATCACCCGGCCGGACTCCCGGGCGATCACCCGCGAATCCCGGAACAGCCGGTCCTCCAGCAACTCCAGCTTCCGTTGCAGGCTTTTAAGGTTGTAGTCGGCCTGGGCCGCCTGGGCCGACGCCCCGGTCTGCTGCAAATGCTCCCGCAGCCGGGCGGACTCTTCCAACTCGCCGCGGCAGCCGAGAATCTGGTTGGCCAGTTCCGGCTGGGCCACCCGGGCCACGACCTGCCCCCGCCGGACCGTATCGCCCACCTTGACCGAAATCTCCTCCAACTGGCCGCTGCTGGCGCTGAGCACTTCATGGATGCCGCCGCTGAGAATCAGAATTCCCTGGCCGGCCACGCGCGTCGGCAACGCCCCCCAGACGCTCCAGACCGCCACCGCCCCCGCCACCAGCAAACCCGCCCCCAGCGCCAGCCACAGCGCCGGCGAGGTGGCCTTGGTCAAAAGATCCAACTGCTCGGGCGAGTCCAAATGCTCCAGCGGAATTTCGCGAAAGATCTTACGGGCCCTTCAATCTCTCCCCC
>CAYMGG010000086.1:3426-5843 GCA_964389915.1 uncultured Planctomycetaceae bacterium
GTCCGGGCGGCAACCGTCTAGCCTTGAATGTAGGTCAAGGGCGCTAATTCTCAGGCCAAGAGGCGGATTGTTTCAAGT
This sequence comes from uncultured Planctomycetaceae bacterium, assembly GCA_964389915.1. Classification (GTDB taxonomy): domain Bacteria; phylum Planctomycetota; class SZUA-567; order SZUA-567; family SZUA-567; genus CAYMGG01. Next base: position 3,505 of record CAYMGG010000086.1, read on the forward strand.
CAAAAATAGATGTCACTTGCCCGCCCAAGCCGTTTCCTCGCCCGGCGCGACCGTCGCCCACGCCCGCCCGACCTGCCAGAGTCGCCCCAGCGCCAAGGCTTTGCCCAGGGGGGCCAGGGAGAGCGCCCCCCCTAGATCCGCGCCGCCGGTGCCCAAGGCCAGGGGCAGGCCGCCCCGGTGGATCCACGTCCAACCGGACTCGGTCAGCTGCCAGGCCGAAACTTCGGACGGCAGCCGGCCGGCGGCGGCGGTGGGTTCCGGCCACTGTTCGGGAGCCGGCAGCCAGTCCAGCAACTGCCGGAGTGCCGCCCGCCGCCCCCGGCCTCCGAGCGTATCCCCTCTGGTCGGGCGCCACGCTCCGGCCTCTCTGTCGCCCCACAGCGCCCGAAACTCCGCGTCCGCCAGAAACACCACCTGACCGTCGGACAGCAGGACGCCGCGCTCCGCTCCCGCGCCGGCCGAAGCGGCCGGGCCCAGAAAAATCAGCGGCCGGGCCGCGCTGCCGGGCGCGGCTTTCGGCGGCAGATAATAGAACGCCTCCGCCGGCGGCAGATCCGGCAAGGCCAAACCGAGCAGCTCGCCGCAGACCGGCTCGAGCTCCCGCAGGTCGGCCGGCCAATCCCCGCGCGCGGCCTGGCGCAAAGTTAGCGCCCGGCCGAGCAGTTGCAGCGCTTCGGCGCGTTCGTGCCGCCCCGGCGAGCGATCCAGCCACTCCCGCCAGAGGTAGATGGCCGTCAGCACCGGCCGCGCCGCGGCCGGCGAAAAGGGCCGGCTGAAGCTCCAGGCGGTGCGCCCGGCCGGCCGCCAATCGGCGGCCAGGGCCGAATAGTCCGAATCCGCCGCCAGATTGGCTTCCCGCCCACGCCCGACCGCCAGGGCCAGCTCGCCGGCCGCCGGCGAACCGGCCAGCACCAGCACGCCGTCGCCCACCGCCGCGCAAGGCGTCAGCAGCCCGCCCAGCGACCACCCGAGCCATTCCGTCTCCCCTTCGGTCGCGGCCAGCGGCTGGCACTCCCAGCCGGCTGTCCGCAGGGCGGTCCGCAAGGCCTCCAGGCATTGTCCGGCCGCCGCCCGCGCGGCCGCTTCGTCGGTCACCGGAATCACCAGCAGCGCGCCGCCTAGCCCGAAGGGCGAGAGGCCGCGTAAACGCTCGGGCGGAATGAAAGCCAGCGCCGCTTCGCCCGGACACGCGGCGCAGAGCCGGCCGACTGCGCCCGCTGCCTCCCGCCACACCTTGGTTCCGCCCGGGACTCCGGCCGGCTCCAGCCAGTTCAGCGCGGTTTCGATCACCCCCGCGCCGGCCAGGGCCGCCCCGGCGGTTTTTCTGGCCGCCGGACTGGCCAGAAAGCAGCAACTCGCCGCGCCGGGCAGCTTCCGCGCTAACTCGTCGCTCAGCTGGGTTTGAGCCCCTGCGGGCGCGGCCCCCGAATTGCCCCGGGGCAGAAATCCCGTCGCGACAAAGCCGCCGTCCGCCTGGCGCCACCCCAGCGCCAAGCCGGGTTCGCTCTGCCCCAGACCGGCGAAAAACCAAACCTCGGGCTCGCCGGGGCCGCGGAGGGCCTGGCGCGCGGCCCGAAATCCGGGCTGCGCATCCAGACCGCCGCCTTCGGTCAACGCCGGCGGCCCCTCCCCGCCCAGCGGGGGGGAGGCGAATTCCGCCACCAACGCCCCCTCGCTCAGGCCCACGCGCAAGCCGACCGGCCCCAGCCGGCGTCCGGCCCAGGCGGCCAGCGGTCGCAGCATCATGGCCAGCGGCCGCGCCAACCGCTCCGCCGCGCTCTCATCCTCCGGCACGCAAGTCAGGCGGGCCACCCAGCCCTTGCCGGTCCGGGCCACACCGACCCCGACCGGCGCCTTTAACTCGGCGATCAGATCCTTGAGCAGCGCGGTTGAAAAGCCCAATTCCGTCAGCGATGCGATCGACGGCGCCAGGGCCTTCTGGGCCCACTCCCGGGCAAACGGCGTCCCCAGCGGCGAATCGCTCCAGCGGCCGAGCAATTCGCTCGGCGCGATGCACTCCAGATACCACGCCGTAGACGCGGCTTGATAGCGGGCCGGCGAGCGCAGGGAAGGATTATCCGGCAGCGGCGACGGCCCGGGCGCAGGCGGCGGCGCAACCGGCGCGGGCGAATCGCCGGCGGTGCCCGTTGCCGGAGCCGGTTCGACCGGCTTGGGCTGGTCGGGCACGGTCCGGGCCGGCGCGCCGGGCTCGACCAACAGCGAAGGATCGACGATGCTCGGCAGGGAATCCGGCCGGTTGGCCGCCGGACCGGCGGCGGTTTCGCCGGCCGCGCCCGCTCCAAATCCCAGCCAGATCCCCAGGCCCACGGCCAGCGGCC
>CAYMGG010000086.1:5853-8543 GCA_964389915.1 uncultured Planctomycetaceae bacterium
GGGATCAATCGCCAGCGTCCCGCGCCGAACGATCGCGAACAACAGGTCGAGTCGTGAAGCCGGCGTGGGGCCATCGAATCGCTCCTGGTGAATCGAGCCCAGCACCGCCCCCAGCCAGATCCCCAGGACCACGGCCAGCGGCCAGGCCCCCGCCCCGCCCCGCCTCATGCCCCGGCCCCCGCTGCGCCCAGATAATGCCGGACCACCTCCACCGTGCCCGCCGCCTCCAGGCCTTGGGCAATCAGGCCGCCGGCCGCGTCCACCGCGCGCTTGACCTCGGCCACGGCATTGGCCGGGCAGCCCACCCGGCCGGTAACCGTGCCATCGAGCATGGAGAGGTCGTTCTCCCCGTCGCCGACGGCGATGATCGCGCCCGGCTCGATCTCCAGCCGGCGGGCGGCCTCCTGCAACACTCGGCCTTTGCTGAAACTCTCGTGAATCAAAAAACTCCACTGGTCATTGCCCGAAACCCGGGTCTCCGGCCAGGGGGCCACGAATTCGGTCAGCCGCCGCCGCAGCGCCGGCGTGGCCTCGCGGGTGGTCATGAAGGCGAAGGCCTGCTCCTCGACGTAACGGTCGAGAATCTCAAACTCGGTTTCCAATCGCGCCACCCACTCGGCAAAAGCCGGGCGCAGAGCCGCAAAGAGCCGACGGAAGCGCTCGTTCGTGCGCTGGTTCCAATCGTGGTGGGAGACATAGCCCTTCGGTTCGCGAAAGTAGATGTCCTTCTGCCGGCTGAGCAGCGCCCGCGGCCGGTCGGCCGGCTCCAGGTAATCGGCGATCTCCAGCATGTGCCCCAGGCCCCGGTCGGAGTTCATCACCCATTCGCCCCCGGCGCGCAGCCAGGGGCGCACGGCGTCGAGAAAGACCGGATCGATCTCGAAGCGGGGTTCGTAGCGGACGCTGGTGCCGTCCAGGTCGACGGCGATCAGCCGCGGCGGTTGGCAGATCATTCTTCCCCCGCTCCCATGAAAATGTAGCCGCTAAAAGCGGCCGGATCGCGCAGATAGGTCAGCAGGTGCTGGCGTCCCAGCACCCAGCCCGGGTGCGCCGCCAGCTCCGCGGCCGTGAAATAACGGCAGGCCACCACATGGTCGTCAGCGGTCGGCATCTGCGGCGCGGTCGCCGTGCCGGGCGCGATTTCGGCTTCAAAGAAATGGGCCAGGAGGTGCAGGTTGAGTTTGGGCTCGATCCGTTCGATCACCCCGACCCAGCGCTTGACCTCGACGCTCAGGCCCGTCTCCTCGGCGCACTCCCGCCGCACCGTCTGGTCCAACCGTTCGTCGCGCTCCTGGCCGCCGCCGGGCAGGCCCCAGCGTTCGCCCTCCAGATAGCGATTGGCCACCAGAAGCAACCGCCCTGCGGGGTCGCGGATCAGGCCGAAAGCGGCGGTCACGATCCGCTGCGCATCGCCGACCCGGATCCGCTTGAGCAGCAGGGTAGTGCTCAACCCGTCGACCAGCGGCAGAAACGCCGCCCGCCCGCCCCCGGCCTCGACCGCCGAGCGCTCGCCGGGATCGATGGTCGCCAGATTGTAATCCGCGCTTTTGGCGTAGACGTCCGGGCGCAAGGCGGTCAGCTCCGGCGTGCAGCGCTGGCCTTCGAACAGCACCAGGTGGTCGACGCACGCCAAGGCGTCGAGCACGGCCAAGCGGTCGCGCTCGGCCACCAGCGGCCGGTCCGCCCCTTTGAGCGCCCGGACCGAAGCGTCGCTGTTCACGCCCACGATCAGCACGTCGCCCAGCGCTTTCGCCGCTTGCAGTGCCTGCGCATGTCCGGCGTGAAAGAGGTCGAAGCACCCGTTGGTCCAGACCACGCTCCGTCCGGCGCGGCGATACTCCTCCCGCTTGGCCGCCAGCTCCGGCAAGGAAATAAGCTTGTTTAAATCCGTACCCATCCCACTCCTTTGCTCGGTTTCGCGCTCCGCCTTGGCCGACAAGCTCCAATTGCTCCAGCGCGCGCGGCCAGCCGGCCGCCCAACTTCGCCCGTATGGCATTATCCAATTTATTCTTCCGCCGGCAACGGGTTTCCGCCGTTATCGTCCGGACGCCGACCGAGGCACTTATCGAGAAATTTTTCTCGATTGCCTTATCAACCTTACTCGTTATAATGCGCCTTTCTCGACCCCAGCTTTGAAAGACTTGTTCGGCAACGTTCGAGGTCTTCTTTTATTCGCAAAGGAGTCGCCCATGGCGCGGATTCACAACTTTGGGGCCGGCCCGGCCGCCCTGCCCCTGCCGGTTTTGGAAAAAGCCCGGGAAGAACTGATCGATTACGCGGGCAAGGGCATGTCGATCATGGAAATGTCCCACCGCGGCAAGGTCTTCGGCGAAGTCCTGGCCCAGGCCGAGGCCCATACCCGCAAGCTGCTGAACCTGACCGACGATTACGTCGTCCTCTTTCTCCAGGGCGGCGCCAGCGAGCAGTTCGCCTTGATTCCGCTCAACCTGCTCTCCGCCGGCGGCCAGGCCGATTATGTCCACACCGGCGCTTGGGCGGGCAAGGCGATCAAGGAGGCCAAGCTGGTCGGCAAGGTCAACGTCATCTGGGACGGCAAGGACCACAATTACAGCCGCATGCCCAAGCCCGAAGAGCTCAAGTTCACCGCCGGGGCCAATTACGTCCACATCTGCTCCAACGAAACCATCGGCGGCGTCCGTTATCCGGTCTTCCCCCGGACCGAAGCGCC
>CAYMGG010000086.1:8573-14809 GCA_964389915.1 uncultured Planctomycetaceae bacterium
GTCGCGGGTGATCGACGCCCGGCAGTTCGGGCTGATCTACGCCGGCGCGCAGAAGAACCTGGGCCCCTCGGGCTTGGCGCTGGTGATTATTCGCAAGGATCTGCTGGGCCGCGCGGCGGAGAAGGTGAGCCTCTTCCACCGCTATCAGACCCACGCGGAAGAGGGCAGCATGTACAACACGCCCAACACCTGGGCGATCTATCTCTACAAGCTGGTGGCCGAGTGGCTGCTCGCCCAGGGCGGCATCGCGGCCATGGAGAAACTGAACGAAGCCAAGGCCAAGCTGCTCTATGACGCGCTGGACGGCAGCGCTTACTGGAAGCCCTGCGCCGACCGGGCCTGCCGCTCGACCATGAACGTGGTCTGGCGCTTGCCCAGCGAGGAGTTGGAAGAAAAATTCGTCAAGCAGGCCACGGCGGCCGGCTTGGACGGGCTCAAGGGGCACCGTTCGGTCGGCGGCATCCGGGCCAGCATCTATAACGCCTGTCCGCGCGCCAGCCTCGAAGCCTTGGTCGCCTTCATGAAGGATTTTGAGAGCAAAAACGGCTGACCATGATTCGCTAGCGCTCGATCTTCCCGGCCCCGCCCTGCCCGGCGGGGCTTTTTTTACGCAATATCTCAATTCACATCAACAAGTTATGCATCAAACGCCTTTTTGTCGCGCAAAAACGTGCAAGTTTGTCCGGTATTTTGACGTATGAAATCTACGGAAGAACCCTGCTAAAAGAACGCGCGAATTCTTCCCTCCCTGACCCGCCTGCTCTCCCTCAGGCGGGTCTTTTTTTTTATCCCCAATTGTGCGCGGGAAAGCGATTATCGAGCTCCATTCCCGTCGTCATAAAACATTATCGGCAATCGGAAAAGATTGTTTTTGCTCTGGGAAGAAAGCCGCCCTTTTGCAGTAAAGAGTCGCCATTTCCCCACCGATAATCTAAAAGGCGCAGACGGACTGCCCTGATTCAGAAAGCCGCCGTCGGAGCGAATGCCTCAACGAGTTGAAACTTGTTCAACAGGCGGTGATAGCCCGCAGACCAGCAGAGAAGGACGCTAGAGAGCGATGTCGGAAAAAGACCGCAAAAGAGAAGAGCTGCTGCGCGAATTGGCCCGGCGCTTCCGCGACTCGGCCAACACCTTGCGCGATGTGGCCCGCAAGATCAACGATGCCGCCGAATCGCATCGCCAAACCATGCGCCGGGTCGAACGGGCCGGCGACCGGTTGCGGGATTGCATCGGGGGCGACAACTCGCCCACCATCTTCACCTATGTCGAATTCCTCGAATTCAGCACGGCCGAGGAGTTCCGCAAATTCAAGATCCTCGAGCCGATCACGGACGAGGATCTGAGCCGGGCCGACCTCGACGATCTCACCCGCCGTTTGCAAGAAATCTAGTCAGCCGCCATTTCCGCATTCATATTAAAACATACTCATATAAAACCGGCGGGGCGACGATCGTCGCCCCGCCGGGGTTTTTGTCTCCCGCCCCGCTTACGCCTTGGCCGAAAAGGCCGGATTGGCCGTGGGGAACTTGGCTTGGACGTCCGCCTGCCAGGCGTGCAACCGGGTCTTCAACCTTTCGGCCACCGCGGGCAATTGTCCGGCCAGATCGTGCTCCTCGCCCAGATCCCGGCGCACGTCGTACAACTCCAGCCGCCCGCTCTCGAAGAATTCAATCAGCTTGTAGTCGCCGCAGCGCACCGCCGCGCCCGGCGTGCCGCCCTGATTGCCGTAGTGCGGATAGTGCCAGAAGATGGCCTCGCGCTCCAGCTCGCCGGCGCCGGTCAAGAGCGGCAGCAGGCTCTCGCCGTCCACATGCTGCTCGGGCCGCAGAGGCAGGCCGGCGGCGGCCAGCAGGGTGGGATAGAAATCCGGACTGCTGACCGGCGTCTCGCAGATGGTCCCCGCCACGACCCGGCCCGGCCAGCGGACGATCAGCGGCTCGCGCACCCCGCCGTCGTACATCCAGCCCTTGCCTTCCTGCAGCGGCCGATTGGTGGTGGGCGAGCTTTCGGACGTGGCCAGCCCGCCGTTGTCGGAGGTGAAGATGATCAGCGTGTTCTGCGCCTGCCCGGTTTCGTCCAGCGCCGCCAGCAGCCGCCCGATATTGTCATCCATGGCCTTGACCATGGCGGCGTAGCCCGGATCGGACTGGATCCGCCGCCGGACAACGTGCGAATTCTTTTTTTGCTCAGTCGGGAAAAACTCCCCCTCCTCCAAGGCCGGAAGCTTGTCCAGCCCCAGACGCGCGGCCTTGGCCCGGAAATATTCGACGTCGTCCGGCTTGCCCTGGATCGGCGTGTGCACCAGGTAATCCCAGAAATTGAGGAAGAAGGGGCGGCCGTCATTCTCCCGGATCAGCCGGATCGCCTCAGTGGTCAGTCGGTCGGGCAGATACTCACCGGCCGGGCCGTCCTCCAGATGCTTGATGCTCCAGGGACTGAAATAGCCATGGTACGGGCAGCCCATTTCGCAGCCGCCAATGTTTACGTCGAAGCCGTGCTGCTGAGGATAGAACCCTTCGCCGCCCAGATGCCACTTGCCAACGTGCCAGGTCCGGTAGCCACCCGCCTGCAGCGCGCGGGCCAGGCTGAACTCGCTCTGGGGCAGTTGCTTCAGGTAGGGCACGTCGATCAGGCGCCCCCGGCAAGGATGACACTTGCCGCCGTGATCGATCCAATCGGTCACCCCCACCCGGGCCGGATATTTGCCGCTCATAATGCTGGCCCGCGTGGGCGAGCAGACCGGGCAGGCGGCATAAGCGTCGGTGAATCGCACGCCTTCGGCGGCCAGCCGGTCGAGGTTGGGTGTTTCGTAGAAATCACTTCCGTAGCAGCGCAGATCCCGCCACCCGAGGTCGTCCATAAGCATGAAGATGAGGTTCGGCTGTGCCGAATTCCGGGCCATTGCACACTCCTTATAAAGTAAGTCCCCGTCTTGTTCAACTCGTCAGGTTATCAAGCGCGCGCCGCGACGGACTCCGGATTGACCGCGGGGAACTGCGCCACGACCTCCGCCTGCCAGGCATGCAGCATTCCCCGCAGTCGGGCGGCGAGTTCGGGCATGCTCCCGGCCAAATCGTGCTCCTCGCCCAAATCCCGCCGCACGTCATAAAGCTCGATGCGATTATTTTCGAAAAATTCGATCAATTTGTAGTCCCCGGCCCTTATCGCCGCCCCCGGCGTGCTCCCGCTGCTATGATAGTGCGGATAGTGCCAATAGATGGCCTCGCGGCGCAAATCTCCGGTCCCGGTCAGGAGCGGCAAAAAACTTTCGCCGTCGACATGCTGCTCCGGCCGGGCCGGCAGGTCGGCGGCGGCCAGTAGAGTGGGATAGAAATCCGGACTGCTGACCGGCGTCTGGCAGACGCTGCCGGCGGCAACCCGCCCCGGCCAGCAGACAATCAGCGGTTCGCGCACGCCGCCGTCGTACATCCAGCCTTTGCCTTCCTGCAGCGGCCGATTGGTGGTGGGCGATCCGGCCGTGTTCGCCAGCCCCCCGTTGTCCGAGGTAAATATCACCAGCGTGTTTTCCGTCTGCCCGGTCTCTTCCAGCGCGGCCAGCAGACGCCCGAGATTGTCATCCATGGCCTTGACCATCGCAGCATAGATGGGGTCGGATTGGATCCGCCGGCGAACCACGCGCTGGTGCTGCATTCCCTCAATCGTCAGGAACTCCCCCGCCTCCAAGGCGGGAATCTTATCCAACCCCAGACGGGCGGACTTGACCTTAAAATATTCCACATCCGCAGGCTTGCCCTGAATCGGAGTGTGCACCAGATAGTCCCAGAAATTCAGGAAAAATGGCGTGCCGTCGTTCTCCCGGATCAATTTCACCGCCTCGTCGGTCAGCCGATCCGGAAGGTATTCGCCGGTCGGCCCGTCGAACAGGTGCCTGATGCCCCAGGGGCTGAAGTAACCCTGTCGGGGATGGCCCCACTCACAGCCGCCGATGTTGACGTCAAACCCGTGATCCTGCGGATAAAACCCAGCCCCGCCCAGATGCCACTTGCCCACATGCCAGGTTCTGTACCCTCCGGCCTTGAGGGCCCGGGCCAGACAATATTCACTCTGCGGCAATTGCTTCAGATAAGGGGCGTCGATCAGGCGCCCCCGCCAAGGATGACAGGTGCCCTCGTGATCGATCCAATTGGTCACCCCGACCCGGGCCGGATATTTGCCGCTCAGCAGACTGGCCCGGGTGGGCGAGCAGACGGGACAGGCCGCGTAAGCGTCGGTAAAACGCATTCCCCGGGTGGCCAAGCGGTCGAGGTGGGGCGTTTCGTAGAAATCGCTGCCATAGCAGGTTAAATCCCGCCACCCCAGATCGTCCATCAGGATAAAGAGCACGTTCGGTTGGCGGGAAGGCATTAGTGGGTTTTCCTCATCAGCGCCAAAATGATCTTTTTGCCAAGTCATATTTTTAGTGTATATGGCTTTTTAGCGGGAAGGAATGGATTATTTTTTAATTGTAATGTAATATTTGACAGAGCCAGAAAGGAGGGGCGGCTATGTCCGTTAAGCTTCAGTTTGGCGGGGCGTTGCGCCTGGCCACTACGGCGAGCGCTCCGACCCATTCCGCCCCGCTGCGCTGCGGAGTCCAGGAACTGGACTCGCGCCACCAGGAGGCATTCCGCACTCTCCAGTATGCGCTGGTCTACCTGGAGCGGGGCGATGGCGAATACCGGACCGCCGTCGGCGATACCTACCGTCTGACCGCCGGCAGCGTCTTCCAGCGCTTTCCCGGCCAACCCCATTTTGTCAGTTACCACGGTCCGGCATGCCAATGCTATCTGGCTCTGCCCGCCCAATGCGGCGAAATCATGCAATTGACGGGCGTGGTCGATCCAGCCCGGCCGGTATTCGAGCTAGCCGACACCGCGGACCTGCTGGATAGGTGGCTCGCCCTGCGCGACCGCTTGCGCGACGCGCCGGAGGCCGAATTACCTGAAGTTTTGCTGCAAATGCAGAGCTTCGCGCTGGAACTGCATCGGCGCGCCGCCAGCCAGCGTCTTCCCCCGCCCCGCTGGCTGACCGAAGCCCGCCGGCGACTGGGCGCCGATTTCGAACAACCGTTGCGCCTGCCTGAATTGGCTCGCGAATTGGGTCTGGGCTACAGCCGCTTCCGGCAGCAGTTCCACCGCCTGACCGGAGTCTCGCCCGGTGAATACCGCCTCGCCCGCCGTCTGGAACGGGCCATGAGCCTGCTGGGCCAGGAAGAGCTGCGCCTGAAGGAGATCGCCTCCCGCCTGGGTTTTCACGACGAATTCGCCTTTTCGGCCCAATTCAAACGCCTGAGCGGCCAGAGTCCGACCGCCTTCCGCCGCCAGAACCACTGAGCCCGATTATCAACCGGCCAAATCGATCGGTTATCGTCCGGTTTCACCGATTGGGTGTTGCGGGCTCAAGCCGCGGCCGGCGCTCGCAGCAGCCGAACCTCGGGCCTGATCGGCTTTAGCCGCCGACGAATTGACATAGCAGGGGTTTAAAAGCCCGGATCAGCGTTTCTGCTTAGGAGTGACGCGCCAGACAGCTTTAAAAGTCTTGATGGCTTCGTGATTTTTAAACGCTGGCGCGGCTTCGACACCGGATCAAACGCCGAGGCGGGCGTTTAAAAGGCCGGCTTAGGGTTTGGGCAACCGACGGGTCTGGCTGTTTATATAGGATTGAAGCTTCTTTTTGTCCGGGGTGGTGACTTTCATAAACTCGATGCCGACGCCCCGCGGCTGGTCCAGCTTGGTCCAGCGCACAATCCCCGTGACCGACAGCCGCTGGCCGCCGGGCGGGACCAGGTCGAACTCGACCATCTCGTCCCGCCGGAAGGTGAGTTCCGTCTCAATGAAAACGCCCCCCATGGACAGGTCGCTGGTCACGGCCTGTTGTTCGGGGGCTTTGCGGAAGTGGCTGACCAATCGCGCCGGAATGCGCACGAACTTCCGGCGTTCATCAGAACTCGTCACTCTGGACTCTGTGCCCCCCGGGCGCGCCGCCGATCAGTGCTGATTGTTAGCGGTTTCGCGATGATAGTCCTGAATGGGATGCACGGTCAGCCCCGAGCCCTTGCGCTGCTCGCGGATGGCTTCGACCCAGGCCCAGGCCCCGGTCATGGTGGTCACCAGGGGCACGTTGCGGGTTACGGCCGTGGTCCGGATAATCACCTCGTCCCGGCGGGGTGTCTTGCCCGAGGGGGTGTTGATGATCAGATGCACCCGGTCGTCGATCATCCAGTCGACAATGTTGGG
>CAYMGG010000086.1:14819-18279 GCA_964389915.1 uncultured Planctomycetaceae bacterium
TCGGAAACCTTCTTAATTATCTCCACCGGCACCTCGAACTTGCGGATGGCCTGGGCCGTGCCCCGGGTGGCGATCAGTCGGAAGCCCAGGTCGTGGAGGCCGCGGACCACGCCCTCCAGATGGCGCTTGTCCTCGGCGCGCACCGAGAGGAAGACCGTGCCGGCCAGCGGGATGGCCGTGCCGGCGGCGGCCTGGCTCTTGGCATAGGCCAGGGCGAAGGAGCGGTCGATGCCCATCACCTCGCCGGTCGACTTCATCTCCGGCCCCAGGACCGCATCCACGCCGGGGAAGCGGGTCCAGGGGAAGACCGACTCCTTGACCCCCACGTGCGTCAGCTGCGGCCGCTCCTTGAGGCCCAGCTCGGCCAGGCTCTTGCCCAACATGACCTGGGTGGCCATCTTGGCCAGCGGCACGCCCGTCACCTTGCTCACGAAAGGCACGGTCCGCGAGGCGCGGGGGTTGACCTCCAGCACGTAGACCTCGCCGGCCTTGATCGCGTACTGGACGTTCATCAGCCCCTTGACGCCCAGCTCCAGGGCCATCTTCCGGGTGGCGGATTCCAGTTCGGCGATGACCGGGGCCTTGAGCCCGTAGGGCGGCAGGGAACAGGCCGAGTCGCCGGAATGGATGCCGGCCTGTTCGATGTGCTCCATGATGCCGGCGATGTAGACGTCCTTTCCATCGCAGATGGCGTCAACGTCGACCTCGGTGGCGTCCTGGAGGAATTTGTCGATCAGAATCGGCTTGTCGGAACTGATGGTCACGTCGGCCTTCTGGCAGTAGACCAGCAGCTCCTCCCAGTATTTCATCAGCATCTCGCGGCTGTAAACCGTTTCCATCTTGGCCCCGCCCAGCACGAAGCTCGGCCGCATCAGCACCGGATAGCCGATCGTCTCGGCCTTTTCCAGCGCCGCTTCAAGCGTCACGGCGGTGGAGTTGGGGGTCTGGAGCAGGCCGAGCTTGTTGAGCATCTGGGAGAACTGCTCGCGGTCCTCGGCCCGGGCGATCGACTCGACCGGCGTGCCCAGGATGTTCACCCCCGCCTTGACCAGCGCGGCCGAGATGTTAAGCGGGGTCTGCCCGCCGAACTGGACGATCACGCCCTTGGGCCGCTCCCGGGAGACGATGGCCAGCACGTCCTCGACGGTCAGGGGCTCGAAGTAGAGCCGGTCGGAGGTGTCGTAGTCGGTCGAGACGGTCTCCGGATTGCAGTTGACCATGATCGACTCGTAGCCCAGTTCGCGGGCGGCGAAGGAGGCGTGGCAGCAGCAGTAGTCGAACTCGATGCCCTGGCCGATCCGGTTGGGACCGCCGCCCAGGATCATCACCCGCTCGACCGTGCCGGGCCGGGTCTCGTCCTCGTCCTCGTAAGTGGAGTAGTAATACGGCGTGATGGCGTCGAATTCCGCGCCGCAGGTGTCGACCAGCTTGTAGACCGGCTCCAGGCCCAGTTCCTTGCGCCGGGCGCGGACCGTCTCTTCGGTCGAATTCAGCAGGAAACCCAGCTGCCGGTCGGAGTAGCCCAGGCGCTTGGCCTCCCGCAGTTCCAGGGCGGAGAGCTCCGCCAGCTTCCGGCCGCGCAGCCGCCCCTGGCTCTCGACCAGTTCCTGCAAGTTGTCCAGGAACCAGGGGTCGATGCCGGTCAGTTCGTTGATCTCCGCGGGGCTGAAGCCGCGTTGCAGCGCGTAATAGATGAAAAACAGCCGGTCGCGGTTGGGCGTGGCCAGCCGGGCGCGGATCGTGTCCGGCGCCAGGGCGTTCCAGTCGAGGTCCTTGCCGTCGGCCCCCAGGCCCAACCGGCCGTTCTCCATGCTGCGCAGGCCCTTTTGCAGCGCCTCCTTGAAGGTGCGGCCGATGGCCATGACCTCGCCGACCGATTTCATCTGGATGCTGATCGTGTCGTCGGCGCCGGGGAATTTCTCGAAGGCGAAGCGCGGGATCTTGACCACGCAGTAGTCGATGGTCGGCTCGAAGCAGGCCGGCGTCTCGCGGGTGATGTCGTTGGGGATCTCGTCCAGGGTGTAGCCGACGGCCACCTTGGCGGCGATCTTGGCGATGGGGAAGCCGGTGGCCTTGGAGGCCAGGGCCGAGGAGCGCGAGACCCGCGGGTTCATCTCGATGATGACCAGCCGGCCGGTGGCGGGATCCTGGGCGAACTGGATGTTGCAGCCGCCGGTCTCGACGCCGATGGCCCGGATGATCCGGATCGACCAGTCGCGCAGCTTCTGGTACTCGCGGTCGGTCATGGTCTGGATCGGGGCCACGGTGATCGAATCGCCGGTGTGGACGCCCATCGGATCGAAGTTCTCGATCGAGCAGACGATGACCACGTTGTCCTTCCGGTCGCGCATCACCTCGACCTCGAACTCCTTCCAGCCCTCCAGCGACTCCTCGATCAGGATCTCGGTGACCATGCTGGCTTGCAGGCCGCCGGCGGCGATGCGCTCGAACTCTTCGATGTTGTAGGCCAGGCCGCCGCCCGTGCCGCCCAGGGTGAAGGCGGGCCGGATGATGCAGGGCAGGCCGATCTCCTTAATCACCTCGCGGGCCTCGGCCATGGTGTGGGCCAGGCCCGACCGCGGCAGGTCGATGCCGGCCGCGCGCATGGTTTCGCGGAACGCATCGCGGTCCTCGGCCCGGTGGATGACGTCGCGGTTGGCGCCGATCATCTCCACGCCCAGGCGCTCCAGGGCGCCGGTCTGGGCCACCTTGAAGGCCACGTTGAGGGCCGTCTGGCCGCCCAGGGTGGGCAGGAGGGCGTCCGGGCGCTCCTTCTCCAGCACGGCGATCACGGTCTCGGGATTGACCGGCTCGATATAGGTCCGGTCGGCCATCTCCGGGTCGGTCATGATCGTGGCGGGGTTGGAATTGATCAACACCACCTCATAGCCGTCCTCCCGCAGCGCCTTGCAGGCCTGGGAGCCGGAATAGTCGAATTCGCAGGCCTGGCCGATGATGATGGGCCCCGCGCCGATGATGCAGATCTTCTTGAGGTCGGTTCTTTTGGGCATGACGATCGTTCACCTTTCGCTTGGACCGCAATCGTTCAAACCGCTATTTCGGGCTGCCAGCGCCCTCCGGCGGAGTCAGGCCGCGCACCGCCGCGGCCGCCAGCAGTCCGCCGATGAAGACCGCCGCCGCGCTGACGGCGATCACGATGGTCAGGGCCTGGGCCAGGTTCTGGATTCCGGCCGCGCGCGCCTGCCGCAGCCGGTCGGTCAGCTCCCGCCGCCCGGCCACCACGAATTCGCTCAGCTCCCGGGCGGTGTCGGCCCGGCGCAGCAGCACCCCGCCCAGACGATTCTCGACCTCGGCGGAATTGGCGATCCCCTGCCGCCAAGCGCCGGCGGCGACGGTGAATTGGCTGGCCAGTTCGCGTTCCTTCTCGCCGGGGGCGCGCTTCTGGTAAGTCTCCAGGGGAGAATCCAGGGCGCCGAAGGATGTTAGGGCTTCGCTGGTG
>CAYMGG010000087.1:0-13506 GCA_964389915.1 uncultured Planctomycetaceae bacterium
GGGTGAAGCTGAAACGCCTTTATCCGGTAATTAAGAGCTGACGGAGTACTAGGCGAATCGCTATGGCTGCAAATCCAGCCGGCTGGCGCCGCCGGTCAGCACGGCCAGCGTGCCGGCGTGAGGGCTGTTTTCAAAGAAGGGAAAATCACTCAGCGACACGGCCAGGCCCAGGCGCGTGCCCGGGGTGAAGGTGTGGCAGACCGGCCAGATTTCCAACTCGGCGGTGACGGTTTCGCCGCGCGGCGCGGGTTTGAGTTCGGCCAGGGAGTCGCGCAGGGCGAGCCGTCGCGCGCCGAAATTGAGCTGGCGCCAGCGACCATCGCCCGTATCGGCCAGGAAACGAACCAGCAGGTTGGCGTCCGGCATTTCGGTGCGCACCGCCAGGCGTAGCCGTGGCCGGCCCCTCACCATGAGCGGTTCGGGCAAGGGGGCGGTGGCGAAGAGGGCCACGCCCGGCTGGGCCACGAAAGGGCCGAAGTCGGTCAGGTTGGCCTCTGAGACGACCGGGGCGGTCGGATCGTGTTTCAGTTCCACTGTTTCCGCCGGGCCGGGAGAGTCGGCCGTCAGGCCACCGGCGGCGGTCAGCTGCCAGGTCCGCGCGCCGGCCGGAGCCGAGGTTTCGTCGACCAGCCACTCCTCCGTGCCGGTGCAGTAATGCCATTCGCCGGACGTGAAGCGCAGCGGCTGGCCCTTCAGATGATGATCGAACCAGGCTAGGTTCATTTCCGCGAGCGGATGGTCGCCGGTCGGGCCGGCAAAACCCAGGCTGCCCGGGCGCATGACCAGATGCTTGAGTCGGCCGGCTTGGCGGCGGTAAGCCTTGAGCGTACCGGGACCGAAGTGGTCGAAGAGCACGCCCGAGTGCAGGATCGGCACCTCCGCCGCGTCCAGGCGGGGCGTGAGGTCGATCTCGTCCCAGACCGAGGTGCGTACCGGGGCAGTGAAATAGGGTTGGGCCCAGTTGGGGTCGGGTGAAACCGCGCGGCGAACCGTGGCTTCGCGCGCCAGGCGCGCGCGGCGCAGCGCTCCGAGTTTGGCCGCCGTGGCCGCGTCGGCCGGCTTCTCGCCGTCCAGCGCCGCAACCGCGGCCCGGCGTTCGGTGCCCGCCACCCAGCCCAGCCGGTTCTCCAACCGCAGTACGCCGCCGGGGTACCACTGGTCGTCGTAAAAATCGAGCATGGCCACGTCCACGGCCATGGCCCGCAGGTGCGGCGGCCGGGTGGCGGCAGTCAGGAGTTGATACGCGCCCAGGGCCGAGCCGCCGCAGGTGCCGACCGCGCCGGTGCAGAACTCCTGCGCCGCCAGCCATTCCACCAGGTCGTGGCCGTCGTAGCGGCCGGCGCGGATGTTGTAATAGTCGTATTCGCCGCTCGAAGCGCCGGTGCCGCGCGCATCCACGCAGCAGACCGCGTAGCCGTGGGTTGCATAATGTTCGTCGGCGAACCGGCCGTACGGGGTGCGGATGAGCACGCCCGGATAGCGTCCTGGCTTTTTGGGTTTGGTCAGGCGGGCGCAGAGCTCGGTTCCGTCGCGCATCGGAATGAAGACGTGATCCAGGACTTCGACGGTTAGGCGTGCGTGCATGTTTGGCCCCGAGAAAATTGGGTTCCGGTGCAATGATCGAAACCAAGGTTTCCGTTCGTTGCCGAAGACTGCTAGAGATGCTGCCGGATAACGCCGGCCACGACTTCCGCCAGGCGGGCGTAGCCGGCTTCGGTGTAATGAACGCTGTCGATGTACATTGCCGGCGGCTGGTCTTTCATGACCGAAAACAGATCGTTGACCGGAACGCCAAGGCGGCCCATAAGCTTGCGGGCGGTTTCATTATAACCGGCAATCTGTTCGGTGGTCCGCGGGTTGGCGCCTTGCGAACCGTTCGGGTTCATCGGCGTCGTCAGGGCGAAAATGATTTTCGCCCGGGGACAGTACTTGGCCAGCCGCGCGTGAATCCGTTCCAGCATTTTTCCATACGCCTCAAGCGAGTTCAGCGGTTCGGTGTCGCCGTCCCAATGCGCCGAATCCCAGTGCCCGTTGTTCCAGTGGACGACGTCGACTTCCTGAGGGGTTTTGGCCAGGTTGGTCCAGTCGCGAAGCTGGACAAAGGTGTATTGCGTATACCGGCAGTTGTCCTCGGGGAAATAAACCTCGGCGACGGTTTTGAGCTTTTCCCGCACCGGTCCGCAATAACCCAGCCGGATCGAATCCCCCAGCAGCAGTACTTGTTTCACGTTCGGCCTCCTTTAAATCGGCCCTGCCGCGCTCCGCGCGGCAGGGCCTGCGTTTCTGACGGGGCGTCAGTTTGCGAACTTTTACTTCCGACCGGCGAGCATCTCCTTGGTGCGGGCTTCGCCGCCGTTCATCAGGTGGATGAGCGGCTGCGGCCGGTCATCGCCCTCGACGAAGCTGGGGCGGGCGGCCCAGGGCGTGCCGGAGATGACGTTGGTCAGGTCCATCCAGTACTGCAGGCGCGCCGGGCGCAGGTTCCAGGTCATGTGGAAATGGTTGGCCGGGGCGTACTGCTTGTACTCGACCATGCTCGCGTACTTGGGGACGACCCAGGTGTGCGGCCAGGTCGGGTTGCTGGTGTTGGCCACGGCCACGGCCAGCTTCTCGGGCAGCTCGGCGGTGCAGGCCTCGTCCCAGAAGAGGGTGAACATGTTGTTGAGCGCGCTGTAGGCCATGCGGCCGGCGATGCCCTCGATGCCGGCGGGGGTGACGAAGGTGACCGAGTTGCCCAGGCCCGGGAAGTAGCCCGCGTCGGCCAGGGGCATGCTCACGCCCTTCATGATCTCCTTGACGCTGGCGCCGGGCTTGGCGGCCCAGTCGAAGGCGGCGGAGCCGGAGTTGTCGCCGTCGACGAACCCGCGCCGCTCCCAGAGCGAACTGCCGTCGCGGCCGATCTTGAGCTTGTCGGCCAGGGCGCAGATTTCCCACGATTCCCAGACCTTGCGGAAGTCCATGAAGAGCGGGGGATTGCCGCCGGAGAGCCAGGTGAAGGCCAGCTGGGTCAAGAGGCCCTGCATGTCGGCCTCGGTGGCGTAGGGCGTCGGGGCCTTGGAGCCGTTGTGGTCGAAGCTGGCGTTGAAGAAGGATTCCATCGCGTCGGCCACCGGCAGGGGCAGGCCGCGCCGGTCGGAACCCCATTCCAGCTGGCTCATGAAGCCGCCGCCGACGGCGTTCAGGTCGGCGTGGATGTCGCGGATGATCAGGTACATGGCCAGGCCCTGGTCGAAGCGGTCGCTGTCGCCCTTGGTCGGGACCTGCAACCGCTTGCCCAGGTGCTTGTCCACGAAGCCGCGCATGGCCTTGAGTTCCTTCTTGCTGTAGGCCTCCTTGCGCAGCATGTCGGCCAGGAGTTTCATGTCCAGCCGGGTGATTTCCAGGCCGAAGGTGTTGCGGGTGGGGATTATGTGCTGGAGAGCGGTTTCCATGCCCATCGAATCGTGGCCCCAGACCACCACCCGGCGGCCCTTGAGGCCCTGGCGGGCGATGGCCGCGTAGCACCAGTCGACCAGGGCGGTGGCGGTGCCGCTGGTCATCTTGGGGTTGCTGCCCGTGTCCGGCCAGGTGCCGACGTTCAGATGGACCAGCTTGCCCATCTGGCTCAGGGCGCCGCAGAGGGCGTGGGCGTAGACCACGCCCGGCCGGGGGCCGGAGTTGCCGCAGGTGACGTTGAGCGGAATGTCGGCCGGGAAGTGGGACAAGAGCGAGATGACCGTCAGCTGCGGGAAGGCCCAGGTGTCGGGCGCGCAGACCAGGATGCTGACGCCCGCGTCCTTGAACTGGCGGGCGACCACGTCGGCCTGGGCCTCGCCGTCCACCAGGACCTGGCTATAGACCACTTCGGGGGCGCGGCCGTCGGGCAGGCGCACGCCGTCGGCCACGATGTCGGCCACCATCTTGACGATGTTGGCGGCGCGGTCGCGGCTGGCTTTGTCGATGCGGGGATCGCACGGGGCGAAGACGCCGATGATCGGGGCGCCGACGCCGGACTTTTTACCTTTACCCAGATTTTTTGCGCTGGCCATGAGTTTCGTCTCCTCGGAAGAATGCCGAAAAATGGACCGGAATGATGGCTTCGCTCAGATTGGGGCCTTGGAGCCCGTAATCTCGCCGAGCGTTTGAATATATTGGAAGCGGCCGAACGGATTCTGCGTCTCGCCGGGCGCGGCGGCCAGCCGGCCCCGGAAGTCGTCGAGCCGCTCGTAGCCTTGCTCCTGCATCCAGCCTGTGAGCCGGGCGAGCATCTCGCTCAGCCGGGGCAGGCCGTGCAGATAGATCGCCGAGACGACCTGGGCGACCTGGGCGCCCACCAGGAGCATGCCGATCAGCTCCTCGCCGCTCTGCACTCCGCCGGCGGCGGCCAGATCGGCCGGCAGGCGCTTGGCCAGCAGGGCCACGTAGCGGCGGGTCTGGCCGGCCTCGCCCGGAGAGCTGAAGTTGACGGCCGGCGTGGCGACCTGGCCGGAGACGTCCACCCCCGGCACGAGGAAACGGTTGAAAGCCACCAAGCCCTTGGCGCCGGCCTTGACCAGGGCCTGGGCCAGGGCGAAGGTGTACATGCCCGCGGGGGGCAGCTTGACCGTGAGCGGAATCTTGAGCTTGGCGGTGAGCTTGCCGACCAACTCGGCCAGCTCCCGGACGTGTTCGGCCGGATCGCGCTCGAACAGGGCCAGGGGCGGGAAGCTGACGTTCAATTCCAGGGCCGAAGCGCCGGCCCGTTCGATCTCCAGGGCGAAGGTGCGCCAGGCGGAATCGGAGTAGCAGTTGATGCTGGCGATGATGGGCAGATCGACGGCGGCGCGCATCGCGCTCAAGCGCTCGCAGTAGTCGTGCGCCCCGTAACGGGAGGCCAGATCGGCGCGGAAATAATCGTAGGCTTCGGGGTGGTAGGTGCCTTCGGCCAGCCCGGCGGAGAGGTCGGCGAAGTCGGCGCGGATCTGCTCTTCGAAGATGGATTTCAGGACCACCGCCCCCGCGCCGGCCGCCGCGCAGGCCTTGACCCCGTCCAGGTCGCTCGTGTAGCCGCAGCTGCCGACCACGAGCGGATTTTTCAACCGCAGCCCCAGGTATGAGGCGGAGAGATCGACCATTGCCCTTCCTTAAAAAGGTTTTTGGTCCGGCCCGCAGCCTTTCCGGGCGGACGCGCTTTCGGTTGCGTTTCGCCCGCTCCGGAAGCCGCCAAACGGCAGGTCGGGAGGGGCAAAACCTGAACCGTTAACCTACACGTCCGCCCCGGCCGCGTCAAGCAAGAAGCCGGACGGGGGAGGCGCTTTCACAATATTCCGGGGGCTGAGAAGGGGCGTTTGGGGGGCGGCGGCGTTCAGGCTGGAGGCCGAGGCTATCGGGCTTGTGGCAAAAATTCAAAGCGGTGTTTCAGCCCAAACGTCGGGTCCGAGGCAACGAAAACAATCCCGAAAATTGCGGGATTGTTTGAGGCGTTCGGCCGGCGGCGACGTCGGCGCAAACATTAGGCGCACTTTTCACGCCTGCTTTCAGCTGCCGCCCAGCATGAAAGCCGCCTTTTTCTGATCCGGATCGTGGATCTTGTCCATGGCCTTTTGGATCGTCTGGACCTGGGCGAAGGCATCCTTCAGTTCGTTTGGGAGCAGGTCGGGATTATCCTGGCTCAGGGCCAGATTGAGCAGATCCAGGACTTGTTTCACCTGCGGCTGGGCGTTGGCCGCCTGGGGATCGCTCAGGCGCAGGCGGCCGGATTCGTTCATTTCGACGAACAGGGGGGAGTTGGGCAGACCGGTGGGGTCGGCCAGATAGGAATTCAACTCGCCGGCCAATCCCTGCGACGCCGATTCGATCTCGGCGCGGGCGGCCTGATCGGCTTCGGGCGAACGGATCTCGGCCTGGACCCCGGTCAGGGCGTCGACTTGGAAGACCACCTCGTGGGCGTATTGCTCCACGTCGCCGTGTTCGGCCTCGTGTTCGACCAGCAGCTCCTCGCTGATGGAACGCACGGACGTGGTGAATTCCTCGCCAAACCAGCTGTCGATCATGCCAGCGTCGCCGTAATTCAGGCCTTCGCGATCGACCTTCAACCAGCCGTTTTCGTCGAAACGGAAGGTGAAATCGTCAATGGTCTGGTCGTCTTTTCCGGGCAGGCCAGCGGCCAGATCGTTGAAATAGTTCAGCGCATCGACCAGGGTCGAAGCGACGGGGTGCTCGATCCGGACCTTGTCGAACAGGTCGGCGACCGCCGCCCGGGCCGCCTGGGCGGCTTCCGGATTGACCAGGGTGCCGTTCTGGAACTCCAGCTGGGTTTGGTCTGGTTCGGCGTCGGGTCGCTGGACGGCGGCGATTTCGGCGATCTGCGAATCGCTCAGGCCCAGGCTCTGGAGCAGGGCCTGGCCGTCGGCCGAAGCGTCCAGACTGTCGAGATCCAGGCCCTCGCCCGCCAGAAATCCGGCCATCAGGGTCCGGCGGGTCGCCTGGTCGGGGATCAGCCCGCGGCGAATCATGGGCAGGGCGGCCTGTTGGGCGGCGAAGGTCCGCAGATCCTTGGCCAGGCCTTCGTCGGCATTGAGCGCCTTTTCGATCTGAGCCAATTTCTCTTTGTCCTCCAGGCCGCCGACCTTGATGTATCCCTGATTGTCGACGGTGAAATTCAGGCGTTCATCGGCGGCCAGCTCCAGGTCCTGATCGTCCAGAATCTCGTTGATCCGGGTTTGCAACCTGGCGCGCGTCTGTTTGAGCTTCGACTCCAGCTGGGCGGCCAATTCCTTATGGTTGCGCGCGCCGCGCAGACCGAGCAGCGAGCTGAGTTCCTTGACCGATTTCCACAGCGGTTGGGTTTCTTCTGCCGAGCCGGTCGGAACGGAGAGATTCTGGACTTCGGCGGGGACCGAGGCGGTTGATTCGGCGGTCCGAGCGGCGGCGCTTTCGGTTCCAAACGCCGCGGCCGCGCTTTGTTCAGCCAGTTTGGCGCGCGCGGCGGCCGAGATTTCCACCGTATCCGCCGCCACGCCGGCAGCGGTTTGATCCGGCGCCGCGGATTCGACCACGCCGTCGGCGCGGTCTTCAGTGGCCTTGGGCGAAACCGTCGAGTTGGGCCAAAGGTTGGTGCTGTCTGATTCCGGTCCGCTCGTGACGCCGATGGCCGACATTCCCCCCCCACACTTGGCTGCGTTTCTGCCTCCAGGACGGAGACGGAAAAGACCGCATGTCTGGATTATCGGCCGTCAGGCGGCGAGCTTTAGCCACTAGGTGTAGATTTTTCTCCCGTTCCGCCACAAGGCGAAAGCCGAACCGAATGGGGGGAGTAGGCGGCGGGATTTATGCTTAGTGCAGTCCCCCATAATAATAAAGGGGGGCGATTGTGCAACCGGTCTCCCTCCCCCTCCGGAGGAGGGTCGGGGTGGGGGAGGCGGCTTGGAGCGCAACAGGTCCTCTCCCTCCCCCCAACCCCCTCCCGGAGGGAGGGGGAGACGTAAGCCGTGACCGCAGAGATTTGCCCCCTATTTTCGGAGAGTTGTGCTTAGGGTCAAAATGATCCGAGTTTCGCCAATTTCGACTTGGTCCAACTGAGCGCTCGCGCGGGCAAAGGCTGGAGAGAGTTTTTTGGCGGGGCCGGGGGAACCTTTGTGCAAAAAAAGGCTCCCCGGAATGGTCGTTTGCCAAAGTGACATGAAACCAGCCGGCCGGGCGAGAGTTCAGCCCCGGGCCGGAGCGCCGTAGATCTCCTCGCTCAGGCGCAGGAATTCCTGGCACATGGTCTCCACCGCCAGCGGAGTGTGGCCCGCGCCCACCGGGTCGCCGTACCACTTGGGCAACAGGCCGCCGGTGGAGCGGCCGAGCGTATCGATCAGCCGGCGGCAATAGGCCCGGATCTCCTCCGGTCGGCCGCGGGCCATGGTGTTCTGGATGTCCACCGGACACCAGAAGGCGATGCGCCCGCCGAAGATTTGGCCCAAATAATCCAGCCCCATGTTCTCCTGCTGGTCCATCTGGATGCAGTCCAGGCCGATTTCGATGAAATCCTCCAGCACGGCGGTGATGTGGCCGCAACTGTGGAGGAAGGTGAGCATGCCCGCGTCGTGGGCCGCCCGGTAGACCCGGGCGTAGGCCGGTTTCCAGAATTCGCGCCAGGCGTCGGGGGAGATCATGAACCGGTCCTGCAGACCCCAGTCGTCGCACCACATGTACCCGTCGGCCGAGACGCCCGCGTAGCGGTCGATGGCGTGGAGGTTCATGTCGACCAGCACGCCGATCAGCCGGCGCAGTTCGGCCGGATTTTCATAGATGTCGCACCAGGTGTTCTCCAGCCCGCGCAGGAAGTGGACCCGCTCGTACAGCGAGACGCCGTAGGCCATGAGAAACTTGTCGGCCGCCCGCTCGCGGGCTCCGGCCAGGTTCTGCCAGCGCTCGGCCGCCCGGATGTCCGGAATGCGCAGCTTCCCCCAGTCGGACCATTCGCGCAGCGGGTATTCCTTGACCTCGCCCAGATTGCAGAGGCCGATGTTCTCCCAGACGCAGCCCCACTCGTCGGCCCCGCTTTTGGGCCGGGCGTCGACCGAGGGCGACATGCCTACGCCGGCGAAATCGCTGCCCCAGGGATCGGGGAAATTGCGGACCAGGCGGTCGGCGCCTTGAAACCGGACGGTTCGTTTCACCACCTCGCGCGGCGTCATCATGGACTCATTCCTTGGAAAAATGTCTGCCGAAAAAGTTTCTCGCCGGTCGCCCGGACATTTTCAGCCTAGCCTCGGGCCTGCGGCTTGGCGATCAATTCCGGACCGGATATAATATCGAAACCATGGGCAAGCAGACGGATCGGGAAACCGAACGCAATCAGCGGCGATTGGTCTACCGTCTCGGGCGGCCGGGCTGGCCGGAGGTCACCGACCTGGGCCGGCTGGACTACCGCCGGGCCGAGCGACCGCTCGGGCTGCACGACCACCCCGGGGCGCTGGAGCTGGTCTATATGGCCCGCGGCCGGCAGACCTACGTGGTCGAGGGGACCCCGTTCCACACGCGGG
This sequence comes from uncultured Planctomycetaceae bacterium, assembly GCA_964389915.1. GTDB lineage: Bacteria > Planctomycetota > SZUA-567 > SZUA-567 > SZUA-567 > CAYMGG01. The sequence goes on from CAYMGG010000087.1 coordinate 8,991, forward strand.
GGGGAGAGGTGCTGGCCACCTTTCCCGACGAGCGGCACAGCACCGGCGGCACGCCCGAGGAGAAGTCGCTGATCTACTGGCTGGTCGTGCGGCTGGACGGGAAGGAGCAATTTCTCGGTCTGCCGGCCGGCGAAGGGCAGGCCTTGAGGGAGAGCCTGCGCGGGCTGCCGCAGCGCCATTTCCCCGGCGTGCCCCGGATGCAGGAATTGCTGGAAGACGCGCTGCGCTACGCCGGCGAGTCGGGGGCGCATGCCGAGTTGAGATTGCGCCTGCGCGTGATCGAATTTCTATTGCTGATCGTCGAGCAGGCTCAGGCGGAGGAGGTGCCTTTCCGGTCCCCCGGAATTGCGGCGGTCGTGACCCGGATCCGCCGCGATCCGCGGGAGCGGCTCGAACTGGCGGACCTGGCGGAACTGGCGGGCATGAGTCTTTCGCATTTCAAGCGCCAGTTCCGGCGGGAAATCGGCTTGCCGCCGCACGAATATATTTTGCGGTGCAAGCTCGAAGGCGCCGGCGAACAGTTGCGCGATCCGACCCGGGGCGTCACCGAGGTCGCTTTCGACTTCGGCTTTTCCTCGAGCGCTTATTTCAGCAGCGTCTTCCGCCGCTTCTTCGGCTGTAGCCCCAGTGCCTGGCGGGCCGGCCGGCGGGACTAAGGCCAGATTTCTACCGCATCTTTGCCGGTGGACCTTTTTTGCAAAAAATGGTCCCCAAGCCAGCCCGGCAAAAAACTCTCCCTAACTTTGGCTTAGCGCTTTGGGCAGGCGAATCGAGCGTCCAGGGCGAGAGTAAATGTGCCCATTTGTTTATCTGCCATATTCCCAATGAGTTGTGGTTTTAGTGGCCCGGTTTAAGGGTTGGGCCGGGGCTCGGCCGGCCAGTGACTGGCCGGTTGCCCCCCCATTCAGTTAGTCGCAACCGGGGTAATGATTTACTCAAGTCCGGTCCCGGGCGTGGACGATGAAGACTGCATAAGCTGTCGCTGCGCTCCGGTCTGGCCGGGGCGGGCGGCGCGACATAATGACGGCGCGCGGTGCGCCGTGGCCCAGGCGGACAGATGATGAAAAAAGCGGCTGGCGAGGGGCGGCGGAAAGCCGGACGAAAGGGCTTTGGCGCGGCCGGAGTCCTGCTCCTGGTGTTTATGGCGGCAAGTTGCGACGACGGGCCGCCGCCGGAAACCACCCGGGCCGAAAACGCCGTCACCGACCAGGAACGGCAGAACCAGCGGGTTCTGGCCTATCCCTCTCCGCTGACGCCCGAGGCGGCCGTGGAGTACGCGCTCGGTCATAACCTCGAAACCATGCTCCTGGAACGCGAGCAGGAGTTGAACGACCTCAAGGCTCACCAGAGCTGGCTCAAGCTGCTGCCCTCGCTGGAGGCCAACGGCGAACTCAGCCGGCGCAGCGACCAGCCCGGCGACCAGTCGGTCAATCTGGATACGGGCGAGCGGTCCTCGCGCTACTCCTCCTCCACCGACAAGACCACCAAGACCTTCAATCTGTCGCTGGTCTGGAACATCCTCGACTTTGGCGTCGGATATTTTGCCGCCCGCCAGGAGGGGGACCGCAGCGAGATCGCCAAGCTGAACCTGGAGCGCACCCGCCAGAACGTGGCCCTCAAGGTCACCTCGGCCTACTGGAACTGCCTGGCCGCCGAGCAGTCGGCCGCCGCCGCCGTCGGGGTGATTGCCGAACTCGAGGTGGTCGAAAAGACGGTTCAGCAGCGCGTGACCGAAGGCGTGCTGCCCCAGGCCGAAGGGCTGCGCCAGCAGACCCGGATCTTGGAGAGCCTGCGCCAGCTGCGCGAGTATTCCCGCCGGGCCGAGGGGGCGCGCGGCGAACTGGCCCGGCTGATGGGCCTGGAGCCGGGGGCGCGGCTGACCCTGGGCGACTTCGCCTTCCCGCGGGTGACCGACTTCCCGCAGTACGACGCCAAGGCCCTGGCCGACGCGGCGATCATGGGCCGGCCGGAGCTGTACCAGAAGGACCTGGAGGAGAAGATCGCCCTCGATCAGGTCCAGATCGCCCTGCTCAAGATTCTGCCCTCGCCGTCGCTGGCGCTCAGCCACGACTGGGACGGCAGCCCCTTCCTTTACGCCAGTTCCTGGTACGGGCTGGCGGTGAAGGCCGCCTGGAGCCTGCTGGACATTCCGGGCAAGATCAAGGACGTCCAGCTCGACCACGCCGGCACCGATCTGGTCCGCTGGCAGCGGCTGGCCCAGGCCGTGGCCGTGCTCACCCAGGTGGAGCTGGCGCTCATCCAATACCACGCCGCGGCCGAGTCGTGCGTGGCCTACGGTGAAGTCGACCGGATCAACGGCGAGTTGCAGGAGGTGGCCGGCAAGCTGGCCGCCGAAGGCCGGGCCGACGGTTCGGCCGTGCTCCAGGCCAAGGTCGAGAGCTTCTTCAGCGCCGCCCGCAACCGCGAACTCTATGCCGAGTTCTGCGCGGCCCAGGCCAAGCTCAAGAATTCAATCGGCCTGGAGGCGGCGCGCTTCGCCGAGGCCCTGCCCGAGGTCAAACGCTGCCAGCTGGCCGGCTCGGACGGCCTGGAGGCCGCCGCCCGCCAGCTCAGTTCGGCCGATCCGCGCAAGGCGGTCGCGGCCCGGCAGCGGCTGCTGGAGGCCGGCGAGCCGGGCGCGGCGGCGGCGCTGACCGCCCTCAACTCCGGCGATCAGATCGCCCAGATCATGGCTATCGGCATCGTTCGCCAGCACGGCACGCCCCAGATGATCGCCAGCCTCCTGCCGGCCCTCTCCGACCAGAATCCGCAGCTGCGGTTCCAGGCGGCGCTGGCCCTGCAGGACGCCTTCGGGCGGGACCTGGGTTACCGGTTCGACGCTCCGCCGGCCGCGCGGGCCGAGGCGATCGCGCGCTGGCGGGAATTTTTGTTCGGCAAGAAGGACGCGCCCCTGTCGGCGCCCGTCGCGGGCGGGACCGGCGAGGCCCAGGTAAAGGAGTACAGTCTTGCGCGCTAAATCGATCGTGGCGGCCCTGGGCGGGATGCGCGGCTGGGCGTCGGCCCTGACGCTGGGCGGCCTGCTGGCCGGCGGCTGCACGGAGATGGACCAGCTCTCGCGCACCGAACTGCGCGCGGCCAACGCCGAACTGGACAAGCAGCTCCACCCGGCGCGGGGCGTGGCCTTCCTGGCCCCGCTCTCGCAGGACGAGGTGGTGGCCTTCGCCCTGGCCAACAACCTCGACACCCTGATCAAGGAGCGCGAGGAGCTGATCAAGCGCGAGCAGGTCACCCAGTCCTGGCTCAAGCTCCTGCCGACCCTGAACGCCGACTTCGGCTACGACCATCGCAGCGAATACAGCGCCTCGAGCTCGATCGACCTCGAGACCGGCCGGCAGACCGAGGCGTATTCGTACTCGTCGGACAAGAACTCCCGCACCGCCGGCCTGGGCCTGGTCTGGAACGTGCTCGACTTCGGCACCTCCTACTGCCTGGCCCGGCAGAAGGATTGGCGGGCTCAGATCGGCCAGTTGGAGATCAACCGCGCCCGCCAGGACCTGGTCCTCGACGTGACCAAGGCCTACTGGCGCTGCAAGGTCGCCCAGACCGCGGCCGAGAAGTCGCGCAAGATCCTGGGCACGCTGGAGGAGTACCAGGGCAAGGTCGACGAGCGGGTCAAGGAGAAGGTCATCCCCCGCAACGAGGGCCTGGCCACCAGCAAGGGCCTGCTCATGACCATGATGAAACTGCGCTCCTTCGCCCGCGAGTACGAGCAGGCCCGGGCCGAGCTCGGCCGGCTGATGGGCCTGACCCCGGGCACGGTCTTCGAGCTGGCGCCGGTCTCCATCCCGCTCTTGAGCGACTTCGACAAGTACGACCCGGAGACCCTGGTCGGCGAGGCGCTGATGAGCCGGCCGGAGCTATACCAGGAAGACCTCGAGGAGCGCATCGGCCGCGAGGACGTGCGCATCGCCCTGATGAGCATGCTGCCCGCGCCGACCCTGACCCTCAAGCACAGCTACGACGACAACCCCTACCTGTACGCCAACAACTGGCAGACCGTGGGGCTGAAGGCGGGCTGGAGCCTGCTGGACCTGCCGGCCAAGCTCTCCGAGGCCAAGAGCGCCCGGCTGCGCGAGGACTTCATCCGCCAGCGGCGGATGGCCATGGCGGTGGGCGTGGTCAGTCAGGTCTATCTGAGCGTGATCCAGTACCACGACGCGGCCAACCGGGCCCTGGAGTCGGCCAAGCTGAGCCAGGTCCAGCAGAAGCTGGTCGAGGTGACCCGAAAGATGCTGGAGGAGGGGCAGACCAACGAGGCGCAGCTGCTGACCACCGAGGTCGATGCATTCATGTCCAACTATCAGTACGTCAAGGATTACGCCGACCTGATGGTCATGGGCGGGCAGATCAACAATTCGGTCGGCCGGCTGCCGGGACGCAAGTATCCGCTGCCGGCCATCCGGATCGTGGCGGAGGGCGACAACGCGCCGGTCAAGACCGCTTCGGCCGCCGACGAGGAGCTGACCAAGGCCCATCTGCGCCGCGAGGCTTACGG
>CAYMGG010000087.1:13516-18228 GCA_964389915.1 uncultured Planctomycetaceae bacterium
CGGCGTGGAGAGCGGCTACTTCCGCAGCCAGCCGAACGTGGCCGCGCCGCTGACCGGCACGGCGGCCAAGGAACCGGCCGCCGACAAGGTGGCCCAACTGCCCGACGCGACCGACCTGGCGCCCATGGCGCCGCCGGCGGAGGCCCCGGCCGAACCCGCGCCCGCGGCCGCCCAACCGGAGAAGCCGGCCGCCGCGATCGACCTGGAGTCTCGGGCCCCGGCCCAATGAATTGACGCGCTTCCGCATCGCTCGACGCCTGCCGTTTTGGCAGGCGTTTTTTTTATGCGCCCCAAAATCTATTGCCCCCTCTGTCCGCCGGATCGATAATCTCTGTGTCGGCCGGGGGAGTCGACGGCGTCATTAGCCACCCCATAAGGAGAAACCCATGCGCGTGGCGGTATTCAGCACCAAGGCTTATACGCGAAAAAGCCTGGACGAGGTCAATCAGGCCCACGGGCATGAGCTGGTCTATTTCGAACCCACGCTTAATGCTTCGACCGCGCCGCTGGCGGCCGGCTCGCGGGCGATTTGCGCCTTTGTCAACGACCGGCTCGACCGGCCGGTGCTGGCCGCGCTGCGCTCGGTGGGGGTGGAGGTAGTGGCCCTGCGCTGCGCGGGCTACAACAACGTCGACTTGGCGGCGGCGGCGGAGCTGGGCCTTTACGTCTGCCGCGTGCCGGCCTACAGTCCTTACGCCGTGGCCGAGCACGCGGTGGGGCTGATGCTGGCCTTGAACCGGCGCATCCACCGGGCCCACGCCCGGGTGCGGGAAGGCAACTTCTCGCTGGAGGGGCTCCTAGGGTTCGACATGCACGGCAAGACCGCCGGAGTAGTCGGCACGGGCAAGATCGGCGTGGTGGCCGCCCGCATTCTGGCCGGGTTCGGCTGCCGGCTGCTGGCGTTCGATCCGCGCGAGGACGAGACGGTCAAGGCCCTGGGGGCGACCTATGTCGACTTCCCCGCCATCCTGGCCCAGAGCGATATCATCACCCTGCACTGCCCGCTCATGCCCGCCACCCACCACCTGATCGACTGGAACGCGGTCAAGCAGATGAAGGACGGGGTGATGCTGATCAACACCAGCCGCGGCGCCCTGGTCGACACCCGCGCCGCCATCGCCGGCCTCAAGCTGGGCAAGATCGGCTACCTGGGCCTGGACGTCTACGAGGAGGAGGGCGACCTCTTCTTCGAGGACCTCTCCAACCAGGTCATCCAGGACGATCAGTTCGCCCGCTTGCAGACCTTTCCCAACGTCATCATCACCGGGCACCAGGCCTTTTTCACCGACACCGCCCTGCGCAACATCGGCGAGACCACGCTAGGCAACCTGACCGCTTACGAACGCGCCGGGGAACGGCCCAACGCCGTGCTGCCGGCCAGGTGAATCATTCGAATTGCAGCTCGCCGAAATCTTCCGGCTGGTGAAAGTTCAATTCCCGGACCGGATTCCAGGCCGCCCAGTGCGGATGGCTGCTGGCGTCGGCGCACTTGTAGAAATTGGCCCGCCAACGCTGGCCCGGCAGGGCCCCCAATTCGCCGACATATTTGGCCAGCACGGTCAAAGGAATGAACATTTCCAATTGCCAGTCCGTGGGGACGGTTAGCTCCGGATCGATCACGCGCGGCAGGCTGGCGGAGACGCGGATCTGACCCAGTTCCGCCGGCTGAAGCGGGGTGAAGGCGGTCAGCGGGCCGCCTGGTTCGGTTCGCCGCCAGTCGGTGATGTAGTACGCCAGCAGGTTGCCGCCGCAGTTGGCTTCGAAATTGAAGTAACCGAGCTCCGCCCGGGGCCGGGCAAAAAATTCGACGCAACTGTCTTTGCAGACTTGGGCTTGCGGCATCGTGTGCATGCAGCGGACATAGCGGTCCTTCACCCGGAAGCAGAGGCGCAAGCCGGCGGGCAGGTAGTCGATTTCGACTTCGGTCTGCGGCCGGTGAGCCGAGCTTTCCGGTCGGAACTGGTCGATTTTCAAGGGCTGATCCGCCGCGCGGCGGGCGGCGGCCGGCGCGGCGCTTGACCGGACCCGGCAGGTGCGCATGAAAACTCCTTGTCTTGGGCCGGCGGACGGCTAAGCTTTAAGCCAATAAATGTTTCGCAGACGCCGGAACCGATCCGGCCGCCCCGGAGTGTATGCGGTCGGCCCAGGTTTGTCCACGGCGTTGCCCCTGGCACCTGGGTGAGGAGCGGCGATGGATTGCCCGACTGAACCGCGGTTGACCTGCTATCTGCACGGCGAGCTCGCTCCCGGCGAGATGCGGGCGTTGACCCTGCACCTGGAGGGGTGTCCCGAGTGCCGGGCCAAACAGCAGGCCCTGCGGCCCCAAGCCGATGCGGTGATTCCGCTCTATCTGCTGGGGTACGTGCACGACGAGCTGGACGACCGCGAGCGCCACGCCGTGCGCGATCACCTGGCCTATTGCGCTCCCTGCCGCGAGGAGCAGGCGCTGCTGCGGGAAACCAGCCACGAACTGATCAAGAACCTGGCGCAGTATCAGCTGGCCAAGAATTTCCGCAACCTGGTCATGCGCGACTGGAAGCCGCACCGTCAGGGCGTGCGCCAACAGGTGCGGCGGCGGGGGCTGGCGGACCTGATCGAGCGGGCCGAGGGCGGCAATTACTTCACCTACGAGCGGCACGTCGACCGCTTCAAGGATTACGCCTACGTTCAGGCCTTCTGTGCCGTACGCGACGCCCAGTGGGCGGCCGAGGCGGCCCGGGAGCTGTTCGTGGCCGGCATGCCTCCGTTCCCCGACGAATTGACGATGGCCAAGTTCCTTGACTGGCTGCGCGACCAGTCCCAGGAATTGGCCCGCCTCAAGGCCGCCGACGCCGGCGGCGCCGCGCCCGGACTCTCCGGCTACGACCGCAGCGAGAAACTGCGCCGGCTCAAGCTCATTCTGGGGCTGGTCGACGAACTGGCCCCCGAGGTGCGGCTGCCCTTCCTGCTGTTTTACATGCAGGGGCTGGAGTACGGCGAGATCGCGGCCCTGCTGGAGTTGGAGCGCTTCGCCGTCCTGCTGCATTTGGACCAGGCCACGCGCGTGGCGGCCGAGCGCCTGGCGTCGGCCTAGGCCTCGCCGCGGCGGTCGGGTGGGTCAGCCCAGCCGGGGCGGGCAGGGCACGCTCGTGCCTTTGCGGGCGGTGGCGAAGAGCATGTGCGCCGCCAGCGAGGGGGGGAGCAGCCGCCGGCCCAGCCGCCGCAGCCAGCGGCCCGCGAGCCCGGCCGGATTCAGCCCGAGATCGTGGCGCAGCATCCGGGTCAGGCCGACGTTAATTTCCACCGGCTGGATGACCGTGTCCGCGAAGCCCTGGCGCGCCAGTTCGCGCGCTAGTTCCGGCGCGGTCAGTCGCCATTGATAGAAGCGTAGCGGCGCGCCATAACCCCGATCCGGATCGTAGTTTTCGTCCCAGGCGGCCAGGGGGGCCTGTTGCCGGCGGTGTTGGCGCCAGTTCTGGAACGGCACGGTGAACAGCAGCCGGCCGCCGGGCTTGAGCACCCGCCACGCCTCGGTCAGGCAGGGGGCCAGGCCCAGTTCGAAATGTTCGAACGTTCCCCACGAGTAATAGGCGTCATAGCTTTCCGCCGCGTCCGGCAGGGCGCTCAGGTCGCCGACGCGGAAGTCGCAGCCCGTGTTCAGCTCTTGCAGGCGGGCGATGAGCGGGGCCTGGATGTCCACGGCCGTCAGGCGCAGGCCCCGGCCGGCCAGGTGGAGAGCCCATTCGCCGGTACCGCAGCCGCCGTCGAGCACCCGGCTGCCGGGCGGCAACCCCTCCAGCCAGGGCTTGGCCGCCCGCCAGGTTTCCGACTCCAGCACCTGGGCGATCGGGCCGGGAATGGTGCGGCCGGCCTTTTCCCAGTCGAAACAGCCGCCGATGAAGTCGGCCGGCGAAGCCAGGCCGCGTTCTCCCGGCGCGGGCTGATAGTCTTTCTGCACGTCTGGGCTCCCGGAGCGGAGGGTGGGGATATGAAGCGCTTGGAGACCGGTTATATGCATCGGACGGGTGCGGGCAAGGAAATTTGCGGGCCGGAGGGCGGGGGATGACCCGGCCGACGGGCGCGAGCCTGCGGCGCATCGCGCTCTGCATGGACGTGAGCGACTTCTACGAGCACGGCATCGCCCGGGGCGTGGTGCGCTACGCCCGCGAACGGGGCGACTGGCAGCTGTTCGGCTACGGCCCGATGTTCCGTCCGATCCGGGACCTGGCCGCGTGGCGGGGCGACGGGATCATCGCCCGGGTCGAGCTGGCCGGCCAGGCGCGCCCGCTGGCGGCCACCGGGCTGCCGGTGGTGGACGTGGCCGGCGCGTTTCCCGAGGCCGGCTTCAGCCAGGTCAACAACGACGATTTCGCCACCGGCCGGCGGGCCGGCGAGCATCTGCTGGCCCTGGGCCTGCGCCATTTCGCCTTCTGCGGCGTGCGGCGCGTGGCTTGGTCGGCCCGGCGGCAGGCGGGTTTTCTGGCGGCCGTGGGCGGCGAGGCGGGGCGGACGCCGGTCTTCGAGGAGACCCTGCCCTGGTGGCGCGAGGCCGGCGCCCAACGCCGGCTGGCCGGTTGGCTGGCCGGACTGCCGCGCCCTTGCGGGCTCTTGGCCTGCAACGACCGGGCCGGGCTCAAGGTCACCCGGACCGGCCGCGAATTCGGCCTGGCCGTGCCGGACCAGATCGCGGTGGTGGGGGTGGACGACGAGGACGTGCTCTGCGAGCTCTCCAC
>CAYMGG010000088.1:0-17135 GCA_964389915.1 uncultured Planctomycetaceae bacterium
CCCGAACTGGCCGACCGCCCGCAGGCGGAGGGGGCCGCATGGCCGGTCGAGCCCGATTCCAATCGCAGCGTTGAAATTGTCCCAGCTCCGCTCATCGCGGAGCCTGTACCGCAACCCGACGGCCAGCCGTCGCTGAGGCTGTCGCCTGAAACGACAAGTCAAAGGGGAGTGATCATGAAACCTGAAATGTCCCTGGTCCGTCGCCGGCAGGCCGGCTTCACCCTAGTGGAGCTGCTGGTGGTCATCGCCATCATCACGGTCCTGGCCGGCATGCTACTGCCGACCCTCTCCTCCGTTCTGGAGACGGCCCGGCGGATCGGCTGCGCCAACAATCTCAAACAGCTGGCCCTGGGGGTGAGCCTGTACCGCGACGATTCCGCCGGTTTCTACCCCGCTCTGAACGCCGATGCGATCGACCCCAACGGTCTGACCGGCCAGTGGTGGCCCAATCCGATGAGCGCTTACATCCCGGTGCAGCAGTGGAAGAACCAGGCTTCCGGAGCGGTGAAATACCAGCCCGGCACGGTCTGGACCTGCCCGGAGGTGCCGGTCGCGCAGGCCATGTGGTGCGGCGGCTACGGCTGCAACAACGACGGCCCGATGCAGCTGATGAAGCCCTGGGGCCGAGGCTACAACAAAGGCGATTTCATGAAGCGCCCCAACGACATGGTCATCCTCGGCGATACCCGCAAATACAAGGCGGCCGCCGACGGGCAGGACTGGACCTGGATCGCCTTCCGCGCGCCGATATACCCCACCACCGATTGGCTGATCGACGGCACGGCCCAGGCCTCGCCCCGCCACGCCCAGCGCAGCAATGTCTCCTTCCAGGACTGCCGCGTCGAGGGCATCCGCTGGCTGGAGCTCTACAGCAACAAGACCAAATATTTCGAATGGTGGAATTGAAACGCCTTCATTTTCCCTCGCGCCCAGGAGCCCGCCATGTCCCGCCCCCGATTCGTCCCGAGCCGCCACTTGTCCCGACTCGTCCCGGCCGGCCTCGCTTTTTGCCTGCTCGCCGCCGGAACGTTGGGCGCGGGTGAGCCCCCCGAAGAGCGCCAGACCCTGGTCTGCTATATCTCCTGGTTCTCGCCGCTCGGCGCTTTTAACGGTGTGCGCCAGTGGCGAGGCGCGCAGAGCCAAGGCTATCGCTATGCCGACCGGCAGGCCGGAGGCGGCAATTTTCCGCTTCCGCCGGCCGCAGCCCTACCCGCGCAACCGCCGGTGATCGGCAGTCCCGAATATTACGAACTCGAACGGCAGTGCGCCCGCGAGACCCAGCAACAGATGAAGGCCGCCGGGTTCGATGTGGCCGGCTTCGACATGCTGCCCATGCCCGATTTTGATCCGCAGCAACCGCCGAGCGAGAAGAACTGCCCCCTCTCGCGCTTCAAGACCTTTCAACTCTGGCTGGAGGAGGCGCAGGCCACGGGCCTTAAAATCGCCCTGCTGCCGGACGTGCAGAACAAATCCGGCGACTATCCCGCCGGCCGGGTTCTGACCCGGGCCGAATGGGTCAAAGTCCTGTCCGGCGCCCTCGACCAGGCCGGGGCCGCCCCCGCCCTCTGGCGGATAGATCAGCGCTCGGCGATCATCCACTTCGGCACGGATCAGTATTACGAGCGCGGCGCCTGCGGCCCGGTCAAGACCGCCTCCGCCCCGGACTACGGCTGGCGCGAGGTGCTGGGCGATCTGCGGCGGACGCACGAATTCTTTTTCATCGCCGACATCCGGCCCCATGCACTGACCGGCACCTGGGACGAATTCGCCGACGGCGCCCACATTTTTGCGCCCTCCGCGCCGACCAGTTTCCTGACCGAATATCAGCGCCTTTGTGCGGAACAATTCCGCCATCCGCTGTTCTGGATCGTCAGCCCCGGCTACATCTCCACCCCGGGGGCCAGTCACAGCGCCTATACCCAGCCGGACTTCGCGCGCATCCACGAAACCTATCTCGCGGCCCTGGCCGCGGGCGCGCAATACTTGTACGTCCTGACCTGGAACGACTTCAACGAGAACACGGACATCGCCCCCTCGGCCTATAAGGGCAACTGCCTGCTGAAACTCTTCGCCTATTACAATCAATGGTTCAAAACCGGCCAGCGGCCGGCGGTTGAAAAGGACCAGATCTTCCTGGCCTATCCGGTACGCATTCCCCAGACCGTGCGCCACGCCACGCCGCCGGCCTGGGAACGGCTGGCGCGCGGCGGCGGGACCTATTCCGCCCCGCCCTACCAGCCCAAGGTATTTTACTGGGCGAACGTCAAAACCCGGACCGTCCTGCAATTGGGCTCGGGCCCCAGCCTGATCCTGCCCAAAGCCGGGCTTTGGATCGGCGATCTGGGGCTGGCCGCGCCGGGCGAGATCGCCCTGACGGTCAACGGTCAAACCTCCGCCCTGCCGCCAATCGCCTCGGTTCCCGAGGACGGCGGCTTGGCCGGACGACTGGATTATCGCTACGTCGATGTTGCCGAATTATTGACCGGCACCCCTCTGCCCCAGTAAAGGAGATCCCCATGCGCCCCGTCACCTTGTCCGCCCTGTTGATTTGCGGTTTTCTTCATTCACTCGCTCCGGCCCAGGAGATCGTCGCCCGCCGGGGCGGGGTGGAGGTGGTCCTTTCCGCCGACGGCCAGCGCCTGGTTCGTCTGGCCGTGCCGGGCGCGGAGAATCAATTCGCCAGCGCGCCAGACCGGGGCTTGTGGCGCCTCTGGTGGTACGACGAGGCTACCCGCAAAGCCAACACCTATTCGCATCAATACACCGGCTATTACTGGCAAGACCCCTTCGTCATGGGCCAGGCTTCATTGAGCAATCTAGAAACACAACTCAAGACCTGGAATTGGGACGAGGCCGCCGGCCGGCTCAATCTGGAGTACACGCATCCCCAGGCCGAGGTCAAAATCAGCTTCGAACTCACCGACACGGCCGTGACCTGCCGGGGCGAATTCAAGAATCTCTCCGCCGTGCCGGTCTATCACTTCTCGCTGCTGGACAACTGGCAGTTAAGCTCGACGGCCCAGAACACCTTCATCCTGCCGGACCATACCGCCGGGGTGGAGTACCGCACGGTCCGCAAGGGCTACTATTCGCAGGAGTGCACCTGGGACGGCCTGCTGGTGTCGGGCCCGACCGGGTGCTTTTCGCTCTACGCCCTGCAAGACCCGGCGCAGTATCTAGCCACCGAAACCCGGCTGACCGGCGGCGGCGTGGTGGCTGCTCCCCTGGCCATCGACAGCGGTACGGTCTGTTTTCGCCGGACGGGCGAGAGTTTGAAATGCGTGGCCCTAAAGATCTCGGCCTTCCCCGATCTGCGCACCTGGGCCGACGGCTACGTGCAGGACAACTTCCCCGGCCTCAAGCCGCTGGCGGAGAAGATCCCCGCCCCGCTGCGCGAAAAGGTTGCGCGGGCCGTGCTCTTTCCGGCCGGCGGCAAAATGGTCGACCTGGCCCGGACGGTCGAAAACCTGCCCGGCACGGCCATCATCCACACCCCCTCGTACATGACCCCATTACCGGGCAAGGCCAACGGCTGGGACGCCTTCCCCAACTACTTCCCGCCCAATCCCGAGTTCGGCACCCTGGAGGATTACCCGGCCTTGGTGGAAACCGTCAACCGCAGCGGCCACCTCTTCATGCCCCGCAACAGCTTCTTCTATTGGGCCAAGGACAGCGCCGTGGACCGAGAAATTGGGGTGGAAAAAATGGCCATGGTCGGCGTGGACGGCCAACCCCGCACCGCCCGCTGGGCCGAACTGGGGTGGCTCATCTCCCCCTCTTCCCGCCCGGCCCGCGCCAAACTGGAGGAGTTCTTCAACACCTGGCGGGAAATGGGTGCGAGCCTGTATTTCACGAATGTCATCGCCGCCATCGGCCCGTGGGGCAACCGTTACGACTTTCATCCCGACACCCCGGCGCCGGACCTTTTCTACCACCAGATTCGCCAGCTCCTGGCCTGGCACGGCGAACGGTTGCCGCTGCTGAGCGAGGGTGGCGGGGCCTGGCAGATGCCCTACCAAGCCGGCTTCTGCGGCGATCCGGGCTGGAATCCCAATGCGCCCGGGGCCGACTATCTGATGCTCCCCTCGCGGGGCGATTATCTTGGCTTTCGGCGCGAACTCAATCCGCTGCTCTACCATCAATACGTGCAGTATTATCCGCACAACGCCAGCGTGACCGACATTCTCGACAGCCTGCCCAAGCTGAGCTACGCCCTGGCCTGCGGCGTAAACCCCAAGTTCGGTCTGACCCAGAACAACGACCCCGAGCAATACTACCGCTGGCTCCGGACCGTGGCCGTGATGGGTGAGCAGGTCTTCAGCCGGCTTTACGGCCAGCGCCTGGAGCAGTTCGAAAAGAACGGGGGCCTGATCCGGGCCCGTTACGGCCGGTGCGAAATCATCGCCAATCTGGCCGAGGCGGAGTACGCCCTGCCCGAGCCGGCCGGCCTGGTGCTGGGCGGCCAGGGCTTCTATTTTCACGATCCCGACTCCGGAGTTACGGCCGGCAGTTTTGCCGAATACGCCGGTCACCGCTTCCCCTCACCCCAACTGCTCATACTGCAAGAAGCCGCCGACCGGGCCGAGGTCTGGCTGCCGCTGGCCGATACTGCGGTCGACCTGCTTCTGCCGCTGGCGAAGCTGGGGCGGGCGCAACTGGTGACCGTCCAGGGCGAACGCGAGGTAACCGCGACCACGACCGACGATGGACTGCATCTGGTCTGGCCGGCCTGTCCGGGCGCGCTGGAGAAGATCGTACCGCATCTGGTTCTGACGCCGGGCGAGGCGCCCGCCGCCGCTGGCCCGGCCGTGGGGCTGCTTGCGACCTGGGCAGCCAACGGCGAACGCGCGGTCGCCTACTGCGGCCAGCTGCCGGAAACCCTGACCGCGCGTTTGCGGTTGGAGAATTATTCCGCCCAGCCGCTGCGCCTGACCGTGACCGCGGCCAGCGATTTCGGCGGACGCGAGGCCAGTCAGGAGCTAGCCTGTGAACTCCCCCCGCACGCGCGAATCGAACGGACGCTTGACCTGCCGATATCGGGGCCGGGCACAGCCCGCTTCAATCTCAATCCCGTCTCGGCCTTGGTCGGGGAGGCGGCCTTGACGATCGAGCCGCAGACCATTCCCGAAATGACTCCGGCCGAAGCGGCCGCCCAGGTTGCGCCGTTAAAACTCGACTGGGCCGCACCCAGCCGCGCGGGCAACTGCTTCGCGCCCGGCGTCAAGTCCATCTCCGCCGCCGGCCTGCGCCTGGCCAACGGAGAATCGCTGCAATTCGGGTCTGAGGCTCTCAACTTCACCGAACAGGTCTATCTGGAATGTCTGCTGCGCTTCGACCGGTTGCCGCAATTCAACAATGGTTTCGGTGAGGTCAACCTGGTCAAAGCCCTGAATCCGCAGGGGACCCGCTCGATCGAACTGCGCTACAACCGGGCCCGCAACATGATCCGCTTCCTGGTGCCGGAAGCTCGCGGCGATCTGCGCGACCTGACCCTGGACCAGTTACCGATCAAGCCCGGGGTCTGGTACCATATCCGCGCCTGGTGCGCCGACCAGCGCCAGGTCCTGGAGATCAATGGCCAGACCGTCGACCGGGAATTCAAGGGCCGGCTCCAGCCCTATCGCGGCCCCTGGCTGGTGGCTGGAGAGGTGGATATGTCTCTGAAAAACCTAAGGTGGGGTGGGAAATAGTCTACCCTCATCAGCCCTGGCCAGCGGCCTTGGCCAGGGCTGATGATAAATCTAGTCAACGCCGATGTAATCCTCCCAACATTGAAAACCAAGCTGGCCGGAATCTCACCACCCGTGGATATGCCGACCCAAACGTGTGAACAGGCAAAATAGATAAGCTTTTTGGCGGGTTATCCGAGGAGCCTTTTTGTAAAAACTTCCCTGGAGTCAGCCCTTATCATTGATAAGCGCCATCCACTCTATTACTCTCAAGACACACCGCTACTTTTATTGCGAAATGAATCCACCACACCCCGAATATCACCCGCAAAGACTCTATGCAAAAATAATAGTTATCATACTGCCTTTCTATTCCGCAAGTTATGAGTTTTACTACAAAAACTACAAACGACCGTTTGCACAATTAATAGTGTCATTGTATAGTTCCCTCAGCCCATTAAGCCCTGAATTCGCTCGCCAGACGAAAGCGGAAAGGCGCGAATGCCCAAAGCGGAAGATAACAACCTCAGCGAATCCGCTATCTCGGCTCTGGCCGCCACCCAAGGCGGGTACTTCACCACGGCCCAGGCCTGCGAATCTGGCTGGCCGCAAAACAGCCATACCTATCAAGTCCAGTCCGGCGCTTGGCGGCATGTCGACTGGGGCTTGTTCCGCCTGCCGGGCTATACCGATACTCCCGAATCCACCTTGATCCGCTGGGCGCTCTGGAGCCGCAACCGCCAGGGGCAGGCTCAGGCCGTTTTCAGCCACCAGACCGCCCTGGCCATCCACCGGGACCAGACCTTCGACCCGGCCGGCCGGATCGAAATGACGGTCCCGCCCGGATTTCGGAAAAAAAATCCTCGCGGTTGCCGGCTGCGGCGGGCTAAACTAGACGAGTCCGAGATCGAGCGCCGTCCGCTTTACGCTTTTACCACTCTGCCCAAAACCTTGAGCGATCTGGCCCTTGGCGGTGCCTCGGCCGCTGGCGATACGTCTCTTTTGCCGGCTTCGACCGCTGAAGCCACGATCCCCCCTCTGGCCCCCGAGGAGCCCGCGCTCCGTCAGGACTCGACCATGACCGGCAACAACGCCGCCAACGACCTCTCCGCCGCGCCACTGCCGGGCCAGCCGGACGCGCGCCCCTATACCTTTAAACCCATGACCCCCATCACCCGCGAAGAGCGCCACGGCCGCAAACGCAGCGAAGCCGCCTTCACCCTGGTCGAACTGCTGGTGGTGGTGGCTATCATCTCGGTCCTGGCGGGAATGCTGTTGCCGGCGTTGGACAAAAGCCTGGCCGCCGCCCGCACCGTGCAGTGCGCGAACAATCAGAAACAGGTGGGCACGGCCCTCTTCATGTACGCCGACGATTACAGCAGCTGGTTCGCCCTGGTCAACAACGACGGCGCCGGCCACGTCAACTTCCCGGCCGACTTTCTGGCCAATTCCGGCGGCATCAAACAGCCGACCACTTATGTGCCCAAGGACAACTTCAATCTGTTCGTCTGCCCCTCGGCCAACACCAAGCAGCGCCACGGCGCTCTGACCTATTGCTTCTACCGGCCGTCGCGCGACGCGGAATACGTCGCCAAGTACGCGGCCACCAATAATTTCAAATTCAAGACCAACACGCCGGAGCTTGAATACTGCCGCAGCAGCATCATGCCCACGCCCTCGCGCTTCATCTTCGCCGCCGACAGCGGCCGGTTGCAGGACAACGCCGGCAACCTTAGCCAGGGAATGATTTTCCAGTTCTCGCCGACCACCTTGCTGGAGGCCGGCACCGGGCACAACGAAGGCATCCACACCCTGCACAGCGAACGAGCCAACTCGCTCTACGTCGACGGCCATGTGGCCGCCTGCGACCCGGCCCAGTTGCGGGAGAGCGCCACCCAGATTAAAGTATTTAATGACCAGAACTGGAATCCGATCCTTCTGCCCTGATCCGCAAGGGAAATTGCGCTATGACAAGCATAGAAGCCAAATTGGGCGGCCCGGCGGGAAATCGAATTCGCTTTACTTTGGTCGAACTACTGGTCGTCGTCGCCATCATCAGCGTGCTGGCGGCGCTCTTGCTGCCGGCGCTGGACAATGCCCGCGAGTCGGCCCGCGCCACCCAATGCCTGGGCAATCAGAAGCAGGTGGGCGCCGCCCTGCTCATGTACGCCGACGACATGGACGGCTGGCTAGCCATCGTCCACAACGACGGCGCCGGACACGTCAACTTCCCGGCCGATTTCCTGGCCAACTCCGGCGGACTCAAGACCAATGTCGTCTACGTGCCCAAGGACAACTTCAACCTCTTCGTCTGCCCCTCGGCCGACACCAAACGCCGTTACAGCTCCCAGACCTATTGCTTCTACCGGCCGTCGCGCGATACGGAATACACGGCCAAATACGCGGCGACCAACAACTTCAAGCTCTTCCGCAGCAGCGCTCCGGAGCTGGAATTCTGCCAGACCAACCGCATGCCCTCGCCCTCGCGGTTCATCTTCTCGGCCGACAGCGGGATGCTGAAGGACAACTCCGGCACGCTACGCAAAGAGATGATCTTCCAGTTCTCGCCCACCAATCTGCTGGAGGCCGGCACCGGCAACGGCCAGGGCATCCGCACCCTACATGCCGACCGCGCCAATTCGCTGTATATCGACGGCCACGCGACCGCCTGCGGGCCGGCCCAGCTGCGCGAGAGCGCCACCCAGATCAAGGCCTTCAACGACAAGAACTGGAACCAGATCCTGCTGCCGTAAGGGAGTACGCCATGAATGACCGCCCGAATCGCCGCTTTACCCTGGTGGAGCTGCTGGTCGTGATCGCGATCATCTCGATTCTGGCGGGTATGCTCCTGCCGGCGTTGCAGAAGAGCCTGAGCGCGGCCCGGGCGGTCAGCTGCCTGAGCAACCTGCGCCAGATCGTCTCCGGCGCTTTCCTCCCCTACACCGACGACAACAACGGTTTTCTGCCCTGTCATAGTTACGCCGGCGGCACCAGCTTCACCTACTATACCAACTATCTGACCAAGTATCTGCCGACCCAGCAGTGGGACAGCGAGGGTTTTGGCGACATGACCTGGAACGCCGGCGACGTCTGGAGCTGTCCTGAAGCCAAGCCCACCGACCCGCACAAATATTACGGCGGCGGCTACGGGGTGAACAAGAGTACGTTGATCATGACCGCGCCGAATTTCGTCAATCTCTCGCGGATCGTCCGCCCCACCCAGATCCTGCTCCTGGCCGACTGCTATGTCCGCCAGAGCGGCGACCCGTATTACGCGGGCCAGTCCAATTTCAACCACATCAACATGAACAAGCCGCCCTGGGTGCTCGACGCCCAGGCTGCGCCGCGCCATCCGGGCAACATGACCAACGTCGGCTTCGTCGGCGGCAATGTCTCGGCCCGGCCCTGGGTCGACCTGGCGGCCGAAAAAGAAAAACCCTTCAGTCCCACGGAATAACCCCGCCGCGAGTGGTTGGGCCGGCGAGCTTCCCCTCCGGTGACGGAGGCTGCAAAGATTGTGTCGTTATTTGTGCCGATCTGGCTGTGGTTTTGCTTGGCATTTTGCCAATCCCGTTGGAAAGGAAACGAACATGAATCGTACCGCCCCTTCCGTCCCGCGCCATGGTTCAGCCCTCCCCCTCCTCGCCGCCCTGGCCTGGGCCTGGTTCGCGCCCGCCGCCTGGGCCTTCACCGATCCGGTCGACGAATTTGCCGGTGCCCGGGTCGAGATCCTGGGCGTGACCAACAATGAAGAGAAGAACGTCGCGGCGGTTTTGGAATTCAAGGTCAAGGTGCTCCAGAAGGAGGATCGGCCCCTGACCGGCGCGCTCAAGGTCTATCTGAACGACGACTGGGATCTGCTGGACCCCGGAACGCTGGAGGTCAATCTGCCCGGCGCGGGCCAGCAGGAATTCGCCTTCCGGGCCCGGGCCAAGCCGAGCGTGCTGGACGCGCTCTATCCGGTCCACGCCCTGGCCAATCTGAAGAGCGGGGAGCGCGAGATCGAGCTGCACCCCATCGCCATCTTCATGGCCAAGCACCAGGCCGCGGGCGAGACGCCCGCCAAGGCCGCCGCCAACCTCACGGCCCTGCGCGCCGCCGGCCCGGTCGCGATCGACGGCGACCTGGGCGAATGGACCAAGGCCGTGGCCGTGGCCAGCCGCGAGTGCGGCCTGGGCACGGGCGAGATCCGGCCGGACAGTTTCGACGCGGTCTTCTACGCCCTGCACGACGACCAGAATCTCTACTTCGCCGCCAAGGTCAGCGACGACGACATCAGCTGCGCGGACCAGAGCTCCGAAGATTATATGAACAGCGACTACCTGCGCCTCTACCTTTCGCCGCAGGATCCGGCCACCCGCGAGGACGTCCTGCTGGGCGCCTCCGACACGGTCCTGGCCATCAACGTGCTGGGCGGCGGCGACAAGCCCCTGGTCAAATCCGTCACCTACGGCCTGCCCCTGCGGGCGGACTTTGACCTCGCGCGCTGCCAGTTCGCGGCCAAGCGCACCGAAGTTGGCTACAATCTCGAAATCGCCATTCCCAAGGCCCTCCTGGGCGGCAACCTGGCCGCCGGAGCGGTGCTGGGCGCCAACGTGATGTTCGGCGACGCCGACGCCGGCTCGCGCCGAGGCGAGGTGGTGCTCGGCCGGACCAGCGGCCAGTACTGGACCAATCCCCGCTCCTACGCCCGCCTCTTCCTGGCTCCCGAGACGGCCCTGGCCGCCGGCGAGCAGGCCCCGCTGCCGATGATCACGGTCGCCGGCGGCGGCATCTGGCCCCTGGCCCGGCTGCAAAGCGGGCTGGTCGGCTTCGCGCAGAACGAGGCCACGACCACGCTGCCCCTGGGCTGGAGCGGTTCGGACCCGAAGAGCGGCGCCAGCTACGGCCCCACTCAGACCAACCGCGGCGGCGAGTCCCTGCCGGCCATCGGCATCCACCCGCCCTATCGCCAGGGCACGGGCGGGGTCTGGGGCGTCTACCGCCTCAAGCTGGACACCGACCGGGCCGTCAAGCTGAGCTTCAAGACCGCCATTCGCGACAACCGGGCCGAGGAGCCGGCCAGCGACGGGGTGGAGTTCAAGGTCTTCGCCCAGCCCGCCGGCGGGGCGGAGAAGGAGCTCTTCACCCGCTTCTCCGCGGCCAAGACTTGGGAGCCGGCCGAGGTCGACCTGGCCGAGTATCGCGGGCAGGAGATCTTCCTCAAGCTCTGGGCCGGCCCGGGGCCGCAGAACAACACCACCTGCGACGCGGGCTTCTGGGGCGAACCGATGATCGTGGCCGGCGAGCCGCGTTCCGCGCCGACCGAAGCGGTCTGGCAGGAGCGGATCAATCAGGCTATGGCCCTGGCCCAGGCGGCCGAAGCCGGCAATCCCGGCCAAGGCGCCTGGAAACTCGACGGCCTTAACGGCGCTTACGGAGCAGCCGTCGTGCCCGGCCCGGCCGGTTTGGCCGACGCGGTTTTGGTCTTCTCGCAAAACGGCAAGAGCATCGCCTTCAAAGGCTTCACGGTGGAGATCGGCGGCGAGGCGCTGGGCGATTGGCGTTCGGGGTCGGAACTCACCAAGGTCACCCCGACTTGGGCCGACGGCCGGCTGCGGCTGACCCACGAGCTCAAGACCGCCCGCGGCCTGCTGACCGCGCAAATCGAGCTGGCGGCCGTGACCGGCGGCCTGACTCTGGAATTCGCCATGCCCGGAGTCGAGCGCGACCCGCGGGGCGAGCCGCGCTACACCCGGCTCGTGCTCGGACCGGCCACGGCCAAGCTGAAGCGCGTCTACGCCGGCTTCGGCAACGTGATCGAGAACCCGCCGCATTTCACCATCGGCGCCGGCGGCTTCCAGCTCTCCACCCGCCACGTCGGGGCGGATTATGAGTCCGGCCTGAGCCTGCTGCAAGCCAGCGACATCTATCCCGACCGGCTCGAGTGCCGGCCGGAGGACAATTCGCTGGCTCTGGTGGCCCACCACGACACCAAGTTCTGGCTGGTGCCGGCGGCTTCGGCCTTCGCCGCCGCCCGCCAGTACCGCGACCTGCGGGCCTTCAAGGCCGCGCCGGGCGTGGCCCAGCTCAAGGGGCGGATGTGCCTGGACCAGTGGGGCGGCGACTACGGCGAAGCGGCCGAGGGCGTGCTCAAGGCCGGCGCTTACGGCCTGAACCATTCGATCTTCGTCAAGCACAGCTGGCAGCGCTGGGGCTACGATTACCGCCTGCCCGAAATCTATCCGCCCCAGGCCCAGGGCCGGCGGCCGGACGGCCAGGAGAGCGAGGCAGCCCTGACCGCCTTCCGGCAGATGCCTGAGGCCTGCCGCCAGACCGGCATCCTCTTCTGCCCCCACGACAATTACATCGACTTCTATCCCGACGCCGAAGGCTTCAGCTACGACCACATCATCTTCAACCAGGACGGCACGCCGCAGCTGGCCTGGTACAACAAGGGCCGCCAGGCCCAGAGCTATCGCTGGCTGCCGCACGCCTTCTTCCCCTGGCTCGAGAAGAACATGAACCTGATGCGTGACGGCTTCGGCCCTGACGCCCTCTTCATCGACGTCTTCACCGCCATGCCGCCGGTGGACTACTACGACCGGGCAGGCAAGTTCTACCCCAAGACCCGCACCGCCCAGGAATGGGGCCGGGCCTTCAATCGCTGCCGCGAAATGCTGGGCCACGACGCCCCCATGGTGAGCGAGGCCGGAGCCGACGCATTGATCGGCGACATCGACGCCGGCCAGTCGGACCACATGGACGCCGACCTGTGGGGCATCGAGAACGCGGTCGCCGACCGCACCCCCTGGCACGACATGGCTTCGCACGGCAGCTACATCCTGTTGGCCGGCGGCCTGGGGCCGCGCTACAGCGGCTGGAAAAAGTACCCCGGCCGCAACCGGCTGCACGGCTACGGCTCGGACGACTACCTGAGCAACACCGTGATCGGCGGGCGCAACCCGATGTGCGACGGGCCGTTCAGCCGGCGCACGGTCATGACCTACTGGCTGCTGCACGACGTTTGCGACGAACTGGCCCGCACCGACCTTGAAAGCCACGAGTTCGGCGCCAGCGTCCACCAGCAGCACACCAAGTTCGCCGGCGGCGGCGAGGTCTGGACCAACCGGGCCGAACCGGAATGGACCGTCGACGGAGTCACGCTGCCGGCCTACGGCTTGCTGGCCAAGACACCCGGCGGCGAGGCCCGCATCTTCAAGGCCGCAGGCGGGCTGCGGGCGGCCATGGCCCGAAGCGCCGGCCGCTTCTTCGCCGACGCCCGGCCGCGCTTTTCCGACAAGACCAACGCCGTCAACATCAAGCCGACCCTGAAGGATTTCGCCGCCGCGGGCGACAACCGGGTCCGCTTCGCCATCGAGTGGGAGATCAACGAACCGGTCGACACCGGCCTGCGCACCTTCATGCACATCTGCAACGACAAGGTTGAAGGCGGCGAGAAGATCCTCTTCCAGCCCGCCCTGGCCCTGCCGGCCGAAGCCCTGGCCAAACCCGGTAAGTTCGTCAGCCAGGTGGAATTCGACCTACCGGCGGGAACCGGCGAGCGGAAATACGAGATCTGGTACGGAATCTGGAATCCGCACAACGGTTCGCGCTCCAATCTGGTCGCGGAGATGAACGAGGGCCGCGTCAACGGCGGCGTGATCGTGGTCAAGGCCGACGATCCGACGCCGGTGTATGTGGCGCCCGGCCAGACCGAAAGCGAGGAACTCAACCTGGCCGGCACCCTGATCGACTTCGGCCCGCTCTCGACCAACGGCGCCTGCCGGCTGGAATACGATCAGGCCGATGCCTGGAAGCTCTTGGCCCTGCCGGGTAGCCTGGCCTTTGCAGTGGAGCTCAAGCTCGCCCAGTTGCGGCCGGCGGGTGGCGAGCCCAAGGCCGTGGAACTGCTCGACTGGCAGCAGAAGGGGCTGGGGGCGCTGCCGTTCAAGCTGGAGAACGGCGTACTCAAACTGGAGATGCCGGCCGACGCTTACGGCTGCCGGATCACGTTCTAGTCGACTGCGGCCCCCGCCTCCGGGCGGGGGCCGCGGCTTTTCGACCATCCCGGGAACCGATCTAAGCTCGCTAAAGTTTTGAGAAAACTTTTTTGGAAAAAAGTTTTCTCAAACTCTTTCAAAAAACTTTGACGGAGCTTCGCCGGCTTCAGCGCTCAGACGGGCAATTGCGCGGAATCGCCCCCCGCCCGGCAATTTCCGCCCCTCCCTCTGGTTGCCAGTGACAATCGGGGGAATTGTTTCCACCTGATTTCACTCAGGTAGGCATTTGAACGGCCAAGGCCGGAAGAGAATTTTTAAACGGGTCCGGGAAACCTTCTTGGCAAAAGTGCGGGCCGCACACTTATAAGCCCTTCGCGCATCCGGACCGGTTCAGATGGGCGAGTCAAACGTAGAGAGAAATTGTTGAGTTCCGCCGCCTGAACGTTCGAAACGGCGGAGCACGCGGAGATTTTTTGGAAGCGGTCCGGAGAACCGTTTTTGAAAAAAGGCTCACCGGAAAGGGAGAACTTTGCCTATGGCGGCAATCGACGGCGATAAACGGCGTGGCCTCTGGCAGGAAGCGACGGTGGCGGCGGTGGCCACCTTGGCCGTAGTCATTCCCTGGCGCCAGGCCCAGTGCACGGGCGCGGCCCAAACGGGAAAACTGGCCGAAAAGTTGATCTTTCCGCCCTGGCTGGCCGCCGGCCAGGAACGGCCGCGCTTGAACGCGCCCTATTTTGAAAAAATCAAACTCGACGGCGACCTGAGCGAGTGGCGGGACGAGTGGTTCGTCAGCGTCACGCCGCAAAACGGCGTCTTCGACGGCGAGAGCCGGCCGGCGGACTCGGCGGCCGACCTGAGCTACCGGTTCGCGGTGGCCTATGACGCCGAGGCCTTGTACGTGGCCGTGGAGGTGACCGACGACACCATAAAGACCGACTCCACCGCGCCGGGCGAAAAAGCGGCCCGGGCCTGGGAGGACGATGCGGTGGAGATCTTCCTCGACGGCAACGCCAACCACGCCCCGGACGCCCGCGATCCGGCGGGCGCGGAGTATCGCCACGGCGGCGAATTCTCGCTGGTGATCAACGGTGCGGCCACCAGCAACTGCTCCGGCTGGCCCAATTCGTTCGGCGACCCGGCCCGCTGGTCGGGGGCCACCAATTGGGCCGCCGTCAAGCAGGGCGAGCGCAAATTGCGTTACGAAGTGCGCTTCGCCTGGGCCGTGCTCGGCCGGGAAAAACTGGCCGCCGGCGACAGCTTCGGCTTTACCCTTGGCGTCCAGGACGACGACGACGGCCAGGGGCGGGATCACGCGCTTTATTGGACCGGGATCTCGCCGCATTGCTGGAAAAACGAAAACGGCTGGGGCGAGATCCGGCTCGATAAACAACCTTGACTTTGCCGGGCCGGCCGGTATCCTGTTCTGTCTTGCATCAACCAGTGGAGAGATGCCGGAGTGGTCGATCGGGCACGCTTGGAAAGCGTGTGTACGGGCAACCGTACCCAGGGTTCGAATCCCTGTCTCTCCGCCAATCATTTTACAGGGCAGCGGGAAACCGCTGCCCTGCTTAGTAAGCCCCTGTTTTTCAAGCTTATATCGCCATGTTCTTACCTCTAGCGATTCACCGATCATCACTGATTTTCATCGCTTCTGCGTCCGCTCTGGCTAAAAAATTACTAAATCATCCGCTGGGAACTTGGCTATGACCGAGAGGAAACGCCCCAACGGGCGGGTCAAAGACAGCCTTCCTAGATAGGAGGCGGCCATTGCCGCCTGTAGCATGAGTTTATTGCGCATTCTCCCGGCCGGGTGCAGCCGCATATGCGGCCTGAAGCTCGCGAATTCGCCGCTTATAAACCATCGCCGAGACTCGCTCAATGTCAGTGCTTGTTCCATGATTGCCATAGATCTCGGCAATAAGCCAGATGGCTCTCTCGATTTGCCCCGTCTTTAGATTGAAGCATTCCGCATCCATACCACCGGCGGAAGTCTCAAACATCCGTACCGGGGAATCCTAGAGGCAGAATGCAGGTAGTGCTCAGAAAGTATGGAAATTACCAGGCGGGATAGAACTCTTTCCGTCGTTTCGTCAGAGTCAGCCATGGATGCCTGCCCTATTACGTCTACCATCAAAATTCACCTATTTCACCCCCAATAGCCCGGCTTTATGACAAACCCAGATATTCAGATGCTGCCCAATCGCCGAGGCAGCTCGCTGTAATGCCATAGCGCGGAATAGGGCAGATGCCCGGCCATCGCATGGCTCTCGTTGCGCCAGCCGCGCTCCTCGAGAATGGCGACCGGGTTCAGTCCGCCCACCAGCACCGCTCCCACCCGGCCTTCGCTAACCGGGATGTCCAAAACCGGATGGCCGGGATAGCCCAACTGCACCAACACGTTTAGCCCGGCGTTTTCCATGGCTTTGGCCAGCCGGGCCACCTCCTCCCGACTTTCGGCGGGAAATTCCCGGAAACTGGCGCCGATGCGTCCGTTGCCGTTGGCGATGGCTCCGCGATAATCGGTCATGCCGCTGCGAATGAACACTTCCAGCGGATCAATGCTGGTGCCGTCGTATTCGATCAATTCGACGAATCTCAGCGGCTTGCGATTACGCAGTTGCAGCAGACCGGCAAAGCGAGAGCGCGCCGGTATACCGTGGCGCAGCAGAATGCTGTTGAAGGTAATGGAGCAGACAGTACAAAACCCCACACGGTCCGGCGGGATCTGGGCGTCGCCCAGGCGGGCGCCGGGCGGCAGAAGCGTCAGCCGGTCGCCAACCGCAAAGCCTTGGGCGAAAACCTGGCCTATCTCCTCGGCACAAGCCTGCAACTGGGCCGGCGGCAGCAAAGAAAGATTGACCACCACCTTGCCGGCCAGCGCTTCAAGATCAAAGGAAGTGCGGCAGGTGATCTGATCGATGCGCGCCGACATCAGCCCGACCCGTTGCAGCATATTGGCCGATTTCAGCGCGGCAATTCCTTCGGCCGTGATGATGCGCCCGCTGCGGCCCTTGGCCTGCGTAAGCCCATCGCGGTCCATCCCCTTCAGGTAAAGCCGTACGGTCCGCTCGCAAATGGCCATCCCGGCCGCGTCCAGAGCTTCGGCAATTTCGGCCGAAGTGAGCGGACGCCCGGCTTCGCGCAGGGCGTGCAGAATGCCGAATTGTCGGCGTTGCTGTCGTTCCATGGGCCAATCTTCCGAAAGCGTTGAATTTAGCGAAAAAAAATCCCCCCACCCCCAAGCGGCAATAATGCCAAATATATAGCCTCTGCGCCTCTGTAAAAGTCTTTTTTGCGGTAATTTTTCCGCAACTATAGACCACTACGCGACCCCCGCACACCCCATTTTACCCCCATCATATGGGCATATATTGACCGTTTTGGCAATTACATTATCATTCCTAAACGCCTTTTAATGGCAATGTTTTGCCATGAACTGGACTTGGTTAATTTACTAGGAGGGAGGGGAAGATGTTTGAAT
>CAYMGG010000088.1:17145-18226 GCA_964389915.1 uncultured Planctomycetaceae bacterium
TCGGGATTGTGCTCCTTATGCCTGTCGTCCTGCAAGGGCAAATGCGAAACCTGGCTTTCCAGCTTGGTCGGGCGCAAGCTGCTTTATCCGCGCAATTTCGGGGAATGCACGGCCGGCGCCAAGCATGTCGTCTCGGTCGGCGTCGGCTATCACGCGCTGCGCATCCAGGGGTATGCCTACGGGGCCAAAGGCCTGCCGAAAGGCTTGAGCAACGATCCCGACGACTGCATCTTCCCCAACGTGGACATCACCTCCAGCTTCGGCCGGGAAATCAAAACGCAGGCCCGGCTGCCGATCATGACCGGCGCTCTGGGCAGCACCTTCATCGCCGCCAAGTATTGGAACAGCTTCGCCATCGGCGCGGCCCTGTGCGGCATCCCCATCGTCATTGGCGAAAATGTAGTCGGCGTGGACCTCAAGAGCCAGATGAGCCGCGGGCGCATCACCAGTGCCCCGGAACTCGACCGGCGGATCGACACCTTCCTGCGCTACTACGACGGCTGGGGCGCCATCTTCGTTCAGATGAACGTGGAGGACACGCGCAACGGCGTGGCGGAATACATCATCAACAAGTACGGCGACAAGGTGATTCTCGAGCTAAAATGGGGGCAGGGCGCCAAGGATATCGGCGGCGAGATCCAAGTGACGGATATCGAGTACGCCCGTTTCCTCAAGGACCGCGGATATGTGGTCGACCCGAATCCCCACGACAAGACGGTGCAGGCGGCTTACGAGGCTCGCGCGGTCAAGTCTTTCGCCCGCCACAGCCGGCTGGGGGCCACCAACCTCGACCGCGCCGATGCCTTGCGGCAAAGCTTTATCGACCATGTGGGCGGCTTGCGCAAACTGGGTTTCAAGCGCATCAGCCTCAAGACCGGCGCCTACGGAATGGAAGCCCTGGCCATGGCCATCCGGTTCGCCGCCGACACCAAGCTGGATCTCTTGACCATCGACGGCGCGGGCGGCGGCACGGGCATGAGCCCCTGGAACATGATGGAGCACTGGGGCGTGCCCAGTCTCCACCTGCATGCCAAGACCTACGAGTATTGCCGGCTGCTGGAGCAGAGCGGCGTCAAGGTTC
>CAYMGG010000089.1:0-18150 GCA_964389915.1 uncultured Planctomycetaceae bacterium
GGCCACGCCCGCGGCGATCAACAGGCGTATCCCGTTGGCCGGTTTAATGCTCTTGATCTTGGCCCGCTGATGCAACGGCGCGGCGTTCTCGACATCCATCGGCACCGGGTAGCGGTAGCGCCGCGGCCGCCGGCCGGCCAGGAACCGCGACTGCCAGCTGCGCCGCTCGGTCTGCTCGATCTCCGAGAAGCTGTATTCCGGAATCGTCCCCAAGACCGGCAGGCCGATGTGGTGCTTCACGTCTTCGGTGGTTTTGATCGAGTGGTCGGTGTATTCCAGCATGAAGACCGCCACCATCGCCGAGAGGCACCCGGCCAGCAGGGCGATGAGCAGCACCATCTGCTTGCGCGGTTCATACATCGACCCCGGTCGGGCGCGGGTGTGAATTTCGAAGACCGGGGCGAAGGCCTCGCCCATCCGACGCTTCTCCTCCAGATCCTCGTAGCTGCGCTGGATAGCGCCGAGTTTCGTCTCAAGCACCTGCTTGCGGTCGAGCATGGTCTGATACCGCTGCTGGTCGGAGATGGCCTCGGCGGCCTTGCGCCGCTCGTCCTCGATGTAGCTGCTCAGCGCCCGGCTGCGGGCCTCCCGATCCAGCAGGCTCTTCTTGATCTCCGCCAAGTCCGCCTTCCACTGGGCCAGCTCCGGGTTGTCCTGCGTCTCGAACTTGTCCTCAGACCGGGCGGTGCTCGGCTCGTAGGCCCGCAGGGAGGCCTTGAGCTCGTTGATCTCCCGGTCGAGCTTGCGGATGAAGGGGTGCTTCTCCGTGTTGGTGCGCAGCAAGCCGCTGCGCTCGGTCAATTTTTGCAAAAGCGTCTGCCGCAAAGCCACCACTTCTGGCGGATCGCTCTTTTCGGCCGCCCGTTTGACGATGCGCACGGTCCGCTTGGAGGGATCCTCGATGGCTCGCTCCAGATCGTCCCGCTGAGCCCGCAGGCCGGTGATCTCGACGGTGAGCGCCCGCAGGCTGCTAAGCATCTCGTCGATGCGCGAGATGTGCGTGCTGCTGCGCGGCAGGCCGGTAAAGGGATCGGCCCAGTAGGGGCCGGCCTTGGCCACCGCCCCGCCCTGGCTGGAGTTGGGTTGTTCCGGGAAGCTCAGTTGCAGCCGGGTCAGGCTGTCGAGGTTGTAGAGCTCGCGGTTGATTTGGTCCAGCTCCTCCTCCAGCGTCCGCCGCTGCCGGGTCATCGCGCCCACCGTGTCCGTCCACTGGCTCTTCTCCGTGGCGCGGTATTCGGATTCGACCATCGCATAGGCCGTCTGCACCACGACATCGGTGATGATCTGCCGGGGATCGGTATAGGCCGAACGGAAGGAGAAGACCAGGCTGTTGTCGCCGCCCAGGTTGCTGACCGCCAGCCCGTTTTTGAGGCTATCGACCCAGGCGTTGAGCGGGTCGCCCGCATTAAAGCGGCCGACCACGGTATAGAGCCCGGTCTCGAGCATTCGGTCGATGGCCGCCACCTCTTTGACCATCTCCCCGGCCCCGTACCGACTGAAGGCGGAGTCGTTGCCGGCGACGAACTTCTCCAGCCGGGCGGCCAGTTCCCGCTCGGCCGCGCGGCGTACCTGGAGATAACCGGCCGATTCGGCCTCACCCTTTTGGGGGGCGGGCAGAAACTTCCGGCGCAAAGCGTCAACGTAGCGCTTGTCGGTTTCGAAATTCCAGATGACCAGATCCTCGGCGTCGCCGTCATCGCTCCCGACGACATCCAGCACCCGGGCCAGCCCCTGGGTGTCGATATAGGTCGGAAGATCCGCTAGGCCCACCCCGCCCATCGCCGAGTCGATCGGCAGTCTGGCCAGCTCCTGCCGCAGCCGCTCGGCCGGGGTCTCATTGCCCGTTAGCAACCGCCGGTGCGAATTATTTTCCTTGAGAAAGAACCGGATGTTGCAGGTCAGATGGCGCAGGCGGGTTTCGACCTCCAGCCGCTGGCGGATCTCGGCGATCATCTTGACCATCGGCGCTTTCTGAATCATCAGGCGCAGGTGGGGATTATTCTGATCCTTGGACCAGACCATGACGCGCAGTGAGCTTTCATAGCGGCGCACGCTGACGAATTCGACCCAAAACCAGCCGACCGTCATCGAAACTCCGACCAGAAACACGATCCAATGCAGCCGGTGGAAGACCACCCGCAGGTAATCGAATAGATTGGCGTTAAAGCTACTTCCGCCCGCCATGCATCTTCCTTCGTTTACTTGCCCTGGCCCTGGCCGGGGCCGATTCCCGAGAATGAGCCGTCGGTATAGATCCTGGTCCAGTCGCCGATTTCCGTGTCGGCGGTACGCAGCGACCTGATCGGCGCCACAACCCGGTCAAAGAAGTCGGTCAGCTTCTTGTCCACCGAGGACGGGACCCAGATGATCTGCCCCTGTTTGATGACCGGGTCGTCGCCGGACTGCCCGAAGAGCAGGGCCTTTTTTACATTATACACCTGCCGCGTGGGAGTTGAACGATGCGGCGTGATTACGCTGACACTGGTCAGAACGCAGAACTGCGGCAGGCTGAACCCCGCTCGCGGCTGTATCTCCGTCTCGGCGCGCAGCCGGTCCTCGCCGTTGGCGAGCACTCCGTAACCGAACGCCGCCGAATTGGCGCGAAAGACCGCTTCGCTAAGCCGGATAGGCTTGAGCCCCAGTGGAAAACGCCCCGCCGTCCGGACTTCGCCGAAAATGTAATAATAACCGCTGCGGGCAAAGGAGACCGCCAGGTTGATCGCCGGCTGACCGCGCACGTAAGGGGCCAGTTTCGCGGCCACGGCCTTCTTGACCTGTTCGACGGTCAGGCCTTCCACCACGACCCGGTCGTCGGTGTTGGGAATGGCCACAGAGCCATCCTGCCCGACTTGCAGATCGCCGTTGAACTCGGGGTGATCGGTGACTGTAATGCTGAAGCGGTCGTAATAGCCGAAAGTGTAGGGCGGCGGCTCGTCGTAATCCCCGTGCGCCCCGCCGAAAATCAGCTGTTCGACCGGTGCGGTTCCGCCCGCGCCCAGCAGCGGGTTCAACCGCATGGTTTCGGTACCGTTGGCGCCGTCACGCTTGACCGTCAGACTGACCGGCTTGATGCCGGCGGTGGCCTGATTGGCCTCGCCGACAGGCGACAGGGTCGGCAATGGATTCGCCCCGGTATATTTCCCGGCGAATTCAGGATAAGAACGCAGATTCGGGGCAACCGAAGGCACGGCCATGGCGGGAGAGGCGTTAGCGCGCCCGGGAATGGCAAGCGCCCTCCCCCTCGCTGCGGAGGAAGAGCCGGGAGTGAAGGATACCGAGGCCAGCGACATCTGGAAATTAGATGCGCACCCCCCGACCAACCAGCCAATAGCAATAGCCATGATCAGGCCTACCCACCGCCCGTTCATACTGGCCTCCCGCAACCACAAAATCAAACCGATAAACATCCCTTCGCTTACTTTTATCGGCACTTACGGCCAGAGCCTGTACGAAAACCCAGGTTTATTTCAACATTTGGCGGTAGTCCAACCCCATATCCATCATACAGATACTCAATAAAATGCCCTTAAAAAAAGGAAAAAACTACTTTGGCGAGAATTATCGGACGCATTCATTTTTGAGCGAATACGATCCGGGTGGGAGGCGGCCGTCGGCCTAAAAAGGCCGGCCAGGGGGCTTGATTCGGTGCCGCAATCGAGTCAATACGCCCAAAACCTTGACCCGACTAGGGTTTTGCCCCGCCCCGCCAGTGTTTCTGATGGAAGCGCTGATCTTGCATTATTCTGTCAGTTGATAGCGGCAAACAGCCGGGATCGGCTTTTCACATCGGTTTTGAGGAATTTTCGGTCAACCAGGTCTCGACCGCTTGGCGGGCATGGGCGATCGCGGTACGCAACTCATTCAAAAGTCCACCCACCGCGTCCAGCCGTTCCTGGCGGGCCAGCACCTCCAAAGCCAACCCCAGTTGCCCCAACCGCATGGCCCCTACGGTGATCGCCGCCCCCTTGAGGCCATGCACGGCGATTTCACAATTCCGGGGTTCGCCGCACCGGACTGCGTCCTCGATCGCCGTAAGGCGGGGGCCTAGGCTTTGAAGAAAAGTGGTCAGGATTTCGGCGCACAACGCCCGATCCTGATCCAGCATATCCAACAGAGGTCCAGTCGCCAACACGGCCGTGGCGGATGGAGGAGGCGACTCGTTCTTCCGCGGCTCGAAGCGGGGAGGAGATTCTCGGCCAGGTTGGGAACCGAGCAGCACGCCCTCGAGCTCGTCAAGGTTGAAGGGTTTGTGGACAACCTGCCAAGCCCCCGCCGCCTGGGCGTCCAGCACACGACGATCGTCAGCGGCCAAGGCCGTAACCACCACCACCCGCATCTCACCCCAGTCGGATTGGGCTTTGATCTGGCGCAGCAACTGATTGCCGTCTAGCCCGGGCATCATGAGGTCGGTGATCAATAGGTCCGGTCGGAAAACCTGCAACAACGCCCAGGCCTCACGGCCGTCTTCAGCGCAGCGCACATCTGCGCCGGGCAGAGCAAAGCGGGCCGCTTTGACCGCCAGGCGGGAAATATTGCGGTCATCGTCCACCACCAGTATGCGCACCGCCCCCTCCCCTCTGCGAACTTATGGCCCCTGCCCTTACTGATCGACCGAGAAGGTCGCCACCACGGCCCCGATCTCGTCCAGGAGCGGTTGCAGATCCAGGGGGTTCTCCAGCGTGCAGGTCGCCCCGGCGGCCTTGGCTTTTTCGGTGAGCTCCCGCCGCCGGTGGCGGGCCACGACCATGATCGGGGTGTAAGGATTGCGCAACCGCAGCTCCCGGACCAGCTCGGGACCGCAGCGGTCGGGCGGGCTGAAATCGGTCAGGATGGCGTCGTAGTATTCCGTATCGCAGGCGGCCAGGGCCTCCCGGGCCAAGCCGCACACCTGGACGCGATACCCCGTCCGCTCCAGCGCCAGGGCGAGGATATCCCGGATGAGCGGATCGCTGTGCAGCAGGAGCAGCCGCTTCTCCTCAGGCCGGAAGCCCGCGTCCGGCCGGAACGTCTCTGGCCGGCCCCCGCCGGCGTGCGTGGCCACCAGATAGAGCATCTGGCGCCGGTTGATCGGCTTGCCGACGCAGACGACCGCCCCGGCCTGAATCGCCTCCCGCGCCAGGTCGGGCGAGTGGCGCGAGGTGATCATCACCACCGGCGGCGCCCGCCGGCCGGCTTCCGCCCGTTCCCGCAGCCGCGCCAGCACCTGCAACCCGCTCAAGCCGGGCATCAATTGGTCGAGCAGGATCAGGTCGAA
This sequence comes from uncultured Planctomycetaceae bacterium, assembly GCA_964389915.1. Taxonomy (GTDB): domain Bacteria; phylum Planctomycetota; class SZUA-567; order SZUA-567; family SZUA-567; genus CAYMGG01. The sequence continues at coordinate 5,255 of CAYMGG010000089.1, forward strand.
CCATTCCGCGTCCAGTCGGGCCAGCGCTGACTCGCCGTCCGGCACGCTCGTGACCAGATAGCCGGCCTTCTGCAAAAAGCCTTCGAACATGTGGCGCAGAACCGCCTCGTCGTCGACCACCAGAATCCGGGCCGGCTCGGCCCGGGGCGCCTGACTGGCCGGAAAACAAAGGCAGACCTCCAGCCCTTCCCCCGGCTTGCCGGCCAGCGTCAGCCGCGCCCCGAGCGTGCCGGCCAGCCCCATGACCGCGGCCAAGCCCAGCCCTTTGGCCTCCTCCACCGACCCGCCGGCCAGCGGCCCGCGCAGAGTGTAAAACGGTTCGACCGCCCGCCGGGCCTCCTCGGCGCTCAAGCCTTCGCCGCCGTCGCGGACGCGCACCGTCACCCGGTCGTTCTCCATGCCGACCTTGACCGCCACCCAGCGCCGCGGCGGCTCCAGGCCCAGCACCGCTTGGCGCGCGTTCTCCAACAGATCGAGCAGAATGATGCCCAGCATCGCCGAATCGAAGCGGACCGGCCAGACCGGCTGGAAATCCGTCTCGACCGCAATGCCCTCCGCACTGCGCTCGGCCGTCCAGAGCAGAACCATGTCCCGGATCACGGCCGAGATGTCGCCGATCTCCCACTCCGGCCGGCTATGGCCGGCGAAGTGCCCCAGCCGGGTGACCACCTCCTCGCCCCGCCGGCAGGCGTCCAGGATCCGCCGCAGAGCCTTCTCGACAAACGCCTGATCCGAAACGGATTGCAGCCCCATCTGCCCATAGCCGTAAATGCCGTTCAGGATGTTGCGGAATTCATGGGCCACGCCGCCGGCCAGCAACGCCAGCGAGGCCAAGCGGCGGCCGGCCGCCTCCTGTTCCCAACCAGCGCCAGGCCCCAGGTCCGGGGCATCCGTTCCGCTCATCCGCCGCTCCTTAAGGCAACCTCAGTCCCAGCTGACCCAGAACGCAGTCCTGAATCTCGCGCAGCCGGGCCGGCTTTTGCAAAAACGCGACGTGATGCAACCGCTCCAACTGGGGCAGGGATTCGGGCGACCGCCCCGAGCAGAAGACAACCTTGATGTGCCGGGTGGCGTCCTTCTTCTCCAGCATCCCGCAGAATTCGACCCCGTCCACCCCGGGCATGTTGATGTCCAGCAACATGAGTTCCGGCAGCCAGTGTTGGTCGCGCATGAGCACCAGGGCCTCGTTGACGCTCCCCACCGCTTTCACTTCCAGCAGGCCGGTGGTGTCCAGCGAATGGCGAAAGACCCCCCGGATGCCCTCCTCGTCGTCCACCACCATCACCCGGCGCTTGAGGATGGCCAGCGCTTTCTCGAGTTTGGCCGAACGTTCGGCCTGCTGGGCCTTGAACCGGGCCTCGGCTTCGGCCAGGGCTGCCCGCGCCGTCCCCAATTCACCGGCCAGGGCCGCCTCGCTGGCCCGCCGCTCCTCCTGTTCCCGCCGCAACTCGCCGAGTTCGGCCTGTAGCTGCTCCAGGTCCGGCCCGGCCGGTTCCGCCTCGACCAGCGCGGCCGCGACCATCGCCGGCAATTCTTCGGGCGGGACGGTGGCCTGCGCCAGGCGCTCGCCCAGCTCCTCTCCCCGGACGCCGATGCCGCTCAGTCGGGTCGCCTGCGCCAGGCTGCGCCGGGCCAGGACGTCGACCTCGACCAGGATCCCGGCCGCCTCCGGCACGGCGGTCATCTCTTGCCGCAAGCGCGTCAACTCCCCGCGCAACAGCTGATTGTCGGTCTCCAGTTGGGCCAGCCGCCCGACCAGGGTCCGCACCTGCTCCTCGCGCTCGCGGATGGTCTGGCGCAGGGCCTCCCCCTCCGCTCCGTCCCGCTGCGTCGGCGTCAGGTTGCGCCAGCGAACGGTCAGGCGGTCCAGCTCGCGCTCGGCCTGATCCAGTTCCCGCCCGTGGCGGTCGAGCTGCCGCTCGTTAACATGCAAACGGTCTTCCGCCCCGTGGGCCCGTTCCAATTTCTCGGCCAGCCGCGGCGGGGTCAGCCGCAGCAGCAGCCAGCGGCGGAGTCGGTCGCCCACCAGGGCCACGCCGGCCTGCGGCGGCAGGAGCAGGACCAGCGCGAATCCGAACTGGGTCATCATTCCGCGCAGGTTGGCCTCCAGGTCGGAGCTGGAGGCGAAGCGGCCATCGGCCGCGTCCATCATCTCCTTGAGCCACCCCAGCCCGTAGGTTACGGCCAAACCGCCCAACAGCGAAACCAGACTGAACAAAACGAGTTGTCGATAGGATTCGCGTAAGGTGTTGAGCTCGGCCTCGCGCAACGATACTGCGCCCGAGAGCAGCAGCAGCAAGATCGACAAGCCCGTGGTCAGCACCGCCGCCAGGTGAAAATGGTAGGGGGCGCTAGGGTCGTTCCCCCCCGCCAGATCGGCCGGAATGGCATGGAACGGCGCGGCCAGCAGTCCGGCCAACAGCAATCCGCCCAGACTGGTCAACCAGCCAACCAGGAAGATGTTGCGTCGCGAGAGCGTCCTGAGCAGATACGCCTTCATGCTCCCCCCTGGCGCGGTCGAGCCGGGCCGTCAAAGTTGGAAACGCCAAGGATTGGGTCTATAACCATTCTCAAGATACCACATGTATCCGGAACCGCAAACAGCAAAATTCGCCCGCCCCGCGGAATCTTGCCGGCCTCCCGGCCGTCGCCTGTTTTTCCTTGCCTGCCCGGCCCCGGCCTTTATCATCACCGGTTTTGAGCCCGTTATTTTGCACAATCCCCAAGGTTGACCGCCATGAACCAGAATCTCGACCTCCCCTCCCGCCAGCTGCTGGCCGAAGCCAAGACCGTGGTGGTCAAGGTCGGCTCGTCGCTCCTGGCCTCGGTCGGCGGAGGCGTAAAACAGGAATTCATCGGCCGCCTCTGCGCCCAACTGGCCGAGCTGCGCCGCCAGGGGCGCGAAGTGGTGCTGGTCAGTTCCGGCGCGGTGGCCGCCGGCATGGTCCGCCTGGGCCTGAAACAGCGCCCGGCCGACCTGCGCGACGTGCAGGCCGCCGCGGCCGTGGGCCAGCCCTGCCTGATGTGGCACTACCGCGAAGCTTTCGAGCCCCTGGGCCTCAAGGCCGGCCAGGTCCTGCTCACCCGCGACGGACTGCACGACCGCCGGCGCTACCTCTATGCCCGAAACACGCTGCGGGCGCTCCTCGACTTCGGCGTCATCCCGATCATCAACGAGAACGACGCCATCGCCATCGAGGAGCTCAAGCTTAAACTTGGCGACAACGACGCCCTGGCCGTCAGCGTGGCCCAACTGGTGGACGCCGATTGCCTGCTCATCCTCTCCGACGTGCCCGGTTTTTATGACCGGCCGCCCCAGGACAAGGAGGCGGCCCTGATCGCCCAGGTCATGGCCAAGGAGTTCACCCCCGAGCTGTTCGAGAAGGCCGGCGGTTCGGTCAGCGGGGTGGGCTCGGGCGGCATGGCCAGCAAGCTCTCCGCCGCCCTGGCGGCGGTGATGGCCGCCGTGCCCCTGGTCATCGCCGACGGCAAACGCGACAACGTGATCCTCGACGTCCTGGCCGGCCAGGAGGTGGGCACCTTCTTCGCCCCCAGCCGCAAGCGGATCGACGCCCGCCGCCGCTGGCTGGCCTTCGGTCGCAGTCCGGCCGGCCGGCTGACCGTGGACGCCGGGGCGGTGCGCGCCCTGGTGGAACGGAAGAAAAGCCTCCTGCCCATCGGGATCAAGGACATCGAAGGCGAGTTCAACGAAGCCGATTCGGTCAGCATCGTGGACCTGCAAGGCGCGGAGGTGGCCCGAGGCATCAGCAACTACTCGTCCGCCGACCTGCGCCGCATCGCCGGCAAACGCACGCCCGAGCTGGCCGAAATCCTGGGCGGCGAGCCGGACGAAACCGCCGTCCACCGCGACAACCTGGTGGTCCTGCGCGAAACCGACTGAGATCAATTCACGTTGATTGCGAACGCTTCGCGCGCCCGGCCGGTTCAGCTGGGCGAGTCGCACGAATGGAGCAGACGTTGAGTCCGCCCATCTGAACGCTCGAAACGGCGAAGCCGGTTGAGAGTTTTTTGAGTGGGTCCGGGGGAACTTTTTTGCAAAAAAGTTCCCCCGGAAATGCGGTTAGCGTTTCTTCCGCGCCGCCGGCTTTTTGCGCACCGAAAAGCCGAAGTGCCCCAGCTGCCGGCCCAGGGCGTAATAATGGCCGTGGACGTAGGCCACCAGGCCCGCTTTTTCCAAAGCGAACCGGCCGCGCGAATCGATCAGCGCCTTGCGCCCCTGCACGGCGACGACTTCCGAGACAAACAGCGTGTGCGAGCCCAGCGCTTCAGTTCGCAGCACCCGGCACTCCAGGTGCAGCGGGCACTCCGCGATGAGCGGCGCGCCCACGGCCGAAGCCCGCCGCGGCGTCAGGCCCAAATCGGCGAATTTGTCGGCGTCCCGCCCCGATACCACGCCGCAATAATCCGTGGCCCGCACCAACTCGACCGAGGGGACGTTGACTACAAATTCACGGCTGGCCAGCAGCAGTTCGTGACTGTAGCGCTCGGGCCGCACGGAGATGGAGAGCAGAGGCGGCGTGGAGCAGATCGTGCCGGCCCAGGCCACCGTGATGATGTTGGGCCGGCCGCCCGCCGCCTGACAGGTGATCATCGCCACCGGCACCGGGTAGAGCATGGTCGAGGGCTTCCAGACGGTCTTGGCATGCGGATCGTCGGGCTTGGCCCGCTGGTAAAGCTCCTCCCGGTTCGGCGGACCGGACCGCCGCTTGGCGCCACGCTTGCTCATCAGGTTCTCCCTTGAGGCGGACGGAGCTCTGTCCGCGAAAATAAAGAGCACCCTTTATACTGATTCCGGGGGAACTTTTTTGCAAAAAAGTTACCCCGGCCCCCTCAAAAAACTCTCGCCCAGCTCCGCCGTTTCTAGCGTTCAGACGGACATACTCAACGTCTCCCCCAGTCGCCTGACCATGAAACCAAACCCGCCGACGCGACCAGAAGTCGCGCCGGCGGGTTTGGACAGCCTATGAATGTAATCGACGATTAAGTCAGCTGCGCGGCCAGTCGATCACCACGCCCAGATATTCCTCCGGCTTTTCGCGCAGGCCGGCGTAGACCTCCGGCGCTTGCCGCGGCGCCACCGTATGCGTGATCAGCCCGCGCGGATCGAGCCTTTTTTCGGCCAGCAGTCGCAGCACGATCTGACTGTTGCGCTCCAGGGAGTGCTTGACGAACGGATCGCGGTGAAGCGGATAGCGCCACTCGTGCGCGCCCTTCAGGGTAATACAGCCCCGCGGAGCCAGGTGCACATAGTTGAGCAGATCGGTCAGGTCGCCCTGGCATTCGCCACGCGGCGACCCCAGCAGAATCAGCTCGCCGTCCTTGGCGATCCAGGGGAGCGCCCCCACCGCCGCTCGGGGGCTGCCGGTGGCGTCGATCACCGTGCGCACCCCTTCGCCGCCGGAGAGCCGCTTCAACTCCGCGGCCGGATCGCCGGCGCGAGGATTGAGCGTATTTGCAAGGCCACAGGCCCGGGCCTGCTCCAGCCGCCGGTCGTTGGCGTCCATCGCGACCACGAAGCCTCCGGCCAACTGGGCCAGTTGCGCGGCCAGATTGCCCACCACGCCCATGCCGAGTACGGCCACGGAGTCACCCAACTCGATCGAGGAAACCCGCACGCCCGTGAAAGCGATCGTGGCCATGCGCGTGAAAGCCGCCAGCTCCGGCGCGACGGCCGCGTCACCCACGGCGAGGGTAAAGTCACCCCGATTCTCGAGATTATGCACCTGGTAGCGTTGATGGCCGCCGTAATTTACGGCCAGCTCGCCGGTTTTCCACTCCTTCACTTCGGAGCCGATGGCCGCAACCCGCCCGACCTGGGCGTAGCCGGGCGTACGCGGGAACGGGAACCAACTCTCCTTGCCCGACAGGCAGGCCAGCTCCGTGCCCGGACTGACCACGCTATAAAGGGTTTCGATCAACACTTCGCGCTGTCCCAATTCGACCTTGAGGCTCTCCTCGCGCACCGCCACCTGCCAGGCGCCCTCGAAAATCACGCGCAGATTGTTCTTGGTAGACATCGATTTCTCCTGGTCAACGTCGATTACGCCAAATGTTTTTCAGCCCGCTCCATGCCGCGCCGCAGGGCCGGCGCCGGCCCATCCGCGTCGCCCTCGTACTCGAGGATCAGCGGGCCGGAAAAGCCGGCCGTCTGCAACGCCCCGAACAGTTCCGGCAGCTTCAGATTGCCGTCGCCGATCACCACGTCCTCGGGCCGCCGGGCCCGGTCGAAGGCGAAATCTTTCAGGTGGACGCCATACAACCGCTGGCCGAAATTCTTGACCAATTCGACCGGGTCTTCGCCCGCGTCCAGGGCCCAGGCCGTGTCCAGCATCAGACCGAGCCAGGGGCCGTTCTGCGCCAACACGGTCTTGAGCATCTGGGCCGAGCCCAGCCAGTGCCGGCCGCCGTGGTTGTGGATGGCCAGGCGAACCCCGTAACGCTCGGCCAGCCGGCCGGCGGCGGCAAAGCATTCGGGGGCCGCGCCGGGCGCGAAATCGGCGCTGATCAGCCCCACACCCGCCAGCCGGGCGCATTCAAAATAGGCCGTCTCCTTGCCGGGATCGTTGGCGAAGTATTGGACGCCGATCCCGACCAATTCCACGCCCGCCTGCCGCAGCCGCTCCGCCACCGGAGCAAACAGCTCCGGCGAGCTCAGGTCGGCATGCACTCAGCATAGCTCCAGCCGGGTCGCTCCGGTCAGCCGCAACTGCTCCAATAGCGCGTCGATCGACTTGAAATTCCGGTAACAATAGCTCTGCACCGCCACTTTAACCATGACTGCACCACTCCTCCGCTGGGGTTTTGGCCGCCGGGGCGGGCGCTTGCATCCCGAATCGCCCTCGACAGCTTCTTGGCCATTTGTGCCTTATGCTTGATATAATTACCCCGCCATAAACGGATTGTCGTTAGAAGGGATTTTTATTTTTTGGCCATTTTTGACTTTTTGATATAATTCCCGGAACGGGCCAGACACCCGTATGGAGAAAAGCCATGCCCGCCCCGCTCCAACTGCCCAACCGCCTGCCGGTCCTGCGCCATCTGCGCCGCCAGACCGGTCCGATCAGCGTCGGCACCTACACCGACGCGGAATACGTCTTCACCTACGCCCTGCGGGGCGACTGCCTCTTCAATCTCGGCGGCCGGCCGTTTCGCTTCGCCGCCGGCGACGCCCTACTCATGCCCCCCTACCTGACCCACGCCCTAAAACCTCTGGCCGACGCGGTCACCCACTACATCGTTCATTTCGCCTTCGACGGGCTGGCCGACCCGTTGCGAAACTGGCCGACCGTGGTCGAGGTGGAGCGCGCCCAACGGCGCCGATTGCAGGATTGCCTGGATTGGCTGGTCAAGGAATGGCACGAACGCGAGGAGGGTTACACCCAGGCGGCGGCGGCCCGGATGCTGGAGGTGCTGGTCATCTACCTGCGGCAGACGCCCAAGCCGGCCGGCCCGGCGGCGGCCCCGTCCAAGGCCTGGCGGAGCATCGAACGGGCCCTGGAGTTGATGCATCGGCATTACGCCGAACCGCTAAGCGGCGCCGACCTGAGCCAGGCCAGCGGCCTGGGCGAGGCCTATTTCTGCCGGTCATTTCGCGCCCACACCGGCCGCTCGCCGCATTTTTATCTGAATCAGATTCGGTTGGAAAAGGCCAAGGAACTGCTGTTCCGCGGCGAGCAGAACTGCACCCAGATCGCGGCCCTCACCGGCTTTGAGACCGTGCATGCCTTCAGCAAGGTCTTCCGCCGGCATGAACGCCTTTCGCCCAGCGCCTGGGCCAAACGCTACGCGCCGCCCGACCGCCGGGAAGTCGTGCCGGGCAAGCGCCCAAAGATAGATTGAAATCCAGTTTAGAATTGAGAGAACTTTTTTGGAAAAAAGGTCTCTCAAACTCTCTCAAATAACTTTATCCAGCTTGGCAGTTTCGGCGGGCGGGAAAACCAGGTGAGAGTTTTTTTGAAGGGGCCTGGGGGAGCTGAAATTCGTCCGGAATTACTGCCCCCGGGCCAGCAGGCTGAGGAATTCCGCGCGGGTCTCGGGTTCGTCGTGGAAGCTGCCCAGTACGGACGAAGTGGTCATGACCGAGTTCTGCTTCTCGACCCCGCGCATCATCATGCACAAGTGCCGGCACTCCAGCACCACGCCCACGCCCTCGGCGCCGGAGTGGTTCATGACCTCGGCGGCGATCTGGGAGGTGAGCCGCTCCTGGATCTGTAGGCGGCGGGCGAAGCAGTCGACGATCCGGGCCAGTTTGCTGATGCCCAGCACCTTGTCGGTGGCGATGTAGCCGATGTGGCAGCGGCCGTGAAACGGCAGGAGATGGTGCTCGCAGAGGCTGTAGACCTCGATGTCCCGGGCGATGATCATGTTGTTCGCCTCGGAACTGAAGACCGCCCCGCCCAAAACCTCCTTGGCGGTCTGCCGGTAGCCCTGGGTCAGGTATTCCCAAACCTCGGCGGCCCGCTGCGGCGTACGCAACAGGCCTTCGCGTTCGGGATCTTCCCCGATCTCGACCAATAGCTGTCGGATCAGGTCGGCGACTTTGGCTTTATTCATCGGGTTCAGCCCTGCACGCTCAGACGCGGCATGGCGGCGGCCTCGGCCGCGGTGGGCGGCTTGAAGAGGCGGATGGGGGCGGCCGGATTGCGCCCGACCGGTGCCGCCGCCGGCGCGGCCGGCAGGGGCTTGAGCACAGGCCGGGGAGGAACACCTGGTACGGGCGTGGCGGACTTGGCCGCCACGACATCGGCGGCCGGGCCGGCCGACTCAGCGGCGGGACCGGCGGCTTCGGCGCTGGGGGTCTGACCGCCGCTCAACTGCTCCATAGCCTTGGCCCAGGCCTCGCGCAACTCTCGGATGACTTTGACCGCTTCATCTACTTTACTCGGTATGTGTTGTAGATTGGCCAGCACCAAGCACTGGCAGCAATACCCGTACAGCCGCGCCAGGTTGTCGGCCAGCTGGCCGCCCTTCTCGCGGTCTAAAGCGTAAATCAACTCGAAGAGTATTTCCTCCGCCCGCATCAGGCCTTCATGCGCGGCGACAAGATCGCTATCTTCTAGCGCTTTTTTACCTTGCAGCGAAAATCGCAGCACCCCGTCATAGAGCATCAACACCAGTTTCTCTTTGCTGGCATTCTGTACTTGGCTCTGCAAGTATTGCTGCCGCTGCTTGGCCAACATCATGGTGAGGATCCTCTTTCGGCTCGAACGAAGCTGGCGACAAATTCGAATCATGGCCCCGCTTTTTGACGAATCAAGTGTATTATCGGCGACAAGCAGGGTAAGCTTGAGGGGTGTTTCAGAAAAAGTTGATAAACATAACTCACTAAAACAACTACACTTAACCAAACACCGCCTATTTTTATGGGTTTTTCCGTTGCTAGTTGGGCCGCCCCTACCCTTCTTACTTACTTTACGCCTAACCGCCGATTAATGCTGGGGAAAAAGCTTTTTCCCGACCTTGACTGAATTCTAGATGTTTCTCCACAAAAACAGCTTTTAAATGCTAAAATATGGCGGACAAATGCGAGAACTTGGCGATAACTCAGTGTATGGTTGAGAGATGGGATTGGTGATCTGCTTTTCGAGGGCTAAGCGAATGTCGATCAAGGAGCTTCTGGCTGCCTCGGGCAAAAGTTACGAAATTGTCGAACACGGATTGCGTCCTGGCATCCGACAGTATATCGACCGGCATTACACCTTCGGTCCCCTGCCGGCCGGCCTGGAAGGCCAGACGCTGATCCGCACGGCCGGCAACGACAAGATGTATGAAGAGCACGAACTCTGCCTGAGCTTTAGCCTGACCGGAAAGGGAACGGTCTACATTCTCCACGGCAACACCTTTCCCGAGAGGCCGGCCTGGCTCAAAGAATACCGCGACACCGGCGAGGACGTCGCCCGGCCTTTGGCGGACGATCCCCGGGGAATGTCGTTTAGCGTTTTCGCCCGGGAGTTCCCGGCCGGTCCCGTGAAACTCTGGGGCGACCTGCCCCGCGGTTTTCTGACTCCGCCCTTCCGCAACAACGGAGGCGCGGGCTATTGCATGTACAGCGTGATCGTGGCCGAAATCTGACCTCGCCTCGGACACGTTTTCCCTAACCCAGATCTGGAGATCAAACGATGGCGACCTTCAATTACACCCTCAAGCGCGAAATCCCCGTGTTGCGCGAGGCCGACGTGGTGGTGGTGGGCGGCGGCCCGGGCGGTCTGGGCGCAGCGGTTATGGCCGCCCGCGCCGGCGCGCGGACCCTGCTGGTGGAGCGCTATGCCGCGCTGGGCGGCATGGCCAGCTACGGCGAGGTCAACCCGTTCATGTGCAACCATGTCGACAAGGTCTGCCTCGACAAGCCGGTCTACCTCGACTGGGTCAAACGCATGCACGACTACCTGCCGCCGCACCTGCGGCAGAAAATGGGCGAGATCGGCGAAGCCCACGCCCATTTCCCGCGCATGATCAATAAAAATGCGGCCATTCTGGCGGCCGAGGATCTCTGCCGCGAGGCCGGGGTGGAGCTGCTCTTCCACCATACTTTGGTTGATGCCGTAACCGCCGGCGGTCGGATCGAGGCCGCGATCTTCAGCTCCAAATCCGGCTTCGGCGCCGTCCGGGGGAAGGTCTATGTGGACAGCACCGGCGACGGCGACCTGGCCGCGCGCGCCGGCTGCGCCTGCGAAGTGGGCGGCCCCAGCGGCCACTGCCAGCCCATGACCACCTGCTTCAAGCTAAGCGGAGTCGATACCGCAACCATGCCCGACCGCAAGACCATCACCCAGCTCTACCTCAAGGCCAAAGCCGAAGGGCGGATCGACTGCCCGCGCGAAGACGTGCTGGTCTTCGACTATTACGCGCCGGGGGTGATGCACTTCAACACCACCCGGGTGATCCAGAAGAGCGCTTTGGACGGCGCGGCTCTCTCCGCGGCCGAAATCGACGCCCGCCGGCAGGTGCGCGAGTTCCTGGCCTTCCTGCGCCGCGACGTGCCCGGGTTCGCCGAAGCCGAACTGCTTTCCATGGCCCACCACATCGGCGTGCGCGAGAGCCGGCGGGTTAAGGGGCGGGCCTACCTGACCCGCCAGGATTACGTCGACCGCCGCAAATTCACCGATGCGGTGGCCCGGGTCAATTACCCCATCGACATCCACAACCCCAACGGCAGCGGCACGGAAATAATCCACATAGGACCCAACGAATGGTACGAGGTGCCCTACGGCTGCCTGGTTCCGGAAGGAGCGGCCAACCTGCTGATCGGCGCGCGCTCGATCTCGGTCGATCACGCGGTCCACAGCAGCCTGCGGGTCATGCCGCCGGTCTGCTCGCTGGGGCAGGCGGCCGGCCTGGCCGCGGCCTTCTGCGCCCAGCGCGGCCTGGCCCCGGCCGACCTCGACGGCGCGGAGCTGCGCCGCGAACTCCAGGCGCGGGGGGCGAACCTTTAGCTTCATTCCGGCTGAACGCGCGAAACGGCAAAGCCGGACAAGAATTTTTGGGCAGGATACGGGGAACCTTTTCTGCAAAAAAGGTTCCCCGTATTATTTTCTTTACCTGGAATTGCCGGCCGGCAGTTTCGTCCGACGGCGCGCCAGTTCGTCCTCGCGGTAGCGGCCGGGCGGCCGGCCGTGCAACTGCCGAAAGCGGCGGACGAAGTGGACGTAATTGCCAAAGCCGCACTGCCGCGCCACTTGATAAACGGTCAAATCGGTTTCCAGCAGCAGATTCTGCGCGAACTTCAGCCGGCACTCGGTCAGGTACTCCTGAAGTCCCTGGCCGCAGACCTGCTTGAAGAGGCGGGAGAGGTGGCTGGGCGTGAGGTGGAACTGCGCGGCCAATCCGGCCCGGCCCAGATTCTTCTGAAAATTGTTCTCGATCACCCGCCGGATCTCCCCCACGATCCGGGCCGAGCGGTCGGCTGGTTCGGCCGGCGGCCGGCCGCACTCCTCCAGCGCCAAGCGAATGAGCGCGGTCACCAATTCGGGCAGCAACTCTTCGCCCAGAGTTTCGGCCTGAGCCTCCAGCGCCCGCAGCGTGTGCCGGAACGCCGGGCCGGGCAGGCGATTGGTATGATAATAAGCCGTCTCGGGCGGTTGGCCGGAGCGAGTGACGCGGTAATAGGAGACGCGCAGATACTCGGCCCGCGGCACGATGCAGAGTAATTCGTGCCGTGGCCGCCAATCATGAAACTCCCAGGTCTGGGCCGGGCTGAAATGCCCGTCGCCGGCTCGAAACCACGGCTCGGCTGCCCCCGCCGCCAGCGGCAGGCAGATGCGTTTGCGCCCGCTGAGCAGAAAGTTCAACCGCGCGGCCGGATTGAAGCTCGCCCCCGGCGGCGCGGGCGGCCCCGCCACCCCGACATATACCCGCCCCCGCAGAAGCGCAAGCAGCTCGGCCAGTTTGCCAAGAATAAACGCCGACGAATCCGACCCCACAGCCATCGTCCGCCCCACCCTTTACGATTAAAACTGCTCCCTTTCTCCCCCTGCCCTAGACGTCGAAGCCGGCGAAGCAGGATGAGAGTTCTTTGAGGGGGTCCGGGGGAACTTTTGTGCAAAAAAGTTCCCCCAGTGGTGGCAATTGCGTCGACCGCCTCTCCAGCCCTTATCGCACAAAATGCATATATATGGTATTTCGTTAATATTTACAAGCCGTTCGGCCGGGGTAAAGTGAGGAAAACCGGGTTGAAGCCGGTCACTTTTTGGAGGAGATCACCCAAATGTCCGCCACTCTTGCCGCCGCGTTGGAGCCCGTGGCCCTGAATCTCGCCCCGCAAGCCGAGCACCTGACCGCCGGCCGCCAATGCCCGTGCTTTCCTGGAGTCGAGCGCGCCCCCGGCGGCCGCCTCTGGGCCACCTGGTACACCGGCGGGGTGAACGAAGGACCGGACA
>CAYMGG010000090.1:0-18141 GCA_964389915.1 uncultured Planctomycetaceae bacterium
TTTTGTAAAAAAGGTTCCCCTGAATCGGTCTCAATTAACTTGGATTGATATTATTTGACGATGCGGCCCGCACTCACTTGGCCGGCGGCAGGTATTTGGCCAGCAGGCTGTATTCGATCAGTCCGCCCAACTCCTGCCGGCCCTGCTCGGGCAGCAATTTGCGCAACTCTTCGGCCACGGTCCGGACGTCGGCCGCGGTCTTGCCCGCCGCCAGCCGGCGGGCGTTCTGGTCGAACGTCGTCAAATAGGCGCGCATGTCGGCCAGGTCGCTGGGGCCGGCCGGTGCGCCGTGACCGGGTATGATCGTCTTGGCGTCCAGGGCCGCCAGCTTATCCAGGTCGGCCAGCCAGCCGGGCACGTCGCCTTCGCCGACAAAGGGATGGCAGCCCTTGAAAACCAGGTCGCCGCTGAACAGCACCCGATCGCCCGGCACCCAGATAATCAGATTGTCCGGGCTGTGGCCGGGGGCCAGGGCTCGGATTTCGACGGTAACGCCGCCCAGATCGAGCTGGCGGACATCGGCGACCACTTCAGTCGGCGGAGTGATGACCGTGCCTTCCAGGTCCGCGGCGGTCAGGCCGTGGCCTTCCGGATGGGCCAGGATGGCCGGCCCCTTCTGGGTCAAAAGCTGGGGCGCTCCCGGCCCGCCGATGATTTGGGCGCCGGCGGCGGCGAAGACGGAATTGCCGAAAGCATGGTCCAGATGGTAATGGGTGTTGACCACCCACCGGATCGGTTGATTGGTGACGGCCCGGACATCCTCTAGCAGCTGCCGGCCGGTTTTGGCCGAGATCTGCGTGTCCACCACCAACGCGCCGGCGGTTCCGACGATTACGCCGGAGTTGGCGCCATAGCTGTTGGCGGGGGCCATGCCGGTCCGGCCGGCATAGGCCCAGACATGTGGGCTAATTGGCCTAAGGGCGGAGGTTTCGCCGGCCTGGCCGAAAGAACCCACGATGCAACCGAGCATTGCCAATCCTACGATCCGTGACCTTAGTTTCATGGTTTTCTCCGAGTCAAAATTTTGGAGATCAAAAGTAATTGGTCACCAAGCGGTTAAGGATATTTTCGCCGCCAAAGAGCGGTCAAGAAAAATGCGGCCGGCGGTTTCCCGGGGTTGCATGAAAAAATGCTCTTGGATAGACTGAAGGCATGATTTGCGCTCCCGTGATTGCCCGCGACCTAGCCGAAGCCCGCGCGTCTTTCGCCCAGGCGGCCAAGACGGAAGTCGATCTATTGGAATTGCGGCTGGACTATTTCGCCGCCACGCCCGACATCGCCGCCCTGATCGCCGAGTCGCCCCGGCCGGTCATCGTCACCTGCCGGCCCAAGCGCGAAGGCGGCCTCTTCACCGGCCCGGAGGAGTTGCGTCTGGCCTGGCTGGAGGAGGCCCGCCGCCGAGGCGCGGCCTATCTGGACATCGAAGGCGACAGCTTCGCCACCTTCCGGCCCGGCGGCCGGACGCGGCTGATCGCCAGTTACCACAATTTCCGCGAGACTCCCGCCGATCTGCCCCGGATCGTCCGCGAACTGGAGGCTCTGCCCTGCGACATCGTCAAGTTTGCCGTCATGGGCCAGGCCCCCCGCGACAACCTGAGCGTGTTGGCGCAGATCTCCGCCTGCCGCAAGCCGGCCATCGGCCTCTGCATGGGCGAATATGGCGAAGCCAGCCGGGTCCTCGCCCCCCGGGCCGGCGCGATCCTTACTTTCGGCTCGCTGCGTTCCGGCCAGGAGTCGGCTCCGGGCCAGCCGACCGTCCAGGAGCTGATCGAACTCTACCGGGTCGGCTACCTGACGGACCGGACCGAACTGTTCGCCGTGGTCGGCGATCCGATCGCCCATTCGCTCAGCCCGACTATCCATAATTCGGCCTTCTCCGCCTTGGGCCTGGACCGGGCCTATCTGCGTTTCCGGGTCACCGATTTTCCGACCTTCCTGCGCCAGACGGCCGAACCGCTCGGGCTGCGGGGGCTTTCCGTGACCATTCCCCACAAGGGCGCGGCCCTGGCCGCCGCCGCCGAGGTCGATGAGCTGGCCCGGCGGGTGGGCGCGGTCAACACCCTCACCCGGCTGCCCGACGGCCGCTGGCGGGGCGATAACACCGATCTGCGCGCCGCGCTGGACGCCATCCTGCGCGCGGCCGAACGTTGCGGGCTGGCCCTGGCCGACGCGCCGGCCGTGGTGCTGGGCGCGGGCGGCACGTCCCGGGCCTTGGCCGTGGGCTTGCAGACGGTCGGTTGTCGCGTGACGATCGCCAATCGCACGCGCGAGAAGGCCTTCGCCCTGGCCGAAGAATTGGGGGTGAGCGCCTGCGGCCTGGACGAACTCCGTCCGGGCCAGGCGGCCGTGATCGCCAACACCACCAGCCTGGGCATGTATCCGCGCGTCTGCGAACCCCCGCTGACCGCGCAGTTCTTCCGCCCCGGTCAGGTGGTCTTCGACGCGGTCTACAATCCGCAGGAAACCCTCTTTCTGCGCCTGGCCCGCGAGCAGGGGGCGCAAGTCGCCACGGGCGTGGAGATGTTCGTCGGCCAGGCCGCCCGCCAGTTCGAGCTCTGGACCGGCCAACCGGCCCCGGTCGAACTGATGGAACACGTCATTCTCGAGAGCCTGGCCGCGCGCGGTTGAAACGCCGCCCGGTTGCCAGAGCCGCTTCCCGCCGCTGGCAGACAGAAACATAATATGAAACCTCCCCCTCGCTGCCGGGCGATGTCCAAGCCCGCCGGTAAATTATTCCAATTTTGATCCGCGCCAAATAATCCGCCAACAATACTTGTCTAGACTAGTTTCCGGTTCGGGTGGGAAACCATGCCGGTGTCCCCGAGGACCGGGAGACAGTCATGTATTCGGTGATTTCGGAGAACGCTCAGGTCGTCAAGCCGGCCGTCGAGGCCTGGCGGTTGAGCAAGACCTACGAGAACGGCACCCAGGCGCTGATCGGGGTCGACTTCCGGGTGCGGGCCGACGAGTTCGTGGTCATCCTCGGCCCCTCGGGCGCGGGCAAGTCCACCTTCCTGCGCAGCATGAACCGGCTGATCGAGCCCACCGGGGGCCGGATCAAGCTGATGGACGAGGACATCACCCACGTCGGCGGCTGCCGGCTGCGGCAGATCCGCGCCCGGGTGGGGATGATCTTCCAGCAGTTCAACCTGGTGCGCCGCCTCAGCGTCCTGGAGAACGTGTTGGCCGGCCGGCTGTCGCACTATTGTTGCAGCCCGCTGCTCCAGGGGCTGTCGCTGCTGCGGATCTTCAGTTCGACCGAGCGGGACATCGCCTTCGATTGTCTGCGCAAGGTGCACATCGAGAACCTGGCCTTCCAACGGGCCGACACCCTCTCCGGCGGTCAGCAGCAGCGCGTGGCCATCGCCCGGACCCTGGCCCAGGAGCCCGACGTCATCCTGGCCGACGAGCCCGTGGCCAGCCTCGACCCGGCCAGCGCCGAGATCGTGATGCAGACCCTGCTGGACATCCACGAGATGCAGCGCATCCCGGTGGTCGTCAACCTTCATCAGATCGAACTCGGCCGGCGCTACGGCAAGCGGATCGTCGGCATGCGCGCCGGCCGGATCGTCTTCGACGGCCTGTCGGAAGAGCTGGATCACCAGATCCTGCGGCAGATCTACGGCCAGGAGCTGGAGAGCGGACTGGGCAAGCTGCGCGCCCGGGCCGGGGCGTCCGGGGCGCCGCGTGCGCCGGTGCCGTTTCGGCCCGCCCTGTCGGCGGTGGAATGAATTGGCGGTCGGCCGATTGGCGGCCGGCGGCGGAAGGAAAAAACAAGGAGATTCAGGAATGCTTCATAAGTTGATCGTGGCTTTGGCGGTGGTGGGGTGCTGGCTGGGCGTCGCCGGCGCCGAGGACAAGACCGGTTGGCCGGAAGGCATCAAGGTCGGCGTCATCCCGACCGAGGGCGGCGGCGAGAGCAAGGAGCGCTTCCAGCCCCTGGCCGCTCATCTGGAAAAGGCCCTGGGCATCAAGGTCGAGATTCAGAGCGCCACCGACTACGCCGGCGTCATCACCGCGATGGAGCACAAGCACATCGATTTCGCCTACTTCGGCCCCAAGAGCTACGTCGAGGCTCACGAGAAGGCCGGCGCCGACGCCCTGGCCATGGAGCTGGACGTCCACGGCAACCCCGGCTACACCCCGATCATCATCGCCAAGGCCGATTCCGGCATCAAGACCTTCGAGGACGCCAAGGGCAAGACCTTCTGCTTCACCGAACCCAACTCCACCTCCGGCTGCCTAGCCCCGAGCGTGGTCTTCTCCCGCGACCTGAAGATCGACCCCAAGACCTACTTCAAGGAGGTCTCCTTCTCCGGTTCGCACGGCGCCAGCATCCTGGCGGTCAAGAACGGCAAGATCGACGTCGCCGCCACCAACGACATCGACCTGGGCCGGATGATCGAGAAAGGCGCCGCCGCCAAGGAAGATTTCAACATCATCTACAGCGCCAATCCCCTCCCGGGCAGCCCGATGTGCGGCCGCTCCGATCTGCCCCAGTCGCTCAAGGAAGCCTTCGTCGAGGCCCTGCTCAAGCTGAACGAGGACAAGGAAACCCTCAAGAAGCTGGGCAACGGCGGCTATGCCAAGACCACCGACTCGGCCTACGACATCATCCGCTTCCTGAACAAGCTGAAGGAAGAGAAGGCCAAGCAGGGCTGAAAGTTCACCACTCCCCCGGTCCGGGGCGGCGCTCGCTTGCCGTCCCGGACCTTTGTTTGCAGGAAAAAACCATGCCTGAATCCAACGGCGAATTTTCGCCTCCGGCCGAAACCTCGCTCGATCTCCACCAGCTTGCGCCCCGCTGGACCCGCGCCAAGTTTCTGGCCGGCGCGGCGGCGGCGGTGGCGCTGACCCTGTGCGTGCTGGCGCGGCTGCTGGTGGCCGGTTCGGGATCGACCGGGCTGCCGGCCGGCGTGCCGGGCTTTGCCTGGAGCGAGGCGGAGGCGCACTGGCAGTGGCCCGAACTGATCCGGGGCCAGGACTGGCGGCTGCGGGGCGATGCCCTCCTCGACATGCTGGCCAGCGGCGGGTTGGCCGTGATACTGGTCCTGCTTTGGGGCCAGGCCGGGATGCGCGAGATTTCACGGCGGCGCTATCTGCGGCGCGGCGCGCTCTGTGCGGTTCTGGCGGCGGTTCTGGCCTACACCTATCACTGGTGCGGCATCGATCCGCTGGGCGTCTGGACCAGCCGCGGCAACGCCTGGCGCCACCTGGCCGGCCGGACCTTCAACGCCCAGGATTTGGCCGAGATCCGGGCCGACGCCGAGCGGGCCCCCAACTACTACGCCGAGGGCGAGGCCAATTACGTGGTCGCGGCCAAGTACAAGGATCTGCCGCCGGAAAAGACGCCCTCGCTTTTTACCAAGCAAAAAGAGGTGCAGGCGGTCAAAGCCGACATTCTCGCCAAGCTGAGCCCCGTCGAGCGCAAGAACATGGTCGAGCAGGAATACCTGCGCCTGGTGGACAAGAAGCGCGGCGGCTACTGGCCGCCGGAGACGGCCCTGCCCCGGCTAAAGGCCTATTTCACGGCCTTGCTGGAGACGATCGCCATCGCCATCTGGGCCAGCCTCCTGGCGGTGGTCTGCGCCATTCCCTGCTCGGTGCTGGCCGCGGGCAACACCCTGGCCCTGCTCGCCCCCGGCGACAGCCGGCCGGCGCGGGTCGTCCGCTGGGTGGGCGTCTTCGTCGTGCGGCGTTTCCTCGACGCCTGCCGCGGCTTCAACGAATTGGTCATGGCCCTGATCTTCGTGAGCGTCATCGGCCTGGGGCCCTTCGCCGGCATCCTGGCCCTCTGGATCCACACCACCGGCATTCTGGGCAAGGTTTTCAGCGAAGCCATCGAGGCGATCGACCCCGGCCAGGTCGAGGCCCTGGTCGGCACCGGCGCCAGCGCCACCCAGACCATCTCCTTCGCCGTCCTGCCTCAGGTCATGCCCATCGTGATCAGCTACAGCCTGCTGCGCTTCGAGTCCAACGTCCGCAGCGCCGCGATCCTGGGCTGGGTGGGCGCCGGCGGCATCGGTTTTCTGTTGCAGGACAAGATGGTCGGTTACTGCCACCGCGAGGTCTGCACGATGATGATCATGATCATCGCCGCCGTCAGCCTGATCGACTACGGCTGCGGCCTGCTGCGCCGGCGGTTCATTTGAAAAGGGCAACCATGCAGGATTTTCATCAGATCCCCGAATGGAACCGGGACGTCGAGGCCCTCCCCGTCCTGGGGCCGGCGCCGGCGGTGCACGCCACGGCCACGGTGCTCCACAGCCGGCTGGGCGCTTGGACCGAGGTCGGAGCTTTCGCCGAACTGATCGAATCCAGCCTCGGCGACTACAGCTACGTGGCCCCGGTCCACGCCTCGCTCACCTGGGCCGAGGTCGGCAAGTTCTGTTCGCTGGCCAGCAGCGTGCGGCTCAATCCGGTCAATCATCCCGTCGGCCGCGTGACCCAGCACCACTGCACCTACCGCCGGCGGCAGTACGGTTTCGACGAGCGCGACGACGCCGAGCTCTTCGCCTGGCGCAAGGCGCACCGAGTGACGGTCGGGCACGACGTCTGGATCGGCCATGGCGCTACCGTGATGCCCGGCGTGACCATCGGCACGGGCGCGGTGGTCGGGGCCGGGGCGGTGGCGACCCGCGACGTCGAACCGTACACCGTGGTCGTGGGCGTGCCGGCCCGGCCGCTGCGCCGGCGTTTTTCCGATGCGGTCTGCGACCAATTATTGGCCAGCGCCTGGTGGGACTGGGACCACGCGACCCTGCGCCGGCGCTTCGCCGAACTGCTGGACCTGGATCAGTTCCTGGCCGCCGGCGACAGTCCGGTGCCGGTCGCCGCGCCGACGGCGGATTAGGTTCTGTCCGAAAAAAGAGGGCTTGGGGTCCGGGCTTGAAAAGAGGGTTCGCTTCCGGGAATCGCTCCTTTCAAACGTAACTTAATCAAAGTTTAACCCGCTTCGCATACGCACCGAATCCTGTAGGCGAGAATCTGCCCTCGTGATCTAGATGTCTAGACAGGTTGACGGCCGCCCTTGGTTCGGGGATTTGAAGATCGGCCGACGGTCCGATCCGGGAGTCGTAAGGATATGCTCGTCAGCAACGAAAGCATCAACGGTTATCGGGAACTCCGGGCCCACTTGCAGGCCCGGATCGAGAGCGGCGCGCCCGGCCCGGGCCAGCAGCTGCCCTCGGAAGCCGAGCTCAGCCGCTGGCACGGGCTCAACCGGCACACGGTCCGGGCGGCGCTGCGGGATCTGGAGTTGGCCGGCTACGTCTTCAAGGTGCGCGGCAAGGGCACGTTCGTGGCCCGGCGCAAGATTCCCTATGCCCTGGCTCCGGGCACGAGCTTTACCGCCGCGCTGGAAAAACTGGGGCTGGAGGGCAACGCGCAGGTGAACGACGCCTACGAGATGCCCGCTACGGCCGAGATCGCCGAATATTTGGGCGTGGCTCCGGGCGTGCGGCTGACCGTGCTGGAGATCACCCGGGCCATCGAAGAGGTGCCGGTGGCCTTCACGGTTTCGTATCTCCCCTCGGAACGGTTTCCCGGTTTGATCGAGCGGGCGGCGTCCATCCGCTCCCTGTATCGGGTGCTGAAGGAAAATTACGGGGTCAAGGAGATCCACCGGGTCTGGAGCCAGATCGAGGCGATCATGCCCGGCGCGCGCGAGCAGGAGGCCCTGGCCATTCCGCACGGCCTGCCCCTGCTGCTCACCCGCAATTTGGCCCGCGACGGGCAGGGCGCGGCGGTCGAATTCTGCGTCAGCCATTACCGCGGCGACGCCTACACGCTACAGGTCAATTTCGAAAACCGGGAGCAGGCATGAGTTCGGCTCTCGAGGAAACCGAAGCGCTCGCCCGGGAACGCATCTTCCGCGAAATTCTGGGCGAGTTCACCCCGGCCGAGATCGGCCGGCTGCTCGACGCCCTCCAGCCCGCGCCGGTCGAGTTGATCGGCGCGCCGGAGAGCGGACTCATCATGATTACCGCCCGCGACGGCGGCGGGGAGGCCTTTCATCTGGGCGAAGCGCTGGCGACCGTGGCCGAAGTGGAATTCACCGGCCGGCGCAGCCACGCCACCGTGCTGGGCGGCGAACCGGAACGGGCGGTGCTGGCCGCGACGGTCGGCGCGCTGGCCCGTCAACCCGAAGGCCATCCGTGGCTGAAGGCCTGCTGGTCGCTTCTGGCCGAAGGTGAAGCCCGGGTGCGCGCGGCGCGGGCCGAGACCGAACGTTTGATCGCCGCCACCCGGGTCAGCTTTCAAGGCATGGCGGCCGAGGAGATCTGATGCGTATTTTCGCGCCCGTGGTTCCCACTCAGACGATTTACCGGCAATTGCTCCAGGCGATGAGCCGGCCGGGCCGGCTCTGCTCAATGCCGGCCGGCGAGTATTGGCCCTCGGCCCGCCTTTCGGTGGCCGAGACCCTGCTCGATCACGAGGTCGGCTTCCACATTCTGGGCGGGCCGGATGCCCAATACTGGACCGACGAGATCTTCGCCGCCACCAAGGCCGATCGCCGCAATCTGCCCGAGGCGGACTACATCTTTCTCTCCGGCCCGGACAGCGGCGGCCGGGTGCGGGAGGCCAAGCGCGGCGAGCCGGAATATCCCGACCGTAGTGCCACCCTGATCTACGTCCTGCCGGCTGCGGAGGGGCAACGCTCCTCGCCGGTGCGGCTGCGCGGCCCCGGCATTTGCGGCGAGATCGCGCCCGAATTCGATCCGTTGCCCGAGAGCGAATGGCGGCTGCTGAGCGAGCTAAATTCCGAATTTCCTTTGGGCGTGGACAGCCTCTTCCTGCTGGGCGATTGCCAGGTGATGGGCCTGCCGCGTTCCACCCGCATCCGGATCGGGGAGTAGCGATGGCTTATGTAGCGGTGCGGGGCGGGCAGGAAGCCATTGCCGGTGCGGCCCGGGCTTTCCGGGCGGCCCAGGCGGGGAGCGCCTCGGCGCCCCTGGGGGTGGACCAGATTCGCGAGCAGCTCCACTTGGCCGTGGACCGGGTGATGGGCGAGGGTGCGCTCTACGCGCCCGACTTGGCGGCGCTGGCCTTGAAGCAGACCGCCGGCGACACCTTCGAGGCGGCCTTCATGCTGCGGGCGTTCGGCGCGACCCAGCCGCGCCTGGGTTATTCGCTGCCCCAGGGCGCGGGCGAGATGCGGATCATCCGTCGGATTTCGGCCGCCTTCAAAGAGATTCCCGGCGGCCAGGTCCTGGGACCCACCAGCGACTATCTGCTGCGCCTGCTGGATTTCGAGCTGCTGAACGAAGACGCGCCCCGCCGGAACGAGGCGCTGCGCCGGCTGTGGACCGAGGTCGGCGAGCCCGAGCCCCTGCCCGAGAGTTTTCCCAAGGTGGTCGAGATCCTGCGGCGCGAGGGCCTGCTCGCCGAAACGCCGCGGACGGCGGGCGGTGCGGCGGGCGCGGAGTTGATCGACCTGACCCGTGAAGCGCTGACCTTCCCGGCGCCCCGGCCGGCCTCTCTACAGGCCATGGCCCGGGCCGAGACGGGCGGCCTGTTGGCCCTGGCCTATTCGAACATGCGCGGCTTCGGCATGGTCCATCCGACCGTGGGCGAATTGCGGGTCGGCTGGTTGCCGGTGCGCGTAACCAATCCGTACGCCGGCGAGCCGGAGCTGATCGGCGAGGTCAAGGTGACCGAGGCCGAGATCATCAGCGACTGCCGGACCGCCGGAAGCGACGGGGTCAAGTTCACCCTCGGTTACGGCCTCTGTCTGGGGCACAACGAGACCAAGGCCATCTCCATGGCCGTGCTCGACCGCTCGATCCAGACGGCCGAGCCGCAGACGCCCTCGGAGGACCAGGAGTTCGTGCTCCTGCACACCGACGGAGTCGAGGCCATGGGCTTTTGCAACCACTTCAAGCTGCCGCATTACGTCACGTTCCAGTCGGCCCTCGACCGGCTGCGGCGGACCCGGGAGGGGGCATCATGAGACTGGCCGAATGGCGAAAAGATCGGCCGGCGGACGCGCCCGCCGCGGCCTACTCCTTCGCCTTCATCGACGAGGGGGCCAAGCGCGAGATCCGGCGACAGACGCTCAAGGCCGTGGCCGTGCCCGGTTACCAGACGCCCTTCGGCTCGCGGGACATGCCGGTGGCGCGCGGCTGGGGCACGGGCGGCCTGCAACTGACCCTGGCCCTGATCGGCCCGGACGATATCCTCAAGGTCATCGACCAGGGGGCCGACGACAGTGTGAACGCCGTCAACATCCGCCGGTTCGTCCAGCGGGTGACGGGCGTGGAAACCACCATCGACACGGCGCAGGCCAGTCTGATCCAGACCCGGCACCGCATCCCCGAAGAACGGCTGCGGGCCGATCAGATCCTGGTCTTTCAGGTGCCGATCCCCGAGCCGTTGCGCGACCTGGAGCCGTCCGAGCGCGAGACCCGGCGGATGCACGCCGAGGCCGACTACAGCCGGATGTGGCTGCACCTGTACGAAGACATCGTCCGTTACCGCGAGATCACCATCGGCGCGCGCTATCCCGCGCTGGTGGGCGGGCGCTACATCATGGACCCCAGCCCGATCCCGCGCTGGGACGTGCCCCGGCTCCACCAGGCCGAGAACCTGCACCTTTTCGGCGCCGGGCGCGAGAAGCGCATCTACGCCGTGCCGCCGCACACGGACGTCGCCCCGCTGGAGTTTGAAGACCACCGCTTCCGAGTCGAGGACTTCACCGGCCGGCGTTGCGGCAAGTGCGGCCGGAGCGACACCTATCTGGACGAACTGATCGACGACGCCTCGGGGGCGCGGATCTATAGCTGCTCCGACACCTCCTATTGCGCCAAGTCGGCCGCGGAGGGCCGGTCATGAAAACCGAAACGCCGCTGCTCTGTGCCAGCGGACTGACCAAGCAGTACGGCCCGGGCTGCCCGCGCTGTCCGACCGAGACCGGTCCGGAGCGGGAGACCAACCGTTGTCCGCGCTGCGGCACGGTGATCGCCTGCGCCGGCGTGTCGCTGGCCGTGCATCCCGACGAGGTTCTGGGCGTCGTGGGCGAGAGCGGCTCGGGCAAGAGCACGCTGCTCAAGCTGCTGCATTTCGATCTGCCCGCCAGCGCCGGCGAACTGCGGCTCAATCCGAACGGGCGCACGCCGGGCCTGATCGGAACCCGGGAAAACGCGCTGGAACTTTCGACCTTCCGCCAGCGGCAATTGCGCAATGCGCTGATGGGGATCGTCTATCAGCACCCCCACCTGGGCCTGCGGATGAACGTCTCGGCCGGCGGCAACATCGTCGAGCGTCTCTTGGCCGCCGGCCAGCGCCACGTGGGCCGGATGCGCGAACGCGCCGCCGGCCTGCTCACCCGCACCGAGGTGCCGGTGGACCGGATGGACGAGCCGCCGCGCCGCTTCTCGGGCGGCATGCAGCAGCGGGTGCAGATCGCCAAGGCCCTCTCCAACGAACCGGCGCTGCTGCTGCTAGACGAGGTGACCACGGGCCTGGACGTCTCGGTCCAGGCGCGGGTGCTCGACCTGTTGCGCCGTTTGCAGCGCGAGCTGCACGTGGCCACGGTGGTCGTCTCGCACGACCTGGGGGTGATCCGCCTGCTCACCTCGCGGACCATGGTGATGAAGAACGGCCGGGTGGTCGAGGCCGGCCTGACCGACCAGATTCTGGAGGACCCGCAGCATCCGTACACGCAGCTGCTGGTCAGTTCGGCGCTGCATTGAGGAAAACCGCATGCTTACCGTAGAGAACCTGGGCAAAGAGTTCACCGTGCATCAACTCGGCGGCCGCCGGCTGCTGGGTTGCGCGGAGGTGAATTTCCGGATCGGGCCGGGCCGGGCGCTGGCCCTCTCCGGCCACAGCGGGGCGGGCAAGAGCTCGATCTTGAAGTGCATCTACCGCACCTATCTGCCCACTTCCGGCCGGATCATCTACCAGTCTACGGCCTGGGGGCCGGTGGACCTGGCGGGCCTGCCCGAGGCGCGGATTCTGGAGTTGCGCCGGCGGGAGATCGGCTACGTCACCCAGTTTTTGCGGGTCGTGCCCCGGGTGCCGGCCGTCGAGGTGGTGGCCGAGCCGCTGCTCAACGCCGGGCAGCCGGCCGACCAGGCCCGGGCCGTGGCGGCCGAACTGCTTCTGCGGCTCAACCTGCCGCCGGCCCTGCTGGACGCCTATCCCGTCAATTTCAGCGGCGGCGAACAGCAGCGGGTCAACATCGCCCGGGCCGTCATCGCCCGGCCGCGCCTGCTGCTTCTGGACGAGCCCACCGCCTCACTCGATCAGGACGCCGTCTCGCGGGTTAGCGAACTGCTGCGCGACCTGCGCCGGCAGGGCACGACCATGGTCATGATCTTCCACGACCCGCAGCTGATGCGCCTGCTGGCCGACGAGATTTACGAACTCGCCCCTCGGGAGACCGCCGATGTCTGCGCCTGAAAAAGCTTCATCCCGGCCGTTGGCCGGCCCGGATCTGCTGATCGAGAATGTTTCGATCATAACCCCTGAACTGGTGTTACCGGAAGCCTCCGTGCTGCTGCGCGGCGGGCGGATCGCCGAAGTCGGCCGGCTGCGCCCGCCGCCGGGCGTGCGGCGGCTGAACGCCGCCGGGTTGCAGCTCTGGCCGGGGTTCGTCGACCTGCACAGCGACGCCATCGAGAAGGAGGTGCGCCCCCGGCCGGGCGGCAGCTTCCCGCTGGAGATCGCCCTGACCGAGTTGGACAAGCGTCTGGCCGCCTGCGGTGTGACGACCATGTACCACTGCCTCTGCTTCGGCGAGAGCCAGACCAACGAACTGCGTACCGCCGCCTGCGCCAGTCGGATCGCCCGCACCCTGCACGATCTGGCCCCGCGACTGACGGTCCGCAACCGGGTCCACATCCGCTTCGAGGTCGTGGACCTGGCCAGCGTGCCCACGCTCTGCGAACTGATCGCCGAGGGCGCAGCCGACCTCTTCTCCTTCATGGACCACACGCCCGGCCAGGGGCAGTTCATGGACCTGGCGCACTTCAAGACCTATTACAGCCAGGCCGAGCATCTGACCGGCGACCAAGCCGAACGCTTGGCCGAGACCCGGTTGCGCGACCGCCAGCAGATCGGCGACGAACATATCCGCCAGTTGGCCGCGCTCTGCCGGGCGCGGGGCGTGCCGTTGGCCAGCCATGACGACGACACCGAGGCCAAGGTGAAATGGCTGCACGGGCTGGGCGTGACGATCAGCGAGTTCCCGGTTCGCGAGGAGGCGGCCCGGACCGCGCGGCGGCTCAACCAGGCGGTGTTGATGGGTTCGCCCAACGTGCTGCGCGGCGCCTCGCTCACCGGCAACCTGAGCGGGCAGGAGGCGATTCAGGCCGGCCTCTGCAACCTGATCGGTTCGGACTACTCGCCCATGAGCCTGCTGCATGCGGTCTGGGCGGTCAAGGAACGGGGCTTGCACTCCCTGCCCGAAAGCGTGGCTTTGGCCACGCGCAATCCGGCCCAAGCCGTCGGCCTGACGGATTTGGGCGAGATTCGTCCCGGCGCGCTGGCCGACCTGATCCTGATCGAACCCGGCGCGGTGCCGCGCATCGTCCGTACCTTCGTCAACGGCCGCGAAGTTTTCGCCGCCCCGATGGTCCAGGTGGCGGAAGCGGAAGAGCCGTTCCCGGCGAAGAATTGGCAGCGGATCGAACCGGCCGAAGCCCCGGGCAAGTAGCGTTTTGGCCGGTCACCCAACACCGGCCGCGGGGTTATCGATCGGCGCCACGGAGCGTCAAAGTCTCATTGACGATGGCCCAGCGCATTTTGTCGGTCAGAGAGGAGTTCTCTAGAATTGCCAATTCGCCGGCTGAGCTATATGCTGGGATTAATTCCTGGGCAAAGGCTGCTTTCGTCATGACCGATCTGGACAACGATCTCGCCTGCTGCCTGCTGGCTACGGCCGAACGCGCCGCGCGCGCCGCCGGCGCGGCGCACCTGGGGTGCCGGCAAGCGCCGCTGGCCGTGGATCGGCTGATGGCTCACGACGTCAAGCTTGAGGCCGACCGGCGCAGCGAAGCGGCGGCATTGGAAATCATCCGGGCCGACTGGCCGCAAGCGCCGATCTTTTCCGAAGAAGCCGGAGAGATTGCCGGCACGGGCGAATTTTACTGGTTGCTCGATCCGCTCGACGGGACCATGAATTATTTTTGCGGCCAGCATCATTTCTGCGCCTGCGTGGCCGTCTATCGCTGTCCGACTCTCGACGATCTCGACTCGGCCGAACCGCTGACACGATTGGGTCGACCTGTGGCCGGAGCGGTTTTCGCCCCGGTGTATGGCGAGATGTTTCTGGGGCTGGCCGGGCAGGGGGCGACGCTCAACGGCCGGCCGCTGCGGGCCGCGTCGGATACCGACCTGGCCCAGGCCGTGATTGGCACCAGTTTCGGCAGCCACGAAGCCACCATGCAGCATATGGAAAAAATCATCTCGCGGCTGTTGCGCGTCACGCGCAAGCTGCGAATCCAGGGTTCCTGCGGATTGGATCTGGCCCAGATTGCGGCCGGCCGTCTAGGTGGGTTGTTCCAGTGTCAGGTCCGAGCCTGGGATTTCGCCGCGGCCCGGATCATCATCGAAGAAGCCGGCGGGAAGATTGCCGCCGTCGAGACCGCGCCCACCCGCTGGAACGTGCTGGGGGCGGCGCCGGGGCTTTTCGCGCAATTGCGGGCAATCGCCTTCGGAACTTTCTGACCGCTCCGGGGGAGAACTTTTTGAAAAAAAATCTCCCCCGGCCCCCATGTAAAACTTTAGAGCCGGCTTTGCCATTTCGAGCGCTCAAATGGTCGAATTGGAAGTCGTAGCATTTCCAGTATTGAAAGGCGAATACGGCCGAGCTGCAATAACCTTGAATTCGTCCTTCTGAACGTTCGGGTGGGCGAAGCCGGGTGAGAGTTTTTTGGCGGGGTTCGGGGTACTTTTTTTGCAAAAAAGGTACCCCGGAGTCGGCCCTTATTATTCGGAATCGGTATCAGCCCACTTGAGTGCAGAGAACGACGTGCACCTACCAGTTGCCGCCGTCGTCGGCGGGGTCGTCGTGATAGGGGTGCGGGGCGTGAGCGGGGCGGGCCGGAGTGGACGCTGCTTCGGCCTCTAACGGTACAAGCCCGCTTTTTAAAAAGGCTTCGGCCAGGGCCAGGTCGCGGCGGGTGGTGAGCTTGAGGTTCCACGGTTCGCCCATGACCACCGCCACCTCCTGGCCGTGAGCTTCGAGCAAGGAGGCGTCGTCGGTCAGCTGCGGGCCGAAGCCGCCGGTACGCAGGGCGTATTCGCCGGCGGCCAGGTAGAGGTCGCGGCGGAAGACCTGCGGGGTCTGGACCAGCATCAGCCCGCCCCGGCGCAGGGTTTCGGTCACGCGGTCGGTCTCGACCCGCTTGACGGTGTCGGTGGCCGGCAGGGCCGGAATCGCCGCCCCTCGCCGCCGCGCCGTGGTCAGAAGCTGCGCGCCCAGTTCGCGGCTGAAAAGGGGCCGGGCCGCGTCGTGGATGGCCAGAAGCTCGGCCTCGGGGTCGCCCACGGCCACGGCGTTCCAGACCGATTCGGCCCGGCTGGCCCCGCCCGCCACGGCCAGGGTCGCCCCCGCCTCGGCCAGGCGCGGCCACCACTCCCCCTGGACCGCTTCCAGATCCTCGGGATGCACGGCCAGAATGATCTCGCTCACCCCGGGCAGCGCGCGCAGCCGCCGGCAGGCGTGGATGATAACCGGTTCGCCGGCCAGTTCGCTGAAAGGCTTGCGTCGGTCGCCGCCGAAGCGGCGCGACTCGCCGGCCGCGGGGACGATGGCCGTGACGGTCACGGCTTATCCTCGATCCGGCCGAAGATCATCCGGCCGGCGCTGGTCTGGATCGAGCCGGTGATGCTGGCGGTCACGGTCTGGCCGATGAGTGGCCGCGCGTCGTCGACCACGACCATGGTCCCGTCCTCGAGGTAGCCCACGCCCTGACCCGGCTCCTGGCCGGCGCGGATGATCTTGAGGGTCAGGCGTTCGCCCGGCAGGACGGCGGGCTTGAGGGCGTTGGCCAGGTCGTTCACGTTGATGACCGACAGCCCTTCGATCTGGCTGACCTTGTTGAGATTGAAGTCGGTGGTGACGATCCGGCCGTTCAGCTCCTTGGCGCAGCGGACCAGCTCTAAATCGACCGGGCTGTTGAGCGGCGCGTCGGTCTGGCGGACCGAAACGCGGATATTGTCCATTTTGCGCAGTCGGCCGACGATGTCCAAGCCGCGCCGGCCGCGCAGGCGCTTGAGCCGGTCGCTGGAGTCGGCGATGGTCTGCAGCTCGCGGATCACGAAGTCGGGAATGATAAGCGGCGCGCCGATGATGCTGGTGGTGCAGACGTCGGCGATCCGCCCGTCGATGATGGCCGAGGTGTCGAGGATGAAGCCGCCCTCCTGGGTGCCGCGCTGGGAGAAGTCGATGTAGGGCAGCAGAAAGCGGAAGTCGTCGCGCGTGCCCAGCACCACCGTCACGCCGATGTAGCAGCAGCCGCAGAGCAAAAGCGGGATCACCGGCTGCACTCGTGAGAAGGCGTAACTGAAGGCGGTGAAGACGTCGCCCGAGGCCGAGGGCAGGAAGAAGCAGATGGCGATCAGCATGATGAGCAGGGTTACGATCAGTCCGGTCGCCAAGCCGAACGCGACGGCCACCAGCTCCCGCACGATCTGCCGCTGGAAACGCCACTCGAACAAGACCAGCGCCACCGCCACCACCGCCGCGATGGCCGCGTAGATGCCGGCGATGGTCTGATTCCATTCCTCATTGGGGGTGATGACGGCGTAGGCGTTGACCGCGAACGCCGAAACGATGGCCACGAACAGCAACCGCAACAGAGTTTTCAGAATCATTGCTTGTCTCCCGCGAAGCACAATCCCCGATGTCACATCCGTATGATTGAATGCCTCTATCATCTACCCGCGATATGGTACACCAATTTCGCACTTTGCCGGCGCATGGCCCTCCGGCCCCAATTTTAGCCTTCCGCCGCCCAGTCCAGGGCCTCTTCCAGCCGGCCCACAGCCCGCACCTCCAGGCTCGTGCCGCCGGGACTGGCGCCGCGCGGGATGAGCGCCCGGCGAAAACCCAGACGTTCGGCTTCGCGCAGCCTGGCTTCGAGCTGGGCTACGGGCCGCACCTCGCCGCCCAGGCCCACCTCGCCCACCACCACCGCGCCGGGCGGCGACGGGCGTTCCCGCAGACTGCCGGCCACGGCCAGGGCCAGGGCCAGGTCCGCGCCCGGCTCGTTCAGCTCCGCCCCGCCCACAACGTTCACGAACACATCCTGATCGGAGAGGACCAAGCCGCAGCGTTTTTCCAATACGGCCAGCAGCATCGCCGCCCGGTTGGGATCGGCGCCGGTCACCTTGCGCCGGGCGTTGCCCGGATAGCCGGGCGCAACCAGGGCCTGCACCTCCACCAGAAACGGCCGGCTGCCCTCCAGCGGCGCGGCCACCACCGCCCCAGGCGCGTCCTCGCGGTGCCCGGAGAGAAAGAGCCGCGACGGATCGGACACCGGCCGCAAGCCGTCGCTGCCCATGGCGAAGACGGCCAGCTCATTGGCCGGGCCGTGACGATTCTTGGTCGCCCGCACCAGGCGCGCGGCGTTATATTTGTCGCCCTCGAAATACAGCACCACGTCGACCAGGTGTTCGAGCACTTTGGGGCCGGCGATGGCGCCGTCCTTGGTGACGTGCCCGACCAGAAAGACCGGCGTGCCCCGGCGCTTGGCCTGGGCCACCAGCCCGGCCGCGCATTCGCGGACCTGCCCCACCGAACCGGGCGCGGCCGAAAGAGTCGACCAGTTGACCATCTGGATCGAATCGACGATCAGCACCTCCACCTCCGGCCGTTCGGCGGCGGCCAGGATGGCGTCCAGATCGTTCTCCGCCAGTACCAGCAGCCGGTCGCTCAGACAATTCAACCGTTCGGCCCGTAATTTGAGCTGCGCGGCCGATTCTTCGGCGGTGGCGTAGAGCACGGTCGCCCCCGTCTGGGCCAGCCAGTAGGCGACCTGTAGGAGCAGGGTCGATTTGCCCACGCCCGGCTCGCCGCCCAGGAGCACGGCGCTGCCCGCCACCAGGCCCCCGCCCAGCACCCGGTCGAGCTCGGCCACGCCCGTGGCCAAGCGCCGGGCCGAGTCGGTCGAGACGGCCGTCACCGGCTGC
>CAYMGG010000091.1:0-8692 GCA_964389915.1 uncultured Planctomycetaceae bacterium
AGCCTACATCCCGACCAATGTCATCTCCATCACCGACGGCCAGATCTTCCTGGAGGCCGACCTCTTCTACTCGGGCGTGCGCCCGGCCATGAACGTGGGCATCTCGGTCTCGCGCGTCGGCGGCGCGGCCCAGATCAAGGGCATGAAGCAGGTGGCCGGCTCCCTCAAGCTCGACCTGGCCCAGTACCGGGAACTGGCGGCCTTCGCCCAGTTCGGCTCCGACCTCGACGCCGTCACCCAGCGCCAGCTGGCGCGCGGCGAGCGGCTGGTCGAAATCCTCAAGCAGGACCAGTACTCCCCCCTGCCGGTCGTCGAGCAGGTCATCGCCATCTTCCTGGGCGTGCGCGGCCACCTGGACGACCTGAAGGTCGCCTCCCTGCGCCGCTTCGAGCGGGAGTTCCTCGACTTCCTGCGCAAGACCAAGGCCGCCCTGCTGGAGACCATCGCCAAGGCCGGCGCGCTCAAGGACGACACCGAAAAGCAGCTGGCCGAGGCCGTGGCCGAATTCAAAAAGATGTTCGTGGAATAGGGAAAGGCAACCATGCCCCAGACCCGGGAAATCAAACGGCGCATCCGCTCGGTCAAGAGCACCCAGCAGATCACGCGGGCCATGAAGATGGTCGCCGCGGCCAAGCTGCGGCGCGCCCAGGACCGGATGGTCGCCATGCGCCCCTACGCCGAGAAGCTGGGCGACCTGCTGCGCTACCTGGCCACCGACCTGGTGGGCGACGAGCACCCCTTCTTCCGCCCCCGCGAGGAGAAGCGGGTTCTGACCATCGTCATCGCCGGCGACCGGGGCCTGTGCGGCGGCTTCAACAGCAACATCCTGCGCGCCGCCCACGCCCATCTGAACGGCCTGCCTCAGGTCGAGCATCGCCTGCTGGTGGTCGGCAAGAAGGCCATCTCCGCCCTGCGCAAGACCAAGCACCAGGTACTCAAGGGCTATCACGACGTGTTCGAAAAGCTCTCCTACGTCCTGGCCGGCGAGATCTGCGACCTGTGCGTGGAGAAGTTCTCCGCCAAGCCCGAGGAGCGGATCGACGCGGCCTACGTGGTCTACAACCAGTTCGTCAATTCGATGCAGCAGAAGCCGACCGTGACCAAGCTTCTGCCGATCGACTACAAGAGCCTGGCCGGCGAGCGCAAGCAGGAGCTCTCCGCCGCCGGGGCCGAGCGCCGGCCGATCTACGAGGTCGAGCCCTCGGTCGAGGCGGCCCTGGCGCGGCTGATCTCGCGCCGCCTGGCCACCCAGGTCTACCAGGCGACCCTGGAGAGCTACTCGGCCGAGCTGGCCGCGCGCATGACGGCCATGGACAACGCCACCACCAACGCCGAGGAGATGATCGACTCGCTGACCCTGATCTACAACCGGGCCCGGCAGACGGCGATCACCGCGGAGCTGATGGACATCGTCGGCGGCGCCAACGCCCTGGCCTGACGAATCGTGATTTTTCCAGCGGCCGCGACGCCGGGCCGCTTCGGTCCTCCTGACGGAGAGGGAGCAAGATGATTCAGGTTGATGAAAAGCTGGGCCGGGTCAAGCAGGTGGCCGGACCGGTCGTCGATGTCGAATTCTCCACCGGCAACCTGCCCGACATCTACACGGCGCTCAAGATCGAGCAGGCGGAGCCCCCGCTCAACCTCACGCTCGAGGTGGCCCAGCACATCGGCGAACGCACCCTGCGCTGCGTGGCCATGAGCACCACCGACGGCCTGATGCGCGGCATGGCCGTGCGCAACACCGGCGCGCCGATCAGCGTGCCGGTCGGGGCGTCGGTCCTGGGGCGCATCCTCAACGTCACCGGCGAGGCGATCGACGAACTGGGCGAGGTCAAGGCCGAAAAGAGCTACCCGATCCACCGGCCGGCCCCGACCTTCGCCGACCAGGAGACGGCCACCGAACTGCTCGAAACCGGCATCAAGGTCGTGGACCTCCTCCAGCCGATCCCCAAGGGCGGCAAGGTCGGCCTGTTCGGCGGCGCGGGCGTGGGCAAGACCGTGGTCATGAAGGAGCTGATCCGCTCGATCGCCATGGAGCACGGCGGCCGGTCGGTGGTGGCCGGCGTGGGCGAACGGACCCGCGAAGGCAACGACCTCTGGCTGGAGATGATGGAAGCCGACGTCATGGACAAGACGGCGCTCATTTACGGCCAGATGAACGAGCCGCCGGGAGCCCGTCTGCGCGTGGCGCTTACGGCCATGAGCGTGGCCGAGTATTTCCGCGACGAAGAGGGGATGGACGTCCTGATCTTCATCGACAACATCTTCCGCTTCGTCCAGGCCGGCAGCGAGGTGTCGGCCCTGCTGGGGCGCATGCCCTCGGCGGTGGGTTACCAGCCGACCCTGGCCACGGAGATGGGCTCCCTCCAGGAGCGCATCACCTCGACCAAGAAGGGCTCGATCACCTCGGTCCAGGCCATCTACGTGCCGGCCGACGACTACACCGACCCGGCTCCGGCGACGTGTTTCGCGCACCTGGACGCGGTCACCGCCCTTTCGCGGCAGATCGCCAGCCTCGGCATCTATCCGGCGGTCGACCCGCTGGAGTCCACCAGCACCATTCTCGACCCGCGCGTGGTCGGCGAGCGGCACTACGCCGTGGCCCGCGAGGTGAAGGAGATCCTGCAAAAGTACAAGGATCTCCAGGACATCATCGCGATTCTGGGCATGGAAGAGCTCTCCGACGACGACAAGCAGACCGTGGCCCGCGCCCGGCGCATCCAGCGCTTCCTCAGCCAGCCCTTCTTCGTGGCCGAGCAGTTCACGGGCATGGCCGGCCGCTACGTCCCGATCGCCGAAACGGTCGAAGGTTTCGAGTCGATCATCAAGGGCGAATGCGACGATCTGCCGGAACAGGCCTTCATGTACTGCGGCAACATTGGCGAGGTGCGCGAGAAGGCCCAGAAGCTGAAGGCTTAAAAAAACATGGCCGAAAAAACCGAAATCGACATCGGCACGCTGACCGTGCGCGTTCTGACCCCCCAGCGCCGGGTCTTCGAGCAGGAGTCCGTGGGCCTCGAGCTGCACGGCCCCGAAGGCGTGTTTGAAATCCTGCCGCGCCACGAAGCGCTCCTGGCGCCGCTATCCATCGGCGGCGCCCGGGTGGCGGTGAAGGGCGGCGGCGAGGTGCTGCTGGCCGTCCACGGCGGCTTTGTCGAGATGAACGGCGAGGTGGCGCTGATCCTGGCCGACGCGGCCGAAACGGTCGAAGAGATCGACCTGGCCCGGGCCGAAGAGGCCCAGCGCAGGGCCCGCGAACGCCTGGAAGCCGTCTCCAACCGCACCGACGAATCGGATATCGACGTCGATCGCGCCAAGCTGGCGCTGCTGCGGGCCATGACCCGGCTGAAGCTGAAGGAGCAGTTCCGCTAAACCGCCTAATCCGACGGTCGCCGCGGCGATGCAAGGCTACGGCGGCCATGGCTTGGTTTCAGCTTCGACCGTTCGAGGTTGTTTTTGCTGGGGGGAGGTTTTCCGATCGGAAACCTCCCCCCCTTTTGCTTGCGGAGGGGCGATGAAACCCGCGTTCGACCTGAACCGCACGCTCGCCTGGCTGGGGGCGGGGGCGGTCGTCCTGGCCTTCATCCACCAGCCCCGGTTGCCGCTGGCCGAAGCGGCGGTCGGAGCGCTGTTCGTCTGCGCCTGCGCCGCGACCCGCCGGCCGGCCGCCCCCCTGGCCGCGCTGCTCGCCGCCGGCTGGCTGATTTTTTCGACCGCGCTGCAAACCCCCGCCGGTTCGGCCTGGTCCAAATTGGCCGAGTATGTCGGCATCTTCTTTCTCGCGCCGGCCGGTTTTGCGGCGGCCGCGAATTGCCGGCCGCGCCTGCTGCCGGCTGGCCTGGCGGTTGCCTGGGGTATTTCACTCGGCGTAGCGCTGGCCCAAAGCTGGAGTCCGGCCCCGGGAGCCTTGGGCCAAGGGGCAGGCTTCGGCAGCGCCGCCTTGTTTGGCATCATCGCCGCCGCCTTCAGTCCGCTCGTTTTCTCATTTATCCTTTCGCCCGCCCAAACGGAAAAGCCAGGCCCGGCCCGCATCGGACTGGCGCTCGGATTGGCGGCGCTCCTGGCCTTTTCCCAACTATATCTGCCGGCGCTCATGCTGGGGCTGGTCGCATTATTGGCTTGGGGCGGGTTCTGCGCCCCGCGCGGCGTCCGTTTGCCGGCCATACTGACCGCGCTGGCCTTGGCCGGCCTGTTTATCCTGCCCACGCCGTTGCTCCAAGGACGACACGAAACCTTGCGCCGCAGCGTGGCGACGACTGACGCCCACGGCATCGCCCGCCGCTGGACGCTCGAAGCCCGGGCAGCGCTGGCCGCCATC
Organism: uncultured Planctomycetaceae bacterium; assembly: GCA_964389915.1. Classification (GTDB taxonomy): domain Bacteria; phylum Planctomycetota; class SZUA-567; order SZUA-567; family SZUA-567; genus CAYMGG01. Next base: position 4,319 of record CAYMGG010000091.1, read on the forward strand.
CGCGACCAGCCGCTCTTCGGCCACGGCGCGGACCGTTACCAGCCGGTCGTCAGTTCCGGCCGCTACCGCGCCGGGCTGCCGCCCACGGCGGAAAACAAGGTCGATCCGGGCACCCAGTGCGGTTACCTGGTCCTGGCCGTACAGCATGGCCTGCCGGCGGCCCTGCTCGTGGCGGCGGCGTTATTGGCCGCCGCCTTCGGCCTGCGCCGGCATTGGACGGCCCTGTCCCAATCCGCCGCCCCCGCGGAACAAAGTTACGTCCGGCCGGCAATTTTAAGCCTGCTCCTGCTGACTGTAGGCCTGACGTTCACTCCGCTCCTGGTGCAGGGCGCCGGCCTGTTAGTGGGCTGGGCCATGGGTTTCGCCGCAGCGCTAAACCGCCTCCTTATCGGCGATAAGCCTTCCGCCCAATCCCCTTCCGGCTCGCGACCCCGACTGGCGGGGCGAGGCCCTTGGCTACAGGGCGCTTTTATGGCCGCTTTGCTGGCCGTCGGCCGGCTGGTTGGGCCGGGACAGCCGGCGCTTTCACCGCATACGCCGGCGTCGGGCGATCTGCCCCGCCCGGAATCGACCTTCTTCCTGTTCGAAGCCGCCCAGGCCGCCAAGCTGCCCGCAGCCTGGGAAATCGTTGAAGAGCCGGAAGCCGCAGGCGGCCGGGCGCTGCACGCGCCCGACCGGGGGCATAATCCGCTGGTCGCCTCCGACGCCGCCGATTATGCCTTCAAACTTGCCCGGCCAGGCGAATTCCGCCTCTGGCTGCGGGCCTGGTGGCGCGACGGCTGCGGCAACTCGGCCGCCGCCGCCCCGGACGCGCAGACGTTCGCCCTAATCGGCAACGACGGCACTTACGGCGCCTGGCACTGGGTGCCGGGGCCGACCTACCAACTGGCCGCCGGCGAGCACGTCCTGCGGGTGGCGCCCCGCGAGAACGGGGCCAGCTTGGATCAGATCCTGCTGGTCGATGACCTGGATTTCTATCCCAGCGGCCTATTGGGACGCAAAACCGTTTCCGCCAAAGCGGCAAACGCTGCGCCGCCCCCGCTGAAACTCGCCGCCATTCCGGCCGGGCCGCGCTTCCTGGCGGCCATCGGCGGCATGTACCAGAACGGTCCGGAGGCCATTTTAACCGGCCTGGGCATCCCCTATGAGCGGCTGCGCAACGATGAATTGGCCGACCCGGCCGCACTGGCGCGTTACAATCTGATCTGGCTCTCGGGCGTGACGCAATACCACGAACAGGTCTGGAAAGTGGTGAATGCCTTTGTCAAAAAAGGCGGCACCGCCATTCTGGAGCGGCTGCGCGAAACCGCCGACCGGCGTAGCTATAATCCCTCGCCGGAAGAGAACGAACTGGTGCCCGGCGGCGAGCTGGGCGGCGTGGCCAGCCGGGGCTTGCGGGTACGCGCCGGCAATTCGCCTTTCTTTGCCGGCCAGCCGGAAGAGCAGGATCTGTATCCTGACATTGTCTGTTCGCGCCTATCCCCGCCTCCGGCCGGCACCGGCGAAGCGCACGGACAATTGCTTTTCCGCAAGAAGCCTTTTGGCCCCGCCTTCACCAAGTACAAATTCGGGCAGGGCACGGTCTACGCCCTGGCCCTCCCGCTGGGGAACATCAGCATGTGGCGGGGACAGAAATTCGATCCTATCGCCAAGCGCGTCGTGCGCGATGCGCTCGGCGACCGCTACGAGCCGCTGTATGCGGATCTGGACTGGAAGGCTACGCCGGCCGGCGAGGTCAACTTCGCCGACGACTTCATGCGCAATCCCGGCGAGGGCGCGGCGTGGAAGGTCGAATCCGGCTGGTTCCGCCTGACCGGCGCTCCGGCCCCCGTGCCCCCCCGCTTTTCCAAGGAGCCCCGGGCGGAAGGCCCGCCGCATCCGTTTGCGCTCGAAGCCCGCCAACCCGGCTGGGCCGCGGCCGGCAATCCTCACTGGCGCGATTATCGAGTCAGCCTGACCGTGCTCACCGACCAAGGCGCAGGCGGCCCGTGGTTGACGACCACACAAAATCGCCGTTTGCAGCTGATTTACGCGGGCGCAACCGGCCGACTGGCGCTGGAGGTCGTGGTCGGCGACAAGGTCGAAACTCTGGCCGAAAGCGTTGCGGCCGCGCCCTACGCCGGCTGGCGGCGGCTCTCATTATTTGCCCGCGACGGTCTCTGGCAAGGTTGGCTAGATGGGCGGCCGGCCTTGACGATCCCGGCGGGAGACGAAAATCCTGAAGGCCGCTTCGGCGTGGCTCATCGCCAGGGAACGGCCTTCTACGACGACATCCGAGTGCGCGACACGGCCGTCTTGCTGGCCGGCGGCGACACCTGTCTGGGCGAAGAGGGCAGTCCGCGCTCCGATCCGCCGCTACGGGTCGGCCTGGAACCGCGCACCATCTATTCACCCCAGTGGTACCTGCGTCCGCTCCCGTTTCCCAAGTGTAGCGCGGTAAGCATTCCCCTGCCCCTTTACCAGCCGGCGATTTTCTGGCTAGACGGCCAGGCCTGCGGGCAGGTTATGCCCGGCCAGACGACCGTTCCCCTGCCCGCTCCGGTCCACCGCGACCTAGCTCTGGCCTGCCCGGGCTGGCGCGACTACAATTTCTGCGCCGAACCGGCCGAGTGGTACTCCACCGGCCAAGAGTGGAAACGCGTCTCCCGCTGGTCGTGCGACCAGCAGTGGGAATGGCTGGGGGTCAACGAGGCCGGCGACCCGGCCGCGCTCTGGTACCGTCATCCCGTCACCCCGCCTTATTCGGTAATCTTCTTCGCTGGCCCGTCGATGGGCCACGAAGAAGGCTTTCATGAAAAGGACCGCGACCTGAACCTGGTCTTCGGCGGCGATGGCCAGAAGGTCGATTCCGGCTATCTGCTGCGCACCGGCCCGGCCGGCGGCCCGGGCTGCGAATTGTGGAAGGACGGCAAGAAACTGGCGGCGGCTCCGGCCGTGGGCCTGCCGCGCGGCGGCGGACTCACCTTGCACCACCGTTGGCTCTGGCTGCAACTGACGGTCGAGGCTGGTCGCGTGCGTTTCGCCTACGAAGGTCGGCCGGCCCTGGAGGCCAAGTTGCCGACTCCGCCCAAAGGACACCTCGGCTTCTGGACCGAACACGGCTCGGCCCAGGTCGCCCGGGCCACCCTCTCGCTTTCCGATTTTCCACCTCCGAGCCGCTGATCTGGGCGGAATCCAAAAACCCCTTCGGCTTGCGCCTTTACCGCTGCGCACCCGCCCGGCATAATGCTGGCCATGGCCATTGAACTAAGCGACTCTGTCCAATTCCTGAAGGGCGTAGGCCCGACCCGGGCCGAGGACCTGGCCCGGCTGGGCGTGCTGACGGTCGAGGATCTGCTCCTCACCTTTCCGCGCGACATCCGCGACCGGCGGGTGGTCTCGACCATTGCCGACGCGCCGGAGGGAGCCGAGGTCAGCCTGATCGTCAAGCCCGGCCACATCCGCCAGCGCCATCCGCGGGGCGGCCGGCTGCGCAGCATCCTCAGCGTCCAGTTCACCGATGCCACCGGCGTGATGGAGGCCGTCTGGTTCAACGCGCCCTGGGCCCTGGCCGACTACGCCGGCGGCGAGGTATTGCTCTGCGGCAAGGCCAAGCGCGAGGACGGCCGGCTCAAGCTGGATCATCCGCAATACGAACTGCTGGGCGCCGGCGGCCTGGAGGACTCGCTTAACGCCGGTCGGCTGGTTCCGGTTTATCCCTGTACCGGCAGCCTGACGCAAAAAATCTGGCGCAAGATCATGGCCGGGGCGCTGGACAGCGCTTTACAACTTTTACCGGAGATCCTGCCCCCGGAACTGAGCGCGGCACACGCCTGGCCCTCCCGCCGCGAAGCCGTGCGGGCCATGCACTTTCCGCCCCATCCCGAAGCCCGGGAAAACGCGCAGGCTTCCTTGGTCTTTGAGGAATGTCTGGTCCTGCAACTGGCGGTGCTGATCGCCCGCCGCAAGGCCTGGGAGAGCGCGCCCGGCCGGGCGCTGACCGCCGGCCCGGCGGTGCACGAGCGCATCCGCCGGCTGCTGCCCTTCAAGCTGACCGCCGCCCAGGAGCGGGTGATCGCCGAAATTCTGGCCGATCTGGCCGCTCCCCAACCCATGCACCGGCTGCTGCAAGGCGACGTGGGCAGCGGCAAGACTATCGTGGCCGCCTATGCGATGCTGGCGGCGGTGGCCGCAGGCGTACAGGTTTGCCTGATGGCCCCCACCAGCCTGCTCGCCCGCCAACACTACGACACCCTCGCCGCTCTGCTCGCCCGCAGTTCGCATTCGCGCGTCCAGGTCGGCCTGCTGACCGGCGGCTCGACCGCCGGCGACAGCCAGGCCCTCAAAACTCGTCTGAGCGCCGGCATGGTCGACATCCTTATCGCCACCCATGCC
>CAYMGG010000091.1:8702-18118 GCA_964389915.1 uncultured Planctomycetaceae bacterium
GTTACGCTGCGCAATATCGGGGATTCCATCGCCACCCATGCCGCCCTGCAAACCGACGTCGCCTTCCGCGATCTGGGGTTGATCGTCATCGACGAACAGCACAAATTCGGCGTCGATCAGCGCGCGGCCCTGGCCGGCAAGGGCTGCCCAGACACTCTGGTCATGACCGCCACCCCCATTCCTCGCAGCCTGGCGCTGACGGTCTACGGCGATCTGGAGGTCAGCACGTTGGACGAAGCCCCCCCGGGGCGCAAGCCGGTGCGGACCGAGTTGGTCGGCCCCGAGCGCCAGCCGGCCATGTGGGATTACCTCCGCCGCGAATTCTGCCGCGGCCGGCAGGGCTACATCGTCAGCCCGCTGGTCGAGGAAAATGAGGATTTGAACCTCAAATCCGCCACCACCGCCTTCGCCGAGCTTTCGGCTGGACCGCTCACTGGCTGCCGCCTGGCCCTGCTCCACGGCCAGATGAAGCGCGACGAGCAGACAGAGATCATGGCCCGCTTCCGCCAAGGGGAGATCGACGCCCTGGTCTGCACGGTGGTGGTGGAGGTGGGCGTGGACGTGCCCAACGCCACGCTGATGGCCGTGCTGCATGCCGAACGCTTCGGCCTAGCCCAGCTTCATCAATTACGCGGCCGGGTCAGCCGGGGCACCGAGCCGGGCTGGTTTATGCTTCTGGCCGAAGGCGAGGGCGAGATCGCGCGCCGACGGCTGGAAATCCTGACCGAGACGGCCGACGGTTTTCGCATCGCCGAGGAGGATCTCAAGCTGCGCGGCCCGGGGCAATTTCTGGGCACGCGCCAGCACGGCCTGCCGGATTTCCGTCTGATCGACCTGAGCCGCGATCTCGAAACCATCCGCGCCGCCCGCGCCGAGGCGGCCAAGCTTCTGGCCGCCGATCCCGACCTGCGCCGCCCCGAGCACCGCGGCCTGTTGCGCGCGCTGGAGAAAACTCCGGGCGAGCCGGGGGTGGGCTGACGCAAGAATACGGCCAAAGGCTTGCCCTTACGATTTGAGAGAACTTTTTTGAAAAAAAGTTCTCTCAAACTCTCTCAAAAAACTTTAGCCAGCTTCGCCTTGGCCGACGGCCGGCTGGGGAGAGTACCGGCTTATCCCCGATTCGCCGGCCGCCTTTTTGCGCTCCGGCCTTGCGTGAAAAGCCCATATTCCGTAATCTCAATGGACTGAAAACCGCCGGCGCGGGCCGGCCAGGCAAGGAGAAGACATGGATTTTGCATTTCTCGACGGACTGAAATACGACGCCAACGGCCTTATCCCCTGCGTGGCCCAGGATGCGGAAAACGGCGAGGTGCTGATGGTCGCCTATATGAACCGCGACAGCCTTAAATATACGCTCGAAAAAGGCCTCTGTGCCTACTGGAGCCGCAGCCGCCAGAAATTCTGGATCAAGGGCGAATCCTCCGGCCACACCCAGGAGGTGAAGGAAGTCCGCTTCGACTGCGATAAGGACTGCGTGCTCATCAAGGTCAAGCAGAATGTGGCCGCCTGCCACACCGGCTACCGCAGCTGCTTCTCCTGGAAACTGGAAAAGGACGGCCAAATCGTGGAGGAGGGCGAGAAGCTCTTCGATCCCGATGCGGTCTACGATAAGAAATAAGGGACCATTCATGGAAAGCTTTCGCTACGTCGGCGGCGCGCTGCACTGCGAGGACGTGCCCGTCTCGGCCATCGCCGCCGAGGTCGGATCGCCCGTCTACATCTACTCTGCGGCCACGCTGCGCAACAAGTATCAGGCGATCGCCACGGCCTTCGCCGCGGCCGCCCCGACTGTCTGCTATTCGGTGAAGAGCTGCTCCTCGCTGGGCGTGCTCAAGGTGCTGCGCGACGCGGGTTGCAGCTTCGACGTGGTTTCCGGCGGCGAACTCTTCCGCGTGCTCAAGGCCGGCGGCGACCCGCGCAAGGTGGTTTACGCCGGCGTGGGCAAGACCGACCGCGAGATCCGCTTCGCCCTCGAACAGGGCCTGATGATGTTCAACGTCGAGAGCGAGGAGGAGCTGGCCAACATCGACCGCCTCGCCCGGCAGCTGGGCAAGATTGCGCCGGTGGCCCTGCGCCTCAATCCCGACGTTGACCCCAAGACTCACCGCCACACCACCACGGGCACGAAGGAAAACAAGTTCGGCCTGGATCTGACCATCGCCGGCCAGATCGTGGCTGAAATCGGCCGCTACCCGGGCGTGCGCCTCAACGGCGTCCACGTCCACCTGGGCAGCCCGCTCAACACCACCGCCCCCTACGCCGAGGCATTGGATAAGGTGGAGACCTTCCTCGGGAAATACGCCTCAACCGCCGCGCCGCTGGATTACATCAACACCGGCGGCGGTTTCGGCCTGCTGTATAAAGAGGAAAACGTGCCCGAATTCTCGGCCTACGCCGCCGAAATCGTCTCCCGGGTGAAGAAACTCGGCCGCAAGCTGATCCTGGAGCCGGGCCGCAGCATCGTGGGCAACGCGGGAATCCTGCTCTCCACCGTGCAGTACGTCAAATCCAACGGCGAAAAGAATTTCATCATCGTCGACACCGGCATGCACCACCTGATCCGGCCGGCCTTCTACGACTCCTATCACCGGATCTGGCCGGCCAACTCCGACGTGCCCCCGCCGGCCGAACCCAGCGGCGACCAGCTGGTCAAGGCCGACGTGGTGGGTCCGATCTGCGAGTCCTCGGACTGCTTCGCCAAGGACCGGCTGCTGCCGGCCATGAAGCGCGGCGACCTGTTGGCTATCTTCTCGGCCGGCGCTTACGGCTTCGCCATGGCCAGCAATTACAACTCCCACCCCCGGCCGGCCGAGGTGCTGGTCGACGGCGCAGGCTGGCGCGTGATCCGCAAGCGCGAAACGTGGGACGACCTGGTGGCGTTGGAAACCGCTTAATTTCCGGGAAAACTTTCTTATAAGAAAGTTTTCCCAGACCTTTTCAAAGAATTTTCAGCAGACGTTTGCACGGCCGGTAATTCAACCGAGCGAGGCGTACGGATGAGTCAGACGCCGAATTCGCCCATCTGAACGCTCGAAACGGCGAAGCGGGTGAGAGTTTTTTGAGCAGGGGTCAGGGGGAGAACTTTCTTTCCAGAAAGTTCTCCCCCTGGATAGGGGTAAAACATGGCAGACCTAGAAAAAGCCTTATCCGAAATCAGCCGGCGCTGGGCGGCCAAAGCGCCCGGTTCTCAGGCCTGGCACGAACGGGCCCGGCGGGTGATTCCTTCGGGCATCACCCACGACATGCGTCGCCGCCGGGTCTTCGCCCCGTACTACGCCGAGGCCCAGGGCGCGTACAAAAACGACGTGGACGGCAACCGCTATCTCGACCTGTGGATGGGGCATGGCGCTTTGATTATGGGCCACTCCTATCCGCCCATGGTCGAGGCGGTGCGCGCCCAGGCTCCGCGCGGCACCCATCTGGGCGGCTGCCACCCGGCCGAAGTCGAGTTGGCCGAAGCTATCGCCCGGCTGGTACCCGGCATTCAAAACGTTCGCTTCGTCATGAGCGGCACCGAGGCCACCTTGCTGGCCATCCGTCTGGCCCGGGCCGCCACCGGCCGGCCAGGCATTCTCAAATTCGCCGGCCATTTCCACGGCTGGCACGACCTGGCCGCCGTCGGCCGGGAAGAACCGTACGAAGTGCCGCTGGGCGGCGGGGTGACGGCCGGCGTCGTCGAGGACGTGGCCATCTGCCCGGCCGATCTGGCCACCGTGGAAAAGGCGCTTGAGACCGAACGCGATCTGGCGGCGGTCATCATGGAACCGCACGGCGCGCACGGCGGGGCGGCGCCGCTGACAGCCGAATTCGTGCGCGGCGTGCGCGAACTCACCCGCAAAAAAGGCGTGCTCCTCATCTTCGACGAGGTGGTCACCGGCTTCCGCGTGGCGCGCGGCGGGGTGCAGGAGCTCTACGGCGTCGAAGCGGATCTGGTCACCTACGCCAAGATCATCGCCGGCGGCCTGCCCGGCGGGGCGGTGGCCGGGCACGAAAGCGTCATGTCGATCCTCGAATTCAGCGGCAACGTCAAACGCAACCGCTTCAGCAAGGTGCCGCACAACGGCACGTTCAACTCCAACCCGCTCTCGGCCCGGGCCGGCACCACGGTGCTGGCGGCCCTGGCCGATGGCCGGGCCAACGCCCAAGTCGACGCGGCCGCCCGTAACCTGGTCGCGGCCGGAAACGAGGTTCTCGCCCACCACAAGGTCAACTGGGGCATGTTCGGCGGCCACGGCATCATCCATCTGGTCGGCCAACTCACGCCAGAAGAACTTGCCCGCGCCGAACGCGAGGGCTGGAGCGAATTGCGCCACGAACTGCTGCGCCCGCAGCCGCCGCTGCGCGGCCTGCTGGACGCGGCCTTGCTGATTAACGGCGTCGACCTGCCCACTGGCTGCCAGGCCTGGCCGTCGGTGGAGCACGGTCCGGCTGAAGTCGCGCACTTCGCCGCCGCCCTGGACCAAGCCTTCAACCTACTTCGGCAGACAGGAGCCTTAGAATGAACGTACTCGTCACCGGCGGCGCCGGCTATGTCGGCAGCCACGCCGTGGCCGCGCTGCAGGAAGCCGGCCACACCCCGATCGTTCTGGATTCGCTCGAACTGGGGCACGCCCCGGCCGTGCGCGGCGCGGAGTTGATCGTCGGCAACATTGCCGACCGCGAGCTCGTCACCCGCGTGCTGCGCGAATTCCACATCGAAACCGTCATGCACTTCGCCGCCTACGCCGAAGTCGGCGAGAGCATGGCCGACCCGATCAAGTATTACCGCAACAACACCGTGGCCTCGCTGCGGCTGATCGAGAGTCTGTTCGAGGCCGGGGTCAAGCGGCTGATCTTCAGCAGCACCGCCGCCACCTACGGCGAACCCGACACCGTGCCCATCCCCGAGGATATCGCCAAGCAGCCGATCAACGTCTACGGCCACACCAAGCTCCAGATCGAAGAGACCTGCCAGTGGCTCTCCAAGCGGACCGAATTCCGCTACGTGGCCCTGCGCTACTTCAACGCCTGCGGGGCGCACGCCTCCGGCGAGGTGGGCGAGGCCCACAAGCCCGAGTCGCACCTGATCCCGCTCATCCTGCAGGTGCCCCTGGGCCAGCGCGCGGCGATCAAGATCTTCGGCTCGGATTATCCCACCCCGGACGGCACCTGCGTGCGCGACTATATCCATGTCTCCGACCTGGCCAGCGCTCACGTCAAGGCCATGGAGCACCTGGCCCGGGGCGGGGATTCGCTGGCGCTCAATCTCGGCACCGGTCACGGCTATTCCGTCCGCCAGATCATCGAGACGGCCCGCAAGATCACCGACCACGCCATCCCGGCCGAGGAAGCCCCGCGCCGGCCGGGCGATCCGCCGGAACTGGTGGCCAAGGCCGACCGGGCCCGCGAGGTGCTGGGCTGGAAGCCGGTGCTAAGCGATCTGGAGAGCATTATCGGCAGCGCCTGGCAGTGGCACCGCGCGCATCCCAACGGCTACGGCGACCGCTGAGCGCCGACCGGTTGGCGCGCGGCCTCGATTCGAGAGGGAACGAGCGCGTCTCGTTCCCTCTTTCCTAATTCCCGTCCTTTATTTCAGCGTCCGGGGGCGCGACATGTCAGATACCGCTTCGCCCGCCCCCAGCCGCATTCCCTCGCTACTGACGGGCCTGCTGATCCTCACCGGCTTGTTCTGTGCCGGCCGGCTCATAAAAAAATACAGCCAGGATTATCCGTGGCCGGCTAATTTCGACCTGGTCAGCATCTACGACCAGCGGTTGGCCGAAGCCCGCCGATCCTTGCCGCCGGGCACGCGCCTGGGCTATCTGGCCGAAAACGAAGACAAAGCCCTCCACGAAGCCATCGGCAAACGCTATACCCAATATTCCGCCGTGCCGCTGGTGGTGGGCGATGATGACGCGGGCGAATATCTGCTGGGCAATTTCCCCTCCGGCTCGCCGCCGGCGGAGATTGCGGCCAACGCATCGCTGCAATTGATTCAGGCGGAGCCAAAGTCGGGCATCTATCTCTATCGGCGCCTTATGCCCGGCCGGCGGGGCGAGGAATAGCCATGTCCGATCAAACCGTTTATGCGCTGGAACATTGGACCCGCTCGTACGCCTATTTCCTTTTTTTTATCGTCATTTTTCAACCTTTGGCCATTCTCGTCCAAAGCCTCGTCGTCCGAAATTATTTCGAAAAGTTCATCATCTTGGTCTCGATCGGCCTGGCCTGGACGTCATTTCTCGTGTACCAGACCACGGCCCACAGCCAAAGCCACCTCCATTTGTCCGCACTGGCCTGGAATTTTTGCTTCGGCGTAACCGCTGTGGTGCGCTACCTGGCGGCAAACAATAAAAATGCGCCGACTTAATTCGCCAGACGCGAAAAACAGCCAATCTATGCCAGGATTATGCTTATGGTCCGAATCTTTTCGTCAGTACAAATACTGGGATTACCTCTGTACAGCATTTGCTTGGGGCCCGCCGAAAATGAGAACCGCGGGCACGCCAAGGCGATAGTCGCGATTAGGGATATTGCCACCGGTGTATTCGCTTTCGGGGGCGTAGCTCGAGGCCTGTTTTCATTCGGAGGAGTTTCCCTCGGCTTCGTCAGCTTTGGTGGTATTTCTTTCGGTGCGTTGGCTGTTGGCGGTCTGACCATTGGCCTGCTGGCCGCGGTCGGCGGAATGGCGATCGGGACAGTTGCCGTTGGCGGCGTTGCATTAGGAAAATGGGGATTGGGCGGGGCCAGGCTGGCATTTGTGGACCTCCTGCCGTTGTTGAAGGATTTTTGAATTGGATCACTATTTTTACGGCCTGCTCTGGCCGGCGCTGACCTGGTTCACTGCTTATCTGGCGCTAGGGCGCTGCCAGGCGCTCGCCTCCGGCGGCCCGGCCCTGCGCGCATTTCAGGCCGCGCCGCTGGGTTGGGGCGCGGGAACCCTGCTGCTTTATGTCTGGCTGCAATCAGCCGACCGGATATCCGGCTTTCCGCTGGCGGCCGGAAGTCTGACCTTGCTGGGCGGCTGGTTGCTGGCCATTCTCCCGGGCAACGCCAATTCATTGGCCCCAGCCCGCGTGGCTGATTTGTCGCCGGCTGCACCGCCTCAATCCCAGCCATTATGCCCGCGCGCGTCGCCGCCGATTTGGCTCTGGCTGGGAGTGGGCTTGCTGGCCCTGGCGGCGCTAGCGGCCATGGTCTGCCTGGCCTTCACCCAGCCACACGGGGAATGGGACGCCTGGAAATTCTGGAACTACCGGGCGCGGTTTCTCTATCTGGCCGGGACCGAGTGGCGAGCGGCCTTCGCCCTGCCCTCGGCGCATCCGGACTATCCGCTCTATCTGCCCGGGCTGGTGGCCGGAACCTGGGCCTTTGCCCGCGAAGCCGACCCGCGCCTGCCCATGACCCTGAGCCTGCTGACCGCCTGGCTGACGGTCGGGCTAATATATTCTGGGGTGCGCCGGCGTGATGAAATCAGCGCCCTGCTGGCCGTAACCGCCCTGCTGACCACGGAATTTTTTATCAAACACGGTGCGGGCCAGATGGCCGACCTGCCCCTGGGCTGCCAGCTTTTGGCCGCCTGGGTGGCGCTGAACCTGGCCCAGAAAGCCCCGGAAGAAACCGCCGCTGCCGAGGCGGCCCAGCCTGCCGAGCGGAGTTGGCTGTTTCTGGGCGGCTGTTTTCTCGGCCTGACCGCCTGGACCAAGAACGAAGGCTTGATGCTGCTGCCGGCCGCGCTGGCGGCCTGGGTTGTGGCCGGGCTTTGGCGAGGAAGGAGTCGGTCAAAGCTAAGCGGCGAAATCGGCTGGATGCTGGCCGGGGCGGCCGCACCGCTGGCGGCCGTCATTCACTTCAAACTCAATCTGGCGCCCCCCAATGACCTGTTGGCCGGGGGGGCGGACGGAAAAGCTTTCGCCCGCCTGCTCGATCCCGGCAGATATATTCTGATTTTGCGGGCTTACGCCGAAAATCTGCTGCGTCTTGGCCATTTGCCGCTGCTGCTAGCGCTCGTGCTTTTGTGGCGCAAACCGCGGCGCACCCCGTGGCCGCCGGCGCTGTCGGCCGGCTTCATCTTTCTGACCCTGGCCTTGGCGGGCTATTTCCTGATTTACCTCAATACCTTTTACGAGCTGGAATGGCACCTGCGCACTTCGTTGCGCCGGCTGCTCTTGCAGCTCTGGCCTACCTTCATCTACCTGACCGCTCTGGCGGTCGCGCCTGCCCGGCACTGGTTTGGCCCGGCCGAGTTTCCGCCACCGTGTCCGGAGCCGGCAAAATCATAAAAAAGCGGGGGAACTTTTCCGTTGAAAAGCCCCCCCCTTTCAGGAACTGCGGCAATGCCGGCCGGGCCGCTGCGCTCGATCCCGCCCTAGTATTCCGCCTCCACCGTATAACTGTTGTAGGTCGGGACCTTGGCGGCCGGGATGGCAATGCGCTGGGATTCGCCCGAAGCAAGCTTTTGCGGCACGCCGTACTGAAAGTTCGCCACGGGCTTGTCCTGGGCACTCAGGAAAATCACCTTGAGCTTTAGCTTGCCGGCCGGGATCTCGGTCGGCCGCAGGTTCTTCACCGTCAGCTTGATCTGGCCGGCGCCGGTTTCGTCGATCTCTAGCCCGCCGATCTCCAGCACGCCGTCGCTGGTGGTGAAGTTGCCGGCCGCGGCGCCGCCAGTCACGGTCGGAGCGGGCCCGGCGGCGGCTTTATCCTCCTCCCAATGAGCGTTTACTTCAAAGGAGAAGCCCTCGAAATCGTGGGGAGCGCCATTCAGGGGCAGTTCCTTGTAGACCTTGGTCTCGCCCGGGTCCAGGGGTTTGCCCAACGGGATCTCAAGCGCCTTGTCGCCCGGATTGGTGCCGGGCTTGTTGGAACTGCTCGTCTTGCCCTTGGTTTTTGATTTGCCGCTCTTGCCGCTGCCGACCCCGGTAAAAATAATCTTCAGCACGGGGTTGGTGGCTTTGACCTCCGCCAGATTCATCACCCGGCAAGTAAGCAGCGGCCGCTTGACCAGGGCCTTATGCTTGGCGCCGGTTTCACCCTCGCCCCGGTCGATGTCGCCCGAGAGCAGACGCAGCCCCCAGACGCCCCGGTCGATGAGGTCCGGCTTCTCGCCGGTGGGGGTGGTGAATTCCTGCTTGACCTCCTTGCCGCCGACCTTGAACCCGGCCACCACCCGCACCTCGGCGAACTGCACGGCCTTGGTGATGGTGAAATCCTTAGCCGCCCGCGCCCCCTTGCCCAACTGGCCGTAATCGACGGTCGTCTGGCGGATCGCTTCGCCTAACGGTTCATAAATTCGGATCTCGACCTTCAGGTCGGCCAGATCCTGGTCGCCGACATTCTTCAGCCCGAGCTTGCCCTTGAACACGTGCGATTCGCCCTGGGCCGTCTTCCAGATGCGATCGAAGGACCAGTCGTCGATGGTCAGAGCGTTGTTGCCG
>CAYMGG010000092.1:0-18107 GCA_964389915.1 uncultured Planctomycetaceae bacterium
TTTTACTAGCCCACTACCTCACATCCCTGGCCCTGTTTTGCTGGCCCGCCGCCAATCGGGAGAAGATGCATATGGAAACCGCAGGCGACAAAAATCATACAAACACCCTTTACTGCAATAAATGCAAAAAGAATGTGACATGGCACACTGATCCGGTCGTTCACTGGAAACAGTTACTTATTACCATTGTTTCATGCGGATTGTGGTTGCCGATGTGGATACTGCAGACATTTTGTCCAACCAAAATCTGCGATGAATGCAATGAGCCTATTTGGGACGCCCGCAATAATCAGAGATAGCCCTGGAGGATATTGTCGTGTCGAGAGCAAACCAAGAATTGAAGCGGCAGATTGAGTGCGGGGCTTCCCTTGCGGAAATATTCGCACTCATAGAATGCATGTCCAGAACGGGTTCATCTTCTGCATTTTTTAACGGTGAAATGTATGCCGACAGAACAAATGAAAAAGATGATAAAATGATAGATATTCTGGCAGTCGCCAACCCTAAAAGTATCGCATCACGAGAAGTACTATACGATGCGATAAAAAAAGTTGCCCTGAATGAAGAAGGAGTTTTTGTATATTCTTCAGAAAAAGCGGATGACGTCCTTCTGCGTATCAAGGTGCAGGATCGCGAGGAATTCATCAAAATCATCGTTCGTGTTTTTGCGGAGTGCCGCTTGTCGCAAGAAGAATCTCTTCTTGATGGCATAGACATACACCCCTTGGGAAATCATACTCCGGCGCAAGAGTTCACCCACCAGATGTTGAGGCAAACTCATGTCGAATAGAGAAGAGGCTAAAGATTTAGTTCAACAACATGTCCGTTATGGCGATTACCTACGCCATGCTACTGTAAATTACGGCAAGGTGCGCTATGGCGATGTCGTTCGGATAAGTCCTCGGGCACAAGCATCCCAAATTGGCGTCACACCTCGGCATGCCGTTCGGATTCTTGCGCCATATCTGTCTGTTCGCCTCCGGGAACAGGCACAGGCGGTTCTTCCGTTGGCCTTGTACCTGGCCATCTTTCAGGCGCTAATATTGCGTCAAACGATAGAGAACTCTGTAATCATTGCCGCCGGTTTGGTCTGCGTAATCTTTGGACTTATGCTGTTTATGGAAGGACTTAAGGTTGGCCTAATGCCTTTTGCGGAACGGATAGGATCTGAACTTCCTACAAAGTTGCGCATCCAAGGCGTCTTGATGGTTGCCTTCACCATTGGTGTGGCGGCAACGATTGCAGAACCGGCGATTGGAGTTTTGCAGCTAGCGGGAAGTTCAGTTTCATCCAAGGATGCACCGCTACTGCATCTGATGCTGTCACGATATTCGTTCTGGCTGATTTTCGCTGTCGCAGTCGGTGTTGGGGGTGCAACCGTTTTCGGCGTATTGCGTTCCCTGCGCGGTTGGTCGTTAAAACCGCTAATTTTCTCACTTGTGGTGCCGACAAGCGTGCTAACTGCCTATGCGTACTGGGAACCATCCGGGCAATTGGAACGACTGGTAGGGCTGGCGTGGGACTGCGGCGGTGTAACGACGGGGCCGGTCACTGTTCCGCTCGTACTGGCGCTCGGAATAGGCGTTGCTCACGTATCGAACCGCGACAATGGTTTTTCCGGATTCGGCGTCGTCACACTGGCCAGTCTTCTGCCAGTCTTAACGGTGTTATCGCTGGGCATCATTCTTCTGCATACAAATGGTTTTAATATTGAAGCGCAAGCATTCATGCCGCCGCAATTGGAGGCTGCTTCAACAGGAATCAGCCCCAGCCTATCGGCTATATTTTCGGCCTTTCGGGCAGTAATACCACTCTGCATTATTCTTTTCGCCATTCTTTCTTGGGCGTTGCGATTGCGACCTTCCAATCGCAAGATAACACTTTACGGCATGACTTTGTGCCTGATCGGCATGGCAATATTCAATATCGGCCTCACTTACGGATTAGGGGCTTTGGGAAATCAAGTCGGCTCTATTATGCCCGCTGCGTTCCAGGCTCACCCAGCTATCGAGCATTCACCACTGTACCATTCAGCGTTGGGACGCGGAATTGCCATTATGTTTGCGTTCTTTCTCGGTTTAGGCGCCACGTTTGCCGAACCTGCGCTACGGGCGCTTGCTCTTACCGTGGAGAACGTTACTAATGGCGCAATGGAACGCAGCTCGATTATTCGCGCCGTAAGCATGGGTGTTGGAGTAGGCATTGCCGTAGGCGTGGCGAAGATCATTTGGGACTTCTCACTTACGCCGGTGCTGCTATTTGGCTACGGAGTATTGCTCGTGCTTACACTTTTGAGTTCGGAAAAATATGTCAATGTCGCTTGGGATTGCGCTGGGGTGACGACTGGGCCGGTGACGGTTCCGCTCGTGATTGCGCTAGGCTTGGGACTCGGGCAAGCGAACGGCGTGGTAGAGGGGTTCGGTATTCTTGCAATGGCGTCACTTTTCCCCATTGCCGCAGTGCTGATCCTTGGGATCGCATCCGAATGGAGGCTACGACGGGAACGCAGGCAAGCAAAACGGCCACAAAGTGATGAATATGAAGAGAAACTTGTGTCTCAATAGCCAAGAGAAGGAGCCCATGATTATGGAAAATAAACGTAAATTTACTGTATTGACCGACCTTTCGCTTATCACGTGTATTGTCCAGCGCGGAAAGGCGAACGAGATTGTCAAGGCGGCGGTCCTGGCAGGGGCTCAGGGGGCGACCGTCTATTTTGCCAGTGGCTCCGGCATGAGAGAGCGCCTGGGACTTCTGGGGATGGCGGTCGAAGTAGAGAAAGAAGTCATCAGTATCGTAGTTCCAAGCGAACAGGCAGACCATATCTTCGAAATCATGTACAAGGCAGGAAAACTGGATACGCCGGGAATGGGTTTTATCTATAGTACTCCCTTGGAAAAGGCTGCAACCTTCATTCCCGATCACGTCTTTGCCAGATTACAGCAGGAGGAATAAACGCTCATGTCGAATACTATCGTAGTCTCTTCCACTCGAACAATTACGGCAATATTGCCTGCTGAAAGTGGCATTGTTGCTCGGTTTCGTAATGCGTTTTATTCCATAGACGTCGATTCATATATTACGCACCGCACTCGAGGTGCTCTTCCCGGTTGTCCAGTGGACGCCAATGGTATGCCGATTTGGCAGGAAATGATTATCCTGGAAGCCGTGGTACCGGCCGATCACGCAGAATCGATTTTTCAAACCGTTTATGAGGCTGGTGTGTATACAAACGCCGAAGCCGGTTTACTGTTCATGGGGAAATTGGGCAAGGCCGCTTTTCCCTCCGAGCCGGAGGATCCATTGCTCGAAATGAAGACATCGTTGTCGGCAGATAACTGTAGTCAGGAGGATGCAGGAGATGCGGATCTTGCCACTAAAAATCAGGAGGAGAAAACAAATGAGGGTTGAGGAACTCATGATCAAGCGCGTCGTCACTGTGGAAATGGATGATAGCTTACGCTGCATTCGCGATATTTTCGAAAAAGTCAGATTTCATCACATCCTTGTGGTTTCGCGGGGGAAAGTATTGCGCGGAGTGATCAGCGACCGGGATGTATTGAAACATTTGAGCCCTTTTCTTGGAACTCCGTCCGAGCAATCGCGCGACACAACGCTTCTGCGCAAACCCGCTCATCAGATTATGACCCGCAAGCCGGTTACGGCAACTTCGCAGATGCCAGTGGCGGAAGCAGCACACATTTTCGTTCACGATAAAATCAGTTGCCTGCCAGTGACGGATACAGAGGGACATGTTCTTGGTATTATTACATGGCGGGATATTCTCCGCGTCAGCATCCAATAGCGAACAGACATGCCCCCAGAGGATCTACTATGGCCAAAACACAAGAAAGTCGCGTGGAAGCAATAGCCCTCGCTTCGTCTCCCCAAGCCCCCCGTTACGCTCCATTGGAAAGGCTGGACACTATTGTGGTGGCGAACTTCCCAGCATTGGGAAAACTCGCTGCCCTGCGCTTTCTCGAGTGGGCCCAGCAAAACCCTGGTGGCGTGATCTCCCTCCCCACCGGCAAGACGCCGGAGCCATTCATTTATTGGGTGCGGCATCTGCTTGCCCATTGGGAGACACCAGCAGCACAAGAAACGCTGAACGTCGGTGGAGTAGATCCCGCGCTCAAGCCTGACATGGCATCTTTTCATTTTGTCCAAATCGACGATTTTTATCCAATCGATCCGGAACAGCACAACAGTTTCTACCAATACGTGCAGACCTACTATATAGACGGCTTTGGCCTGGATCCTAAGAAGGCGCTACTCATCAATTCCGCCACCATTGGCCTTTCTCCCGGGGAGACGTTTGAAACAATCTGGCCTGACAACCATGTTGACTTGTCACTGCGCCATCGCGCACCGCAATCGGCACTGGAGGCGAATCAACAAGCCTGTTTACAGCACATAGATGATTGGTGCGCGGAGTATGAAGACAAGATTCGTGCTCTCGGCGGCATAGGCTTCTTCCTCGGTGGTATTGGGCCAGATGGCCACATCGGATTCAATGTGCGCGGTAGCGACCATCACAGCACCACTCGCCTGACAGCCACCAACTATGAGACTCAAGCCGCTGCCGCTGCCGACTTTGGTGGTATTGAAGTTGCGCGCACGCGGCTGGTCATCACCATTGGGCTGAATACCATCACCTACAACCCCATGTGTGTCGCTTTGATCATGGCAGCGGGTGAGGCCAAGGCGTCGGTAGTTGCAGATGCGATTGAGAGTTCACCCACTGTACGCGTGCCAGCCACGGCTCTCCACGCTTTGCCGCAGGCCCGATTCTATCTTACCTTTGGTGCGGCCAAAGGGTTACATACACGCAAGGTCGCCCTGTTGGCACGTCAACCATCTTTAACCGCTGCTGATGCGGAGCGGCATGTCATCAACTTGGCCCTCACAGCAGGCAAACGAATAATCGATCTCACACGGGAAGACTTCAAGGGCGACTCCGCCTGCGCCATTGTGCTCAAGCGTCGGGCTGAAACCAGCCTAGAGACGCTGAAAGAACAGGTGCGCGATGGGCTAATCCGGAAGATTGAGCAAGGCTCGATACGCATTCAGAACACTCGGTTCCTTCATACCGAACCTCATCATGACGATGTGATGCTCGGCTACCTTCCAGGAATTGTGCGTAACATCCGTGACGCCTCGAATGAACACCACTTCGCGACCCTCACAAGTGGCTTCACCGCTGTCACCAATGACTACCTGAAAGAACGTATTACCCATATGCTAGCCAACTTGTCGACAGCAGACTTTGCCGCACTCTTCAGCGAAGGATACTTCGCGCCTGACAATCCTGCGGCGCGCTACCGGGATGTGTGGCAATACCTTGATGGTGTGGCGGCGCAGAATGCCCAACTCCGTGACGAGAGCGCGGCAAGGAATTTGGTTCGTAACCTAATAGAGATCTATGGACTACGTGACGTTGACGGTGTGACCTGTGAAGCACACGTTATCCTGGCGTATTTGGAGCAAGCCTACCCTGGGCAGAAAGATCCGGTGCCGATCCAGACTCTCAAGGGGATGTGCAGGGAGTGGGAGGTGGAGACATTGTGGGGATACTTTGGATGGAACGCCAGCCATGTCCATCATCTTCGACTGGGGTTTTACAAAGGTGACCTTTTCACAGAAGAGCCCACCGAGAGTCGGGACGTCTCGCCCATTATCGATCTTCTGGAATCAACGGAGCCCGATATCTTGACAGTAGCCCTTGACCCGGAGGCATCAGGACCTGACACCCACTACAAAGTCCTGCAGGCAATTGCTGCTGCAGTGCAGCATCGACAGGTGTCTGGTACAGTACCCCAGCGCATCTGGGGCTACCGCAATGTCTGGTATCGTTTTCATCCGGCCGATGCAAATCTTTTCATCCCAGTCAGTTTAAATATGTTTGCCATTATGGACAATGCCTTCCGCAATACTTTTATTAGCCAGAAGAAGGCTTCGTTTCCCAGTCACGCCCACGATGGACCGTTCTGCGAATTGGCACAAAAGATCCAGGTGGAGCAGTATCAGATTCTCAAGACCTGTCTCGGGCGTGAGTGGTTCCACGAGCACCACAGTCCTCTCATCCGCGCTGCCCGTGGTTTCGTCTTCATCAACAATATGGACCTTGAGACGTTCTTTCGTCATAGTCGCCGCCTGAAGGCATTGGCAGGTGAAGCCTGATGCTTCAGCATGGGCCGTGTTCTGCCAGCAACATTGGGCTAGAGGAGGCCCCACCGGCAGGGCCGGTAGCCTCCTTTGGGCCCTCTAGGGGGGGGGGCGCAAATACTTGGAAAGCCTCGCAATATGCGCTTGATGGTATTGGTGGCAACGACATCGCCCACTTTCTTGAGTTCGCCGTAGATTCTGGATAGCCCCCATGTGGGATTGTCCTTTGCGAAGCGAAGGATGCTGGCTATCAGCTTTGGGCAGACGATTTTCGGACGACCGGGTTTCTGCAGAGCTTCGCCGTTTTTGATCTTCCGCAGCCAATTCTTGTATGTGTGATACCCGACGATGACAAGAATGTCTTTCACGTTATGGTTCATCTCTTTGCCGAGAGCCAGGAGCCGCATCTTGTCTTCCGGATCGGAGAAGACGCGTGTGATTCCGTGACGGGCCAGTACCCGGCGCTGAATTTCGAGCTGCAATTTAAGAAATTGGATTTGCCGGTTGTGTTTTGGCAAAAAGTATGATGCAAGAAGGTATAATATGGCATAAAGCAGTGGATCCATGAGAAGGTTTCCGACTGTCGGTTGATTTTTGAAAAGTATTGATTTTAAAGAAGTTATGCCCCGTAAAACTTTTTTGAACAGCCATGGAAGATATAGTATTTGAAGGATTCTGGCAATAGAGAAAACGAAGGCATGAAAATCAGGTTTTTAACGGTTTGAAATTAGGTTCACCCGATAGGCTGATTGCACCCATTCAAAAAGACGCTTTGCCGGGATTCGAGTAAAGCCTTGCATCCCAGTCTCTTATCCAAAATTAAAAAAAGAGATGGGTTCGAAATTCAGGTTTACCAGCTGTACCAAATAAACGCCGCAACTCCAAAGAGTTGCGGCTATTTTTATAAAAATAATCGTTTGACTGCTGCACAAATATGCTGCACCGGTTAGCGCCGGGGACGGAGGAAAACCCATTATGGGAAGACCTGGCCGGCGTTTTCCACAAGCCAAGCTCATCACCCGAGGAGAGTCTAAAATCCTGTTTTGGACCTGGCCATCGGCTTGATCTTGACGGCCAAGTCGCGCTCGAAATCCGGCACGCGCAGAATCAATTCGCCGGCCGGCGCCTGCCGCCGCTCAGTACTCATGACCTTGCCGGTCCAGGTGTTCCACCATTCGACCGCATAAGCGCCGGGCTTCATCTCCGGCAAAGCCACCTCCACTCCCCGCCAGGGCCCGATCGGGCCGCCGTTCAATTCTTGATACCAGTTGCTGTTCGTGTCCTTCAGCCATAAAACCGCCATTTCGCCGTCGCTCAAGCCGTAGGTCTGCACGTCCTGCATCCGCAGCTGGTCGGCGTCGACGTATTTTTCAAGGAATACCTGACTAAGGGTCAGCCAGTCGCCACCCGCGTTCTCAACTTGAATGCGGTGCTTGCCGGCGGGAACTTGAATGGAAAAATCCCGGTCGTATTGGCAACGGTATTTATTCCATTGCGCGTTGAACTCCGACTTCTTCCACTCGCCCGTGCCGGCCGGACCTACCGGCAATTGTTCATCCAGCGCTAGAGCGTCGTCCAGGCTGATCAACAGCCGGGCTTTCCGTTGCGGACTTTCCGAGACCGTGTCGACACGCAAAGAAAAACGGCCGGCCGCGGGATAATCGACCTCAAACACGGGATTGACGCGGAAATCCAGCTTGTCCCGGCCGAAGAGATACTTCATGATCGGCCCGCCCTCAATCGCGCCGGAGGCAAGAATGACAAACCGCGGGCTGACATTGATCTTCTGCGAGCCCTCCCAGCCGGCCAGACATTCGACCGCATAATCCACGCGCCGGGGCTCAGCCATCGGCTTCCGGGGCAGCATGACCTTGGCCTTCAGCGGCCGCAGTTCCCGCCCACCCCAATTTTCGCCGGCCAGGAAAGCGCTCACGGTCGAAAAGCTGCCATACAGATTCTTCGGCTCAATGTAGCTGTCCCACCACCAGACCATAGCCGTGCCCGCGCCGCCGGACATCAAGGACGCCCACTGCCCGTTGTGCAGGTTGATGCCCTTGCCGTTCGGATCGTATGGCAGGTCCGGCCGCTTGAAATCGATCCCGAACTCGCCGACCAGAAACGGCTTGCCGTATTTCTCCGGGTAGGCCTGACACGACATAACCACGTTCAGAGTCGAATCCTTGAGTTCGCCGTCTGAACCATAGGTGTGTATCTGGGCGAAATCCATCACCGGCAGGCTCCAGATTTCCGGCGTGCCGTAGGTCGTGGTCAGCAGATGCCCGAACGGATCGCCGGCCTTGACGTAGCGCCCCATCTCGTCAATCCAGGCGGTCGGCGGATTGGTCTCGTTCCAGAATTCGAAGGACTGGATATGCGTGTGATACGCATAGCGCGCGAGGTAATAGCGCAGCTTCTGTCGATAGAGCCGGCGCGCCGACTCATTGGTCCAAAAATCCTCAGGACCGACGCATGGCCCGCCGTTCTCCTGATTGTACGGGTTCAGATACCAGTACGAGGAACCGAAATAATCGGCCCTATCGCTCACCTCGCCGTGATAACCTAGACAAAGCATTAGGTAAATGCCGTTCTTTTCGGCCAATTCCAGCAAGCGGTCCAACCGCCAGGCGTTATCGAGGCTGTACCGGCCCAGGCCGTAATACAGCCCCATCGACCGGCGTTCCGGGCTCTGCTCGGACCACTCCAATCCGAAGTTCCAATTGACCAGCCAGATCCGCGCGAAGTTTCCGCCCGCCTGTCCCAGCTTGGCGAAATAGTCGGCATATTCGCCCAACTGGCGATTGGCCCGGGGCCAGCAGATATTTTCGCCAATCGGAAAATACGGCGCGCCCGAATTGAAGGCAAAGTAGCGTTTGCTCCCGGCCTGGCGGCGGATATAGCCGGGATTTTGACCGGGCGTCACCTCAATCCGCTGCTCGCTCAGCGCTACCTCGCCGGAGCGGTCGCGCGCTTTGATCACATAGCGCCAAACGCCGGGGGCATCAGCCGCAAACCGTACCCGCCAATCCGGCTCGCCCCGCCCGGTCAGGGTCTCCCGGTCCTTTTACGCGCCAGGCTCGAACTCCCGGTAGAAAAAGCCGGGGATCGCCACCCGCCGGCCGTCCGGAGCGGTGAACTCCGCGGTCACCTCGAGTTGTTCGGGATCGAACGGGTTGTCGTAGGTCGCCTCCAAATCCAGGCGCAATTCGATCTTCTCATACACGGCCACCGGCTGCTTGAGCGGCGCGGCCGCCCGCAGAGCCAGCGGCCGGCGCGAAGCAAGCGGCGTGGCGCAGGCGGCCAGTTGCGTTTCTCGTTCCCGCAGGGCATTGCCCAGACTCCAAGCCAGTCGCGAGGAGTTGATCAGCATTCGCCCCAGATGGTAGCCGGCATGCCAGGAGCTGACGGTGGTCTTTGGGTTGGCCTGTCCTTCGCGCGTCGCGACGCTCAGACAGCCGCCGGCCGGATCGACCAGAAGATGCTCTTTCAGGAACCGCCACTGGACTTGAGCCGCCCGGAAATAGCCGGTGGTTTGCTGATAATACTTGGTCTGCAGCAAAAGCAGCGCGTTCAGATTCTCGGCCTGCACCCACCAGACTTTCTCATAATTCGTCACCGTGCCGTCAGGGTGCCCCTGATCCGCCAGTCCGCCATATTCGGCGTCCCAACCCTGGCTCTGGGCATGGTCGACCAGCTTTCGGACCAGGCGGCGCGTCCGCGGATCACCCTTGAGGCGCAATGGCCCCTCGGCCTCGGTCAGCAGAAAAGCGGTCTCGACGTCATGGCCGTAGGAAACCTGCCCGGGCACGGGCGCCCAGTCCGCAGCGAAATAAAGGCGCAGATAGCCATCCTCTGCGGCAATTTTATCCCGGACGATCATAAACAATTCCTGCAGGCGGCTCTGAACGGCTGCGTTCTCTTTCTGCGTTTCGAATAGGACCGTCAGCGCCTCCAACAGATGGATGTGGGCGTTCATGGTCTTCTGCCCGTAAAGCGCGTTAATACAGGTCTTGATCTGGCCGGCATCGGGGGCTTCGGCCGCCGTCCGAATCGGCCGGCCGGCCGGAGTCAGAGCTTCGAAATAGCCGCCATGTTCGTCGTCATGGGCATGCTTTTCTAGCCAATCGAAGGTCTTGAGCGCTAGATCGAGCGCGGCCTCGTCGCCCGTGGCCCGATAGGTGTTGGCCGCGGCGTAGATGGCGAACGCCTGACCATAAACGTGCTTCTCCTGGCGGGTCGGGCGGCCGGCGGCGTCCAATTCCCAATAAAATCCGCCGTTCGTCTTGTCCCACATCTGCTCGGCCAGGAACTTGACCCCATGCCGCGCGTATTCGCTGTAGGTCTTCTTATGCTCCGGATATTTCAGCGCGGTCTGCGCCGCCAACCAAGTCAGCCGTGCCTGATAGACCAGGCTTTTGCAATCCTCCGCGGGCTCGAAAGTGGAACGGTTGAAGACCTGTGAAAAGCCGCCACGCTGATCCACGCAGCGGGGAAACCAAAAAGGCAGAAACGTTTTTTGGAAATACGCGTTTAGCTCATTGCCTAACTGCGTGCACTCGTCGGACGGCAATTGGTTTGGGGCTTCGCTCTCCGCGCCGCCTGCCGGAACCAAACGCAAGCCGGCAACCGCTATCAAGCCAATCAGAACTAGGCGCAGGCGCATGTTCTACCTCCTCGTGGTCTGGGGACATTCTTTCGCGTCGGGTCAAAACCGGTAATTGCTCATGAGTCCAGCACCTTGGTCGGCTGCCGGTCAGGGATTCGGCAGATCTCCATACTGCAGCGATGTAACCGAGGCCAATTTGCTCAAAATCTCCGCATCCCGCAAAGCCGCGACATGACTGTCGGCGAACAGGATATTGGCTCGGGTGTCTTCGTGCCGCAGCCAGATCAGGTGATGCGTATCCCAAGGGGAGATCATGCCCGACTGGTATTTGTTGTTCGGCAGAGCCCAGCCGTTGATCGTATCGGCCATGAAGACCATCTCCCCCGGACGAGGAATTCGGTCATAGATCAAGGTGTAGGCCGAACCCCAGGTATCGGCGAGATAGTTCACATATTTGCCGGAACCGGTGACTCCGTTCAGGCAACCGTACATATTCACCCCATAGCAATTGTTCTGAACGCTGATAACACTGGCGCTCTTGGCAAAACAGGCCCGGGGAGTCGGCCCCAAGGGACAGAAGAACGCGCCCCCCGTGGAAAGCGGATAAATGCCCCGGACGGCGTCGGAGCCCTTCCAGTCCTCGATGTAGCCGCCCATGGCCATGACCTTGGTTGTGCTATACCAATTCGACCAGTCCGGCGCGGGGTTGACCAACGTATGAATCAAGCCGGCGAAATCGCCTAAATAGGCGTTCGTATACAGACTCATTTGTTTCAAATTATTGGCGCAGGCGACCTGCCGGGCGTAGCGGAGCGAGCGTTCCAGGGTCGGCAGGAGCAGACCGGCCAGGACCGAGATGATCGCTACCACCACCAGCAACTCCACCAGAGTGAAGCCGGCCTCGCGCCGGCGGCGGGCCCAGGGGGTACGATCGCGCTCTGAAGACATGCCCCGACTCCTTCCCTGCAGTGAAAGCAAATCGCCTTGTCCCGCCGACTTGACGGGAAGCTGGCGCTCGCCCAATAAAGAGAAATGCGCCGGCGAGTCCGGCCCGGCGTTTGCGGCCGTCTCGCCCGCCCCAATCGCCGCCGCCACCGGAACCCCCGGCGGCAGAATAATTCCCAGATCGCGGGCGGTGCGCTCCCGGGTGGTCACCCGAAACGGACCGATCTCGCCGGCCGGACTCAGCGTTTCACTCTCTTCGCCAGCCAATTCCCGTCGGTGCAAGCGCACGCCGGGCGGGGCGGGTTTTCGAAAATCCGGTGGCACACTAAGCTCGATCGTTTCCGGTTCGCTGGCGGCCAGGCCATGGTAATGGGCCGCAGTCGCGTGGCAGCCGATTCCCTGAACTTGATCGCGCCGATTGCGCGACCAGATCTCCCAGCGCATTAATCGGGCGTTGAAATCCTCCTTGTACCAGGGGAGACGGAACAGGCCGTAATCTACTTTACGCCAGTTGCCTTGACGTAAATGGTAATTTTGGTTGGGCCGGCTGTAACCCAAACGAGTAGCCTGACGAGCCGTGAAATACCCGTTCTGGGCCGCGGCCAGAGCTTTGAGTTGATCCTGGCGCAATCCGCAATTTGCTTTTTGCTCATTCATTTTTCAGTTGTCCGCAAATTTCTATATAGCACATCTAAACTCCACCCCCACCACGCCTAATCATCTTTAACTTTAGATATAACCTCTACTCCTGCGAGCTGCAAATGCGTTAAAAAATGTGTTTAACGGTTTTGTGTAATCACTTGGAGGCCATGGCTTTTCTTGTGCCGGAAATGGCTGGGCAGGCAACTGAATGGCTGCGGAGCCACCGTTTGCGGCTGGCCCCGACTGGACTGCATATCCTCGTTTTCCTGCGCTTAAATAAAAGTGGCAGCGCCGCATCATCCGGCGGGATCGGCGCAAGTGACGTTCAAGGCGACCCCAGGCGGCCAGATTCAGGTATTCCATGGCGGGACGGGAAATATCAGAGTTCATTCCCCGGTAGGGATTCGAGGGATCAGGAAGGGAATTAGGACGGCATTGATTAGAACGGCTAGTTGCTTGGAAAGGGCGATCAAAGGGCGAAAAGCGTGGCCGGCCTTGGGGTGATCGAGGGCGTATTGGTGACATGGATCCAACTTATCCCGCTAAACCGCACAGAGAGAATGGAGGGAGCGAAGCCTGAAAACGAAAGCTAAAACCCGAGCGGCGGTGGCGTTGCGCGCCATAAAATGACTTTGGCTCGGCGAAATCCTTGGTCGATTCTAATTCCCAGTGCCGTTTTTCCCGAGCTCCTTGGCGTAAAACTGGCGGCATTTTTGGAGCCGATCAGCCCGGCCTGGCAATATCAAAGGTTGGTCAAAAACCCAGATCATCTTATTGCGGATAATGTTGAGCAGTAATTAAAGATGTCAACCTATCCAAATGGACAATGGTCCATGCGTTTTACGCATCAAAGCGATGCAGAAAATTGGAAAGACGCCTGACAGCAACTGTCCTCGCGAGAAGCAGTGGGTCGCAGGGTAATCGAAAATGAGAGGCATGGTCATATTTACTTGCAGTGAAGCGCATAAATCTTTGTTATATTGATGCATATAGTATTTTTTAGGTTTTTTGGCTTGGGGTTAGGCGGGTTAAAACTTTGATAAGTAGCTTTGGTATAGTACCATGCTATTCAGATGAACCTAGCCGATTAGGGTAAAACTGATGGAATATGGGCCAACTCGCTCACGAAAAGATGAGCTGTTTAAAATAGCCGCGGCCCAGTACGGTTTTTTTACGGCCGCCCAGGCCATTACCTTGGGTTACGCCGATGCCAGTCACCTATTTCATGTTAAGCGTGGCAATTGGCTCAAGGTCCAGAAAGGGCTGTTTCGGCTTCCGGAACACCCGGATTCAATGGCAGCGGCCTTTGCCAAATGGTACTTGTGGAGCCGGAATAACCAGGATCAACCCCAAGGGATCATCAGTCACCATAGCGCGTTGGCCGTGCATGGGGTAGTGGAATATGACCCCCGCGAGGTCCATCTGACGGTTCCGCTGCGATTTCGCAAGCGAAGACCCGAAGGCGTGATTCTGCATAAGGCCTCCGTAAATTTATCCGCCATCGAGGTCAGAGAAGCTTTTATGGTGACCAGATTGGCCAAGACGCTTGAGGATACCCGCCCCTTTTTGGCGGAACGCGGCCTCTGGCAGGAAACTCTGACCCGAAATCTGGAGTCGGGGCGACTAACTCGCGAGGAGTCAGTAGAGTTGGGGCATGAAAGCAAAACTTTTTCGGTTGTATCGGCCGGAGCCGTCCTGGCGGCCAAGCCGCCGTTTCTTGAGCCGAATGAATACCGGGAAGGGGCGGCGGCGATGCCGGCGGTGGACCTGGTCGGCGCTCATGATCGCGAATCCGCAGTTGATCACTTAAATCGGCCGCTGCTGAGCGAAAGGATTTATCGCATGATTTTCCAACGCACTCAAGCCAATGCCAATTCCCGGCGTCGGGCTCAGGCGGGGTTCACGTTAGTGGAATTGCTGGTGGTCGTGGCGATCATCTCCCTGCTGGCGGGAATGCTTCTGCCTGCCTTGCAGAAAGCGGCGGAGACCGCCTATCAGACCGCCTGCCAGAACAACAAACGCCAGATATATCTGACCTTTTCCTCCTACGTCGACATGAATAATGACACCTTTCCCTCGGTTCTGTTTTGGCCGACGGTCGCCGGCGATTACCGCTACTGGCATGATTCGCTGCACCGGGCCGGGCTGGCGGAGAAGGGCCAGGGGGTCAATGCGGCGTGTCCATCGGGAGAGATTTCCGGCTGGCGCAAAGACTCTTTTCCCGGCGGCATCTGGCGGTGCCACAAGGGGGGGGCATCCCGGCAGGACGGATGGACTTCGCAGACCCATTACGGCATGAACGCTAATTTCTTTCGAAACATCTATCGCAAGGCGTCGGAGCTTAAAACGCCTTCGCGTCTGGTGCTGATGGCCGACGCCAATCGCGAATACAATACCGGCGCCTGCTCGGCCATCTATTCACCAACCGACAATATCATCTGCATCGATTACCGGCACAGCCTGACGACGAACATCCTGTTCTGCGACGGACATGTAAATGCCTGCAATATCCAGGCGGCCACGAATTGCAGCTGGACCCAATGAGGCGAGTTTTCATATCCCCGAGCCTGAAGGGGATAACTCGACGACAGAGAAAGGAAGATCATGACGCGGAGAAACCGGCTGGGATTTCATTGGCAATTGGCATTCATTCTGGGGGCACTAGGTGCTGCGGGAGGCGCAAGCGGCGCGGCTGAGACAGGGGCAGAAAATTTGCAGAAACTCACCTTCAATACCGCACAAGGCATCGTCCTGAACCCAGGGAAAGGCTGGGTCATTTACGGTTCGACTCCGCAAGGGAGAAGCCGGGACGCGCTGGATGTCTGCAGCTCGGCCTATAATCGTTTCAATTGGTGCGCCATCGAGCCGGCGGAAGGCGTCTACAACTGGGCGCCGATCGATGAGCAGCTTGCCGCCTGGCACGAGGCCGGAAAGCAGTTCGGCTTCGGCGTCATGTGCGAAAGCTATCATGCGAACAAAATGACCTATGTGACCCCCAAGTGGGTGTTCGATGCCGGGGTGCCGTCGATCGAATATACGGCCGTGAACGAGACCCGGCGGATCGCCATCAAAGAGTGGGATCATCCCGTATTTTTGGAAAAGCTGGCGGCCTTCGTTCTGGCCTTGGGCCAGCGCTACGACGGCGATCCGCGCGTGTCGCTGATCGATATCCGCTCTTATGGACAATGGGGCGAAGGGCACCTAGGACATATGCAAAAAAGTGGAGGCGTTTCCATCTCTCAGGAAGGAATGCAAAAGCATATCCAGATCCATCTAGAGGCTTTTAAAAAGACCCGGGTCTTCATCCCCTGGGGGGTGAAGGAACTTGATCCGGTCTACGACTGGGCCGTCGAGCAGGGCGTGGGCATACGCCGCGACGGGGTGTTGGGCAATTCCAACGGCTCAGAAGCTATTCGGTGTCAAGGCAAGGTCCCGGCCTTTGGCGAGTGGTATTACAATTACAGCCGGCACCGCCTTAACGATGGGCAGCGCTATGCCTGGGGGGACCAGTTGGAGGAGCGGATTTCGGCCGATACAACCCGCGGCATGTTCACCTATCAGAATCTCGGGCAATACGACATGGGCGACAAATTCGTCAAAAATCACCGGCCATTCATCGAGCTTCTTTCCAACCGGATGGGCTATCATTTCCTACTGAACGAGCTGCTGCTGCCCAAACGGATCGCCGCGGGAGCGCAATTTGAGGCGTCATTCACCTGGGAAAATAAAGGCTTGGCCAACATCTTCATCCCCTGTGCGGTCAGGTCTGCGCTGATCGGCCCTGGCGAAATCGTCACCGCCAAGTTTGACCATGAGAATACGCGCCCGGGGGATTGGGCGCCGGCAGAGCCTCGACAAATCAGCGAAAAAATTGCCTTTGCGGTTCCGGCAGGTACCTATAAATTCGCCGTCGGTTTTTTCAGCGATCCTGCGGCGGAGAATCCCGACATCAGCCTGGGCAACGAAACCGAGCGGCTGACCGGTTGGCACATTCTGGGCACACTAGACGTAACGGAAGCGAAGTAGTGCTCCGCGACGAAAGAAGAAACGCAACTGGCAGTCAAGAATGGGCTCACGCGGCGGCGCATTTCAACACGAAATGCGCCGCGGGAGACTCCGCACAGATCACGGCGGCGCTGTCTGTGTAGTTTTCGGATGGAATAAGCAAGCAATTAGAGTTTCTCCCGACAGGAACAGAGATCAGCGCACCTAATCTCCTTCCACGCGGGCGAATCACGGCTGCACGAGATACAGTGCCGATACCTCCACTTCGTTATGCCCGTCTTTGGCTGAGCTGTTGAGGCCCAACTGCAGCCGATGAATCTGCTCCGCGTCGAGCCGGGTGTTCTCATCATCGGATTGGAAACTCATGAGCATGAAGTCGGAAGACGCCAGGGCCCGAACATGCCACTCCCCATCGTCAGGAATAATGGCATTGGCGGTCATGTAGGCCGAACCGTCGTTTTCGATCAGCATCAACCGAACCGTGGCCGCCCCTTGGCACCTGGCCCTGACGAGCAAGCGCCAGTTCTCGCGAAATTTGACGGTTTCCGGCAGGTTGAAATAGGGATAGGCCCAGGCATCGCACTTGGCCGGGAACTGTAGCCCTTGACGCCAGCCCCGACCTTCAAATGCGCCCGGGACCAGGTTGCTCTGGCAGCCGCCGACCACGTTGTCCTGCCAGTTGGCCGCCAGCTCCAGCGGAATGAGGGTCTGGTTCGGCATGGCGCTTAGCCAATCCTCCAATTTTTCACTGACCACGGAGAAATGCAGCACCAAAGGCGAAAGCTCCAGGCCGCCAGCGGTCCGGCCCGTCAGCCGCAACGCTGGAGAATTCCAGAGCAAGCGCGGATCGTTCCGGACCTGCAGGACCAAGTCGAGATTCTGATAGCCTTGCGGCGGAACGGTTACGGACAGTTCGCCCGCCGGCGCGGTCAAGCTCAAGCCTTCGGGCAGGCTCGGGGTCAAATTGACCGACTCGGCCGAGGGCCCCAGATTGTGCACCCGCAGGCTCACCTTTTCCGCCGCGGTCGCTCCCAAAATCAGCTGCAATCCGCGCTGGCGAGGGTCTGCGCTTCGCCGGGCTTACAAGTTTCCCGCCGCCACCTCCTTGAGCACGGCGTTGTTCAGGCTCAGGTCCGCCACCAGCTTCTTCAGCCGGACATTCTCCGACTCCAGGTCCTTCAACCGCCTGGCCTGGTCGATCTCCAGCCGGCCGAACTCCTTCTTGTATCGGTAATAGGTTTTCTCTGTGACACTCAGCTTCCGGCAGGCCTCGGCGATACTGCGGCCTTGCCCCTGCAGCACCTCCACCTCCCGTAACAACCGAATCGCCTTCTCCACATTCACCCGCTTAGCCATCTGCTGCCCTCCTTCAATCCCAAATTTTAACCCAAAACACTAACAGTTACACTGGTAGCGGTTTCGGGGGACTCTGTATGTCAATAGGCGATTCCTCCGGCGAGTCGTGAATGCGTAGTTGTTCATGCGATGCCGGCTCCATGTAGACAGCGGTTTTGTTGGTGGAGTTGCTCGTCATAGGGGACGCGATCTAGCCATAGGCGGTGCAGGACTTTGATCCTGCGTTGGGACAGGCAACGCAGAGCCGCATAGTGGTCGACTCCTTTTTCGCGTTTGGCGCGATAATAGTCGGCCGCCCAGCAACCGGGAGTAAACGCGGTCTTGAAGGAGAAGAAGACTAGAAGCAGTTCTATAACTTCCCCAGGGTGATCATGAGGCAGGCGACGTGAAC